>NZ_JAATJA010000002.1:600000-900000 GCF_011927665.1 Desulfobaculum xiamenense
CCGGAAGCGGAGCGATGCGCGCGGACTTCCATCCCGGTCGACCATCGAACAGCGAGAGCGATGCCCATGGCGTACTACCTGCTGCACCACTTCGACCCGACGTTCGACTATCTCAATCTGAAGCCGAGGCAGCTGTCGGGCGGCCATGTTGATTTCTACAACCTCGGCTACGTGCAGAACGTGCGCCGGGGGGACGTGCTGGCGGAGTGGAAGCTGTGGCCGCCCGAGGTCGACGACGGCACCATCAAGTGCGTCTACGACGAAAAGCTCTTTCCGGCTGGCCCGAACACCTGTCTCGACCCGGACAATCCGGACAGGCTGCTCGCTGCGGCCGATGGCTACGTCTTCTATCTGGACGGCTTCATCACGGTGAAGCGGACCCTGAATGTCCGCCGCGATGTGGACTTCCACACCGGAAACATTTTCTTTCGCGGCAACGTGGTGGTGCATGGCAGCGTGCGCTCCGGCTTCGAGGTGCGCGGCGTCAACGTGATGGTCAAGGACATCGTCGAGGGTGCCGATGTGCGCGCCGAGGATTCCGTGGTTGTCGAGTCCGGCATCAAGGGCGGCGGCAAGGCCGAGGTCCGCGCCGAGCGCAACATCCGTGCGCCTTTCGCGGAGAACGCCCGCCTGCTCGCGGGGCGCAGCCTGCTCATCGACGGGGCCTGCATGCATTGCGATGTCTATTCCGGCCATAAGCTCGCCGTGAAGGGCATGCTGGTGGGCGGCCGGGCTGTCAGTTCGCGGTTGATCTTCGTTGGCGAGCAGCTCGGCGGCGGGCTGTCCACCGAGACGAATCTCATCCTCGGCTACGACGCGGTGACGCTCTACAAGGCGCATCTGTTGAGTACCCGCATCCGGGAGCTCACCGCGCAGCTCGACGAGAACCGCTCCCGGCTGGAGCGGCACCCCGAGTTGCGCAAGGAATTCTTTCCCATCATCTCGCGCGACGAGGAACGCTTGGCCCTGTTCAAGGATCGCCACAACGAGTTGTGGAAGAGCATCCACAAGGTCAAGGATCTCGAAAACTGCGCGGTGGTCGTGCCGGGACGCGTCCGCCCCGGCGTCGAGGTCACCATCGGCGAGGCCCGCCTCGTGGTGGATGACTATCTCGAAAATGTCCGCTTCCAGTATCGCGACTACGAAGTCGTCATCGAGTCACCAGCTTTGAGAAAGTAAGGATTTCCACTGAATGGATATCGGCACTCTGCTTGGACTTCTGTCCGGATTCGGACTCATCGTCGGGTCGATCATGTTCGGCGGCGGCGGCCTTGGCGGCTTCATCGACGTGCCCTCCGTGCTCATCGTCGTTGGCGGCACCATGGCCACGGCTTTCATCATGTTCCCCATGAAGATTGTCTTCGGCTCCTTCAAGGTGGCCATGAAGGCCTTCTTCGCCCACGACACCGACGCCGCGTCCCTGATCAACCAGGTCGTCATGCTGGCCGAGAAGGCCCGCAAGGAATCGCTGGTGGCCCTCGAAAAGGCTCCCGTGGACGATCCCTTCATCCGCAAGGGCATCCTGCTCGTGGCCGACGGCACTGAGGAATCCCTCGTGCGCGCGGTCATGGACACCGAAATCTCCTTCATGAAGCAGCGCCACCGGCAGGGCCAGGGCGTGTTCAAGGGCATGGGCACCATGGCTCCGGCCTTCGGCATGATCGGCACGCTCGTCGGTCTGGTGAAGATGCTCCAGAACCTGTCGGACCCCGCGGCCATCGGCCCGGCCATGGCCGTCGCGCTCCTGACCACCCTCTACGGCGCGGTGCTGGCCAACGTGGTCTTCCTGCCGCTGGCCAAGAAGCTGGAGGAGCGCTCGCAGGAGGAGTCCCTGTACATGGAGATTGCCATGGAGGGTGTCATTTCCATCCTGCACGGCGAGCACCCCCAGATCGTTCGCGAGAAGCTGCTGGCGTTCCTCGCTCCGGCGCTTCGGGGCGACAAGTAGGCGGAGGGTCGCATGGGCGAGCAGATTCAGATTCCCAAGCGCAAGGACGACGGGCCGGAGGTTCAGGAAGGTCTGCCAGAATGGATGGCGACCTTCGCGGACATGATGACCCTGCTGTTGTGCTTCTTCGTGCTGCTCTTGTCCTTCGCCAATCAGGACCTCGCCAACTTCCGCACGCTCATGGGCTCCATCCGCGACGCCTTCGGCGTGCAGAAGGAGCGTCCGCAGGCCACGTTCGCCGCCTATTCCCCCACGCGCCTCGAAAGTAAGGGCGTGAAGCTCAATCAGGACCAGCGCGTGGTGCTGGACCTGACCATGCAGTTGCGCGCGCTGGTGGAGGACGACACGGAACTCAAGCGCTCCGCCGGCGTCACCGCCGAGCGTGAAGGCGTGCTGGTGCGCGTGGAATCGGCGTATCTCTTCGATCAGGGCAAGGCCTCGCTGCGGCCCGGCTCCGAGAAGATGCTGGAGAACGTCCTCAAGATTCTCAAGGAATACAATTTCAACTGCGTGATTCGCGGACATACCGATGACCGCGAGGAGGGCGGCTCTCTCTATCCGTCCAACTGGGAGCTGTCGTCGGCGCGCGCGGCGGCCGCCCTGCGCTGGCTGGTGGAGAAGGGCGGCATCGAGGCCCGCAGGCTCAAGGCCGTGGGCTACGCCGGAACCCGTCCCCTCGTGCCCAACGATCGCGCCGAGGACCGCACACGCAATCGCCGCGTGGAATTTCTCCTGCACAGGCCCGAAACCGAAACCTGGTAGCCCCCATGCCCGAACTCGCTTCCTCCTACACCGCCGAACCTGTCATGGAGGGCGGCGATGTCGCCGACATCCGCGTGACCCGCGCCGACGGGCGCAGCTTCGCCCTGTTCGGGCGCGGTGCGCGGGAGATGGAATCTCGCGCGGCGGCGGCCTTCGATCCCGCCTCGGGCAGGCTGCCCGTGCTGCTTGGCAGCGGCCTCGGGCTGGCTCTCGAACGTCTGCTTGCGGTGTGTGACGGACCCGTGGCCGTGGTGGACAAGGAGCGGCCCATCCTCGCGCACACGGGGCTTCGCGAACGCTATGCTGGCAATCCCCGCGTGACGTGGATCGACGCGCCCGACGCCGAGGGTGCGCTTCGCGAACTGACCGTCTGGCAGATGGACAACGGCGGGCGGGCCTTCGAGCCTGTGCAGCTTTCGGCCTACCGCCGGCTGGACCGCGAGCACTACACCGCCGTGGCCGAGAAGCTCGCCGCCAGCGGACGCTACGATTTCTGGGCGCGGGCGGCCTATCCCAAGTTCCGCTCGTGGCCGCCGCGTGTGCTCTACATCACCAGCGAGTACTTCCTTGTGGGCGAGCTGGTGCGCGCCAGCGAGCGCCTCGGCACGCCGCACCGCTTTCTGAACATCGGCTCCAAGGAGACGGGCTGCACCGAGTTCGTGGAGCAGTTGCTCACGGCGGTGGTCGAGTTTCGGCCGGATTTTGTGTTCACCATCAACCACCTCGGCGTGGACCGCGAGGGCGTGCTGGTGGACCTGCTGGAACGCCTGCGCCTGCCGCTGGCCTCGTGGTTCGTGGACAATCCTCACCTCATCCTCTACCTGTACCGCCGCCTCGTCAGCGACTGGACGGCCATCTTCACGTGGGACGCGGATAACGTGGAGTCCCTGCGCGAGCTCGGCTTTTCGCATGTGCACTACCTGCCACTGGCCACGGACGCCACGCGTTTCGTGCCGCCCGCCCGCGTTCCGGCCGCGCATCCGTGGCGCTCGCGGGTGTCCTTCGTGGGCAACTCCATGATCTACAAGGTGGGGCACCGCATGAAGGCCGGGCATTTCCCGCGCGAGCTGCTGGTCAGCTACCGCGAGGTGGCCGCCGGGTTCGGAGACAGCGCCGAGCGAAGCGTCAGCGCCTATCTGCGCGCCGCGCACCCGGAGCTTGTGGGGGCCTTCGAGGGGCTTGAAACCAGTGAGCGCAGACTCAGCTACGAGACCATGATCACCTGGGAGGCGACCCGCCAGTATCGCCGCGCCTGCGTGGAAGCCACGCTGCCGTATTCGCCGCTCATCGCGGGCGACAAGGGGTGGCGATCCACCCTGCCCGGCGAGGGGCGCGACTGGCGCTGGCATCGCGAACTCAACTACTACGAGGAACTGCCGGGCTTCTATCCGCTTTCCGAGATCAATTTCAACTGCACGAGCAAGCAGATGAAGGGCGCGGTGAACCAGCGCGTGTTCGACGTGCCCGCCTGCGGTGCCTTCGTGCTCACGGACAGCCGCGCCCAGATGGACGACCTGTTCGAGCCGGGGCGCGAGATCGCGTCCTACGCCGACCCCGCCGAGGCAGGAGAGCTGATCCGTCATTACCTCGGTCATCCGCAGGAGCGGGCGCGCATCGTCACCGCGGCGCGTCGGCGCATCCTTGCCGAGCATACCTACGAGCATCGCCTCGAAGCGCTCTTCAAAACCATGCGCGACATCTTCGGCCGGGACGGGCATGACTGACGCGCGTCCCATCCTCGTGCTCCAGACCCTGCGCATGGGGGATCTCATCCTGTCTTTTCCCCTGTGTCTGTGGCTCATGCGGGCCTATCCGGGCCATCCGGTGTGGGTGGCGGCTGAGGAGATGTTCTTTCGCGACCTCATGCCCATCGGCCCGCAGGTGGTCTACTTTTCATGGAACGAGGCGAGTTTCGCGCGTCTGCGGCAGGAGCGCTTCCACCTCGTCGTCAACCTGAGTCACGACGATCGCGCCGCGAAACTGGCCGGGGAGCTTCGCTCCGACGAGACCATCGGCCCGGTGCGTATGCCGGACGGCACGCGCTACATTCGCGGCGCGTGGCAGCTCTACCGCGCAAGTCTTGTGGGCGGGAATAGGCACAATCTCTTCCACTGGGCGGACCTCAACGCCCTCGACGTCGTGCCCCCGTCGCTCATGGCCGCCACGGGCTGGCCGCAACCGCGCATCCTTTCGGGGGCCGCGCGGCGCAATGTGGGCCTTTTTCTTGGGGCCAGCGACGAGGCCAAGCGGCCGGACGCGACCTTCTGGGCCGAACTGGGTCGGCAGCTTCTGCGGCGCGGGCTGCGGCCCATGCTTTTCGGCGGGCCCAAGGAAGTCGAACTTGCGCGGGAGGTGGCAGCAGGCCTGCCCGGCGACATCTTGAACCTTGCCGGGCGGCTGAACCTCGCGGAATTTGCGGCCACGGGGCAGGCCGTGGAGCTTCTGGTCACACCGGACACCGGTCCCATGCATCTGGCCGCGTGGACCGGCCTGCACACTCTCAATCTGTCCATGGGCAACGTGAATTGCCGGGAGACAGGGCCCTACCAGCCTGGGCACCATGTCCTGCGTGCGAGGCTCAGTTGCTCCGGCTGCTGGTCGTGCTCGCGCGGGGGGGCGCAGTGTCGCGCGAACGTGCGACCCGCCGCCGTGTCCTATGTTGTCTCGCGGCTGGTGTCGGAGGGGGCTGGGCGTCTCGCACGGGCGGGCGTGCCGGGCCTTGCGCTGGAAGAGACGGGGCGTGACGCCCATGGGCTGTACGATTCGACACCGCTGGAGCCGCCGCGCGAGGCCACGGCTCGCGAGCTGCTCGACCGCTTCTGGCAGGCCTTCTGGGCTGCGCGCTTTGGCCTGTGGGACCGTCGTCCGGCCGAGAGCGCCTATGCTGCCCTCGCCGAGTCCCATCCCCGCCTGCGCGAGCGCATGGCCGCCGCCGTTGCGGAGTTCGGGCGCGATCTGAAGCCCGCGCTGCGCAAGGGCGCGCAGGCCTTCGATCCCGGATTCTGGAAGTCTTCCGTCCCTGCCATCCAGCCCCTGCGCAGCTGGTGCCAGATGCATCTGTCCAACAGCGACTGGTCGGCACCGGCGCTTCGCGACTGCCTCGCCGCAGCCGAGGAGCTGGTGGCGCTGGACGAGGCGCTGCGCTAGCGGATTGCGCCTTGCCCCACGGGGCGTTGCCGTTGCAGAATGGGCGCGTATCCAATGGGCCTCAAGGAGAGAGCGCATGACCGAATCCCCCCGCATTTCGGCGATCATCGTCGATGACGAGCCGCCCGCGCGCGACGAGCTCGCCTACATGCTGTCTCGTTTTGAGGACGTGCAGATCGTGGCCGAGGCCGCGTCGGCGTCTTCCGCGCTGGTCGCCATTGCCGAGCACGAGCCGGACGTGGTGTTTCTCGACATCGAGATGCCCGGACGCAATGGTTTTCACGTCGTGGCCGAGACGCTGGACATGGACGATCCGCCACTGTTCGTCTTTGCCACGGCCTTCGACCAGTATGCCATCCGCGCCTTCGAGGCCAACGCTGTGGACTATCTGCTCAAGCCCGTTTCCGAGGAGCGCTTGCAGGGCTGCGTGGAGCGGCTACGCCAGCGGCTGGCCGGGCGTGGCGGCCGGGGGGCCGAGGTGCGGCGTGATCTTGAGCGCGTGCTCGAAGGCATGGGTATGTCCGCCCAGCTTACCCGCGTGGCCGTGGAGCAGGGCGGGCGCGTTGTGCTGCTCGCCCCGGAGGACGTGGTCCTTGTGCGGGCCGAGGGCAAGAAGGTCATGGCCTACACCCATCGCGCCAGCGCTCCCTGCCATGGGGGCATGACCCTCGATAGGCTGGAGTCGCGCCTTGCGCGGCATCCGTTTTTTCGAGCCAATCGCGGTGCGCTGGTGAACCTGTCCCACGTGCGCGAGTTTTCGCCGTGGTTCCACGGCAAGTATAACATTGTGCTCGACGACGCCGAGGGGACCGAAGTCACGGTGAGCCGCTCGCGCGTGGGCGGATTCAAGGAGCGCCTCGGCCTGTAGCCCACGGGAAGTGCCGTGCTGCCGAGGGCTTGGCCGCCCTGTTGCGGTGCGTGCGCAAAGGGTGCTATTGCCTGCGGTCCGTTCCGCCGTGCGCGGGCGGGCAATCCATCCATTCGGAGAATGCCATGACCATCGGGGTCCTTCTCGTTTCCCTCGTTGAACGCTTCGGGCTGATCATTGCGGCAGCCTTTCTGCTTCTGCACTTCAATCCCCTGCGCGACATGGGGCTGAAGCATCCGGGGCGCGCCAGCCGCGTGTTCCAGATTCTGCTCTTCGGCGCGTTCGGCATCATGGGCACCTACAGCGGCAACATGGTCTTCAACAGCGTGGCCAACCTGCGCGCCATGAGTGTGGTTCCGGCCGGGCTTTTCGGCGGGCCGCTGGTGGGCATCGCCGCCGGTCTCATGGCTGGCGGGCATCGCATTCTCATCGACATCGGCGGATTTTCGGCCCTGCCCTGCGGATTGGCTACCATCCTCGAAGGAACGGTGGCGGGATTCATCTCCACGCGCCTTGGCGAGCGACGCCTCGATTGGCGCTACGCCGCTGGCGTGGCCTTCGTGGGCGAGTGCACGCACATGCTGCTCGTGCTCGCCATATCCCGTCCGTTCACGGATGCGGTGGAACTGGTGCAGCTCATCGCGTTGCCCATGATCGTGGTCAACTCCATCGGCGCGGCGCTCTTCGTGCAGACCATCAAGCTGCTCTCTCGTTATCGCGAGAAGAGCCAGTCCAGCACCGCGCACGACATTTTGTCCATCGCCAACCTCACCGTGGGCTATCTGCGCACCGGGCTTAATCCCGAGGCGGCCAAGGCCACGGCGAGCATCATCTATGACCACGTGGGCGCGGCCGCCGTGGCCATCACCGATACGGAAAACGTGCTGGCTCACGTGGGCGAGGGCGTGGATCACCACCTGCCCGGCCGCTGTATCCGCACCCAGTCCACCCGGCAGGTGCTGGAGACCGGGGAACCGCTCTTCCAGCGCCGCGCGTCGGACATCGGCTGCGACCATCCGGGCTGCCCTTTCCGGGCGGGCATCATCGTGCCGCTGACCAAGGGCGGGCGCATCGTGGGCACCCTCAAGCTTTACGGCAGCCGCCGCGTGCAGCTCGACGAGGTGCGTTTCGAGCTGGCCAAGGGCCTCGCGCAACTCTTCTCCACCCAGCTTGAGCTGGAGGACATCCAGATTCAGTCCCAACTGCGGGCCAACGCGGAGATTCGGCACCTGCAGGCGCAGATCAACCCGCATTTCCTGTTCAACTCGCTGAACACCATCGCCTCCTTCTGCCGCACCAGCCCGGAGCGGGCGCGCGATCTGCTCAAGGACCTCGCCAGCTTCATGCGCAAGAACCTCGACACGCGCGGTTTCGTGCGCATGAGCGAGGAACTGGAGCAGGTGCGCTCGTACCTGTCCATCGAGCAGGCCCGCTTTGGCGAGCGGGTGCGCGCCGAGATCGACGTGGCCCCCGAATGCGCGGACTGGCTCATGCCGTCGCTGCTCATCCAGCCGCTGGTGGAAAACTCCATCCGTCACGGCATATCGCGCAAGGAGGAGGGCGGTCTGGTGCGTCTGCGCGCGTGGGTGGCCGATGACGAACTCAACGTGGTGGTCGAGGACGACGGCGTGGGTATGAGCGCCGAAAAGGCGGCCCGCGTGCTGGAGGGCGGCCTTGGCTCGCGGCGCGATTCCATCGGCCTGTCCAACTGCAACATGCGCCTTGAGCAGGTATTCGGCGCGCGTCACAGGCTCAGCCTGACCAGCGCGCCGGACCGTGGCACGTCCGTCTCGTTTCGCATTCCGCGCGTCACGGACGCCGAGGCCGTGGCCTGATTTTCCCCACCGGGCGGGCCGCTGTGGCGGATCCGCCCGAGCGTGAGGGGCGCATCCCCCCGACACGCTTCGCTTCTTTTCTTTCCTCGTATCCTCCTTTGGCGTTTCGCCCTGCATTCCATCCTTCCAAACGCGCATTTCGCCCCTCGCGGTCGTGCGGTTCATCCCGGCGATGCGGCACTTCGTCGTTCCAAAACCGCATCTCGTCCTGGAGGTGTTGCGCACGCCGCCGTGCGTCAATTAAAAGGGGAGCCGAGAAAAAAAGCGTCCCCGGCGAACCGGGGGAGACGTATCGGAGGAGGTTTCTATGGCAGTCTTTTTTGCGTGTCTGTTTGCCCTGATCGCGGGCTACTTCACCTACGGCAAGATCGTTGACCGCATCATGGGTCCGGACGAGAACCGGGTGACCCCGGCCTACGAGAAGCAGGACGGCGTGGACTACATGCCCCTGCCCAAGTGGAAGCTCATTTTCATTCAGGTGCTCGACATCGCGGGCATCGGCCCCATCTTCGGCCCCATCCTCGGCGCGCTGTACGGCCCCGTGGCACTGGTGTGGATCGTGGTGGGCTGCATCTTCGCCGGAGCGGTGCACGACTACTTCAGTGGCATGCTCTCCGTGCGCAACGGTGGTGCCAGCGTGCCCGAGATCGTCGGCGAGTACATGGGCATGCCCGCTCGTCAGGTGATGCGCGTGTTCTCCGTGGTGCTGCTGCTTCTGGTCGGCGTGGTCTTCGTGCTGGCCCCGGCCAAGCTGCTCCACGGCCTGACCGGCATGAACACCGGCATCTTCGTGGCCTGCATCTTCGGCTACTACTTCCTGGCCACCATCCTGCCCATCGACAAGATCATCGGCCGCCTGTACCCGGCCATGGGCCTTCTGCTGCTGGTGATGACCTTCTCCCTGTGCGTGGCCCTGTTCATGGGCGGCTATGACATTCTGCCCAACCTCGACATCGCCACCAACGTCCACCCCGCTAGCAAGCCCGTGTGGCCGCTCCTGTTTATCACGCTGTCGTGCGGCGCGATCTCCGGTTTCCATTCCACGCAGTCCCCGCTCATGGCGCGCTGCGTGAAGAATGAGCGCGAGGGACGCTCCGTGTTCTACGGTGCCATGATCATCGAAGGCATCATAGGCCTCATCTGGGCCACCATCGGCATGTCCTTCTACAACTCCCCCGAGGCCCTCTCCGCCGTCATCGCGGCTGGTAGCCCCTCGGCGGTGGTCAACGAGGTCTCCAACACCCTGCTTGGCCCCGTGGGCGGCTTCCTTGCCGTCATCGCGGTCATCGTGCTGCCCGTCACCTCCGGCGACACCGCCTTCCGCAGCACGCGTCTCATCCTCGCCGAGACCTTCAAGATGGATCAGACCGCCGCGTCCAAGCGCCTGCTGATTGCCGTGCCCCTGTTCCTCGTGGGCTACGTGATCTCCACCCAGAACTTCTCCACCATCTGGCGCTACTTCGGCTTCTCCAACCAGACGCTGGCTATGCTGGTGCTGTGGTCCGCCGCCGTGTACCTCGTGAAGAGCGGCAAGTTCCACTGGATCGCCACCGTCCCGGCGACCTTCATGACCGCCGTGTGCGCCACCTTCATCATGCAGGCCGAGATTGGTTTCGGACTGCCCATGGAGACCTCCATCATGGGCGGTGTCGCCGCTGCCGTGATTGCGCTGGTCGCCTTCATGCTGAAGTACGGCTTCGGACGCGCAACGCGCATCGCCGAGGCCAACGGCTCCGCGAACTAGCGCACAGCGTCGCATATCGCATGCATGCTCGGGGCGGCTTGCCGCCCCGGCTCCTCTGGAAGGCCGTCACCCATCGGGTGGCGGCCTTTTCGCGTGCGCGCGTCCGGTCGTTGCGGTGGAATGGAAAGATGGCGCTGGGCCGGGAGTGCGGTGCGCGGCGTGTTGGCACGCGCCTTGTACTTGTCCCCGCGAGGGAGTCCATACATGCAAATTTTTCCTACCATAAGCGATCTCGCAGACGACATCTTCGGAACCTCGGTGAAGGCCGCGCAGCCCGCCAAGACGGGCGATGGGCGTTTCTCGCGGTATTTCGAGACGCAGATGTCCCAGTACGGTCTGCACGCACGCAAGCTCGAACAGGACGACCTCGAACGGGTCGTGGACGACCATGTGCAGGGTGAGCAGGAACGCGTGTCCAGCCTGAGCGGATTCGCCGGAACTGCCGCCGCGTCCGTCGTGGGCGTCGCGGCCTCCGGGCCGGGCAAGGCGGCGCGTGGTGCGCTGGCGGCGAGCGCAGGGCAGGGCGGCAACGCTATCGCCGTGTTGCAGGCGCTGGCGGGCGTGAGAAACGCCGGGGATGCGCAGGCCGCGCCCGATGCAGGTTCCGCGCTCGGCAAGCTCTCTGGAAAGCTCTCCGGGAAGACGGGAGCCAAGGGCGTTGCCGGGCTGAAGAATCTCAAGCTGACCCGGGAAGACTTTGCCGACCTGCGCGAGGACCTGAAGGCCTTCGGGCTGACCCGCAGAGAGATCGACGCGCTTGGCGAGAAGATCACCAGCGAATCCGGCGTGACATGGGGGCAACTCGTGTCCGCGCTGGCCTCGCGCATGGGGGCTTTGGACAAGGCCGTGGTCGAGCTGACGCAGGACGAATCCCGCCAGTTGCAGAATCTTTTCCAGAAGATGGGCTTTGCTCCGCAGAAGGCCGAGTCCCTCGTGGGCGACCTGACGCGCGGCAAGTTCAGCTCCGTGTGGCAGGCCGTGGGTGACAAGCTCGCCTCCCTGCCGCCGGACGCGACCATCGACGTGAGCGCCGGTGAACTCGAATTGCTTGGCCGGACGGTGAAGCTGTCCGATCAGGCCATTGGACGCCTCAAGGCCCTGCTTGGCGGGCGTGACGGCGCGAGTGTCGGCGTGGCCGGGTTGCAGCAGATGATGACCCAGCTCAAGTCTGAGGTGGCCGCCGATGTCGAGGCCGAGGGCAACGCCATGCAGAAGTTGCAGGAAACCCTTGGCGCTATCCTCGAAAAGGCGCTGGCCCGTGCGGATGTGGCCGGACTGGCCGACGCGCGCGGCGGCAACGATGCCCGCAACAAGAAGGTGCTGGCCGAGAACGGACGTCGGGAGCGTGCTGCCGGTGCGCAGGCGCAGGGCGTGGCCGGGGCCGCCGGGGCCGCTGGTTCCGCCGGTGGCGTGGCCGAACGCATCCTGAGCGCCGATCCCAATGCTGCCCCGGCCCTGCGTCGGGCCGCCGCGGGCAAGGCCACTGCAGAAGCCGCCACGGGCGGCGACGTGCGCAACGCTGCCGAACTGGCTGCCCGCCATGGCGCGGCCGGACATGGCGCGAAGAATGGCGACCAGCCTGTCACTGTCCAGGGCGATGCGCCCCATACCCGCGCCGCCGAGAGCGGCGCGGCCGGGCACAAGGCCGCATGGACCGGTACCGGACGCGAGGGCGCTTCCGGCGAGGGGCAGGACGGCTCGCGCTTCGGCCGCAGCGGGGACGAGGGTACGTGGATGGAGTTCCTCGGCAAGGTGAAGAGCACCGGCAAGGACAAGGGCACGACGCAGACGCTGCTTGGTCAGGAGGCCGCTCGCGCCGCAGAGATTACCCACGCCGCGCTGCGCATGGCCACCGGGGCCGCGAAGCCCGAGACCCAGATGGACCGCGAGGCCGCCGCGCGCGTGATGCGTCAGGTGGAGACCGGCATCCTGCGCAACCTCTCGGGCGGGCGCAAGCAGATGGTCCTGAAGCTCGACGGCGCGGACCTCGGCAAGCTCAACGTGGTGCTCACCGTCCGCGACAAGGAAGTTTCTGCCGTTATCCGCGTGGACTCGCAGGACGCGGGCCGCGTGGTGGGCGATCAGCTCGCCCAGTTGCGCCAGACGCTGGAGAATCAGGGCCTCAAGGTGCAGCGCCTTGAGGTGCAGACCCAGTTGGCGGGCGATCAGTTTTCGCAGAACTGGCAGGGCGCGGGGCAGCACAACATGGCCCAGCAGCAGTCCAGCCAGGGCCAGTGGCGCGGCATGTGGCAGCAATTGCGTACCGAGGGCGAAGGCTTGGCCCGGGAAATGCACAATGCCCTGGGAAAGGTAAATTCTTCCCAGAGCGGGCTTGATCTCTTCGCATAGCCCGGACGAGGTGCAGCATGCAGACGTACGACGCAGGAAACATCATCGGCAGAGCCGAAAAGGAACTCTACGATACCAGGAAGTTCACCGGAAAGTCCGAGCTGGACAAGGAGGACTTTCTGACCCTGCTCGTTGCGCAGCTGCAGCATCAGGATCCCCTGAATCCCATGGACGACAAGGAATTCACCTCCCAGCTCGCCGAGTTCTCGAATCTGGAGCAGCTGACGGCCATCAACAAGGGTGTGGCCTCGCTGTCGCAGCAGACCATCCATCAGGAAATGGTCAACGCCTCCAACTTCATCGGCAAGGAAGTCCGCGCGCTCGGCGACAACCTGAGCATCCGCGAAGACGGTTCGGTGAGCCAGCTCTTCTACGCACTCAAGAGCGAGGCGCAGAAGGTGTACATGAACATTTTCGACAAGGACAGCAACATCATCCGCACCATCCAGCTCGGTTCGCAGGCCGCCGGGGAGCACGACTTCCAGTGGGACGGCAAGGACTGGAGGGGTAACGCTCTGCCCGAAGGCCTCTACTATGTGGCCCTTGCGGCGGAAGGCAAGGATGGTGAGGCCATCCTCACCCAGACCGAGGTTTCCGGACTGGTGGAGGGCGTGCAGTACGCCAATGGTCAGAATTACCTGCGTCTGTCCGACGGACGCGTCGTCGCCTTCAACTTCGTGAAGGAAGTCGTGAAGGCCTCGGCCGGGAACGAAACGGAGCAGGACGCTCCCACTGAGGAATAAGGAGGTTCGGTAATGGGTCTGTCAGCTTCCATGTGGACCGGCGTGGCCGGACTCGGAGCCCACGGTGAGCAGATGGGTGTCATTGGCAACAACATTGCCAACGTCAACACCGTCGGCTTCAAAGGCTCTCGAATGTATTTCGAGGACTTCATCAGCCAGGACGTGAACACCGCCGCGGGTATCGGACAGATCGGCCGAGGCGTCGGCATCGGTGCCATCTATGCTGACTTCGGCCAGAGCGGGTTCGAGACCACCACCGAGGCCACGGACCTCGGCATCGGCGGCCGCGGATTCTTCCGGGTGAAGGTCAAGAACGAGGAGACCAACTACTACACGCGAGCGGGCAACTTCCGCTTCGACAAGGACGGCTACCTCGTCGATCCCCACGGCTACGTGCTGCAGGGCTGGGAAATTCCCAGCAGTAGCGGCTCGTCCATCGCCTCGGGGCAGACCACCGGACAATCCTCCTCCACGTCGAGCATCAAGGGCACCGGCGCGCCCAAGGACATCCGCGTCGAAGGCTTCACCGCGCAGCCCAAGGCCACCGAGAACGTGACCATGGTCGTCAACCTCGACGGCACTGCCGGGCAGGACAACTCCACCTGGGCCGCCAATCCCTTCTTCAGCATGTTCAGCAACTGGGACGGACAGGCGGAGACGCCCCTTGGCGATACGCAGTTCGGCTACCAGAGCACCATCAAGGTCTATGACGAGGGCGGCACCGCCCACGAACTGACCGTGTACTTCGATCAGGTCACGGCGAGCAACTCCGGCGGCAATCAGTACTGGGAGTACATGGTCACCGTTCCGCCCAGCGAGGACGGTCGCACCATCGGCGGTGTCGCCGTCAATGGAACCTCCGCCGCGGGCATTATGATGGTTGGCTCGCTGACCTTCGACTCCGCCGGGCAGCTGCGCAACCAGAGCGCCTTCACCCTCGACGAGACGTCCACCGGCACCAACATCAAGGAACTGTCCAACTGGAAGGCCGCGGACTTCAATACGGACGGCCAGCCCGTGTTCGTCGCCAACTTCACCTTGCAGTCCAACGCCAGCGTGGTCGGCGCGTCCAACGCCAAGCCCATCGCCGTCAACTTCGGCCTGACCAACGGCGACCCCAACAGCGGATGGAGCACCGGAGCCACGGTCTCCAACGCTTCACAGGTCGGCACGGACATCAACAATCTGCCGGGATTCTCGGACCCCGTGCTGAACTCCAAGGCCACCACCAGCTTCGCCGGGTCCAGCTCCACGCAGTTCCAGTCGCAGGACGGCTACACCTTCGGCTTCCTGCAAAGCGTCTCGGTGGATCGCGACGGAATTCTCACCGGCCGTTACTCCAACGGTGTGGTTCTCGAACTCTATCAGGTGACGCTCTACGACTTCGTGAACAAGTGGGGCCTTAGGCGCGACGGATCGAACCTCTTCTCCGAGACGCGCGAATCCGGCGAGGCCACCGCAGGACCGGCCAACGCCAACGGCTACGGCAGCATCAACTCCAACTCCCTTGAGCAGTCCAACGTGGACCTCGCCAAGGAGTTCGTGAAAATGATCTCCACGGAGCGCGGATTCCAGGCCAACTCCAAGGTCATCACCACCACCGACAACATGCTCCAGACCGTCATTTCGATGAAGAGATAGACCGTGACCGATTGACGCATACCGAATGCCTTTCCAACCGAATCCGCGCCCGGGTCATGCCCGGCCCGGCGCGGACCCCGAAAGCGAACGCCCCCGCCAGCAACTGGTGGGGGCGTCTTGCGTTTCGTTTGGCGGGGAGCGTGGCGTCTTGCGCCGCAGGGGAGCTACAGCTCGCGGTCGAAGAAATTATGCGAGAGTTCCTTGATGGACGCCGCAAGGCGCATCACCTCGTCGGCGGGGACCTTGCGGATGACCTTGTGCCCGCTGGAGTCGCGCACCTCCGCCTGCATTTCGCCGGTATCCGCATTGACGTGGAACTTGAGGTCCACGCCCACGCTTATGGCGAAACGCTCCACCGGTTCGAGGACCGAGCGCGCCGCATCGACCTTCGCTATGCGTCGCGTCGCGTCGTCCTTGTGCTCGGGAAGCTGCTTCGTCGTGCCCTCGTCGCCGTGCGGACGGTCCTGCGTCCGCTCGATGCGCAGGTTCTGCTCGTAGGCCTGCGCGGCCTTGGCCAGAATTTCCGTGAGTTGCATGGTTCCACCCCCTCGCCGCGTCCCGCCGACGGGCGGGTACATGAGGCTTCATTCACTTCATCGGCAATTTTGTCCACGGGTTTAGGGGTGGGCAGGGATGCGAAAACCTGTGTGTGGCGGGGACTTCTCGGCGGATGGTCAAAAGTTGAACAAGGCTGTGGCATTGCCTGCCGGGCCAAGCGTCATCCTGCCGACCCGGAGGGGGAAAAAAAGGCCGAAAACGGCAGTGTGGTGGGCGAATTTGAGAAGGTGCGTTTTATAACTATGTAGAATGTAACGATAAGTTGCTTTTGGCACGCGGTCTGCTTCTAGAAAGACAAGTCAAAACAAGGAGGTTTTGAAATGTCTTTGGTCATTAATCACAACCTGATGGCTATGAACGCGGCCAGAAATCTGAACATGAGTTATGGTCAGCTGGCTACGTCCACCCGCCGCCTGTCTTCGGGCCTGCGCGTGGGAACGGCCGCCGACGACGCTGCGGGACTGGCAATCCGAGAGCTCATGCGCTCGGACGTGTCGACCCTGAACCAGGGCATCCGTAACGCCAACGACGCCATCTCCATGGTGCAGACCGCCGACGGCGCGCTTCAGGTCATCGACGAGAAGCTCATCCGCATGAAGGAACTTGCGGAACAGGCAGCCACCGGTACCTACAACTCCGACCAGCGTCTGATCATCGACTCCGAGTATCAGGCCATGGCGTCGGAAATCACGCGAATCGCCACCGCCACGGACTTCAACCAGGTCCACCTGCTGGACGGCACCCTCACCGGCGCGATCCCCACGGATCATGACGGTTCCGGGCTCCAGCCCTCCGGTCCGATGAAGATTCACTTCGGCACCGGCAACGATTCGTCGGAAGACTACTATTTCATCTCCATCGGTGGTGCCACGGCCAGCCACTTCGGCATCGGCCTCGCTGCGGATTCGGCAACCAGCCAGGGTGGCATGAGCATTTCCACCCAGTCGCTGGCGCAGGCCGCTCTGGCGGCGCTCGACGCGGCCATCATCTCGAAGGACAAGATCCGCGCCAACCTCGGTGCGTTGCAGAACCGGTTGGAGAACACCATCTCCAACCTTCAGATTCAGGCTGAAAACCTTCAGTCCGCCGAATCGCGTATCTCGGACGTGGACGTTGCCACCGAGATGACCGAATTCGTGCGCAACCAGATTCTCACCCAGTCCGCCGTGGCAATGCTTGCCCAGGCCAACAGCCTGCCGCGCATGGCCATGCAGCTCATCGGCGGCGGCGGTTGATCCGGCCTCGGGCGTCTGATCGGCATCCTGCTGCGTCTTCTGCCCGACCAAAGACATATGCCGGGGAGGCCAATGGTGGTCTCCCCGGAATATGCCATTCCCGCCTCTAGCGTTTCTCCAGAAAATCGATGGCGCTGGCCGCTGCGTTCTGCTCGGCCTTCTTCATGCTCGCCCCTTCGGCGCGAAGCACGGTGCCGTTCGGCAGCGTGACCTCCACGACGAAGGTCTTGGCGTGCTCCGGACCCGTGCTGTCCGTCAGCACGTACACCGGGCGCTCCTTGAAGAGCTTCTGCGTCAGTTCCTGCAATCTGCTCTTGGCGTCCTTGACGCGCTTCACGTCGCAACTGGTGGGCCAGCGCTCTTCGAACACGCACGCGATCACGGCCTTTGCCGCCGCGTAGCCTCCGTCGAGGAAGACCGCGCCGAATACGGCCTCCAGCGCGTCGGACAACAGCGAGTCGCGCTCGCGTCCGCCCTGCTGCTCTTCGCCCTTTCCCAACTGGATGAGCTGGTCCAGATGAAGCTCGCGAGCCACGTCGGCCAGCGCAGGCTCACTCACGAGCCGCGCCCTCAGACGCGTCAGCTGGCCTTCCGGCGCATCCGGAAAGCGCGCGAACAGCATCTCGGAAGTGCACAACTCCAGAACGGCGTCCCCGAGGAATTCGAGACGTTCGTTGTCGCCCGCATCCTCGCCGTGTTCGTTGGCATAGGAACTGTGAGTCAACGCCGTTTGCAGGAGCTTGACTTGCATAAACCGATGGGAAATAGTTTCCTGCAGTGTTTCGAGGTCCTGATTCATCTTGTACTCCGCACGTAGGTCATCATGCCCGAACGCAATCTTGAAGCGCTCTTCAATCCCGGAACCGTTGCAGTCATAGGCGCATCGGCCACTCCGGGCAAGGTCGGTCACAGTATTCTGTCCAACCTCGTCGAGGCCGGATTTCAGGGGAAAATCTTCCCGGTCAACCCCAAGGGCGGCGAAATGCTTGGCCTGCCGGTGGTGCCGAGCATCGCGGAACTACCGTCGCCGCTCGACCTCGCAGTGGTGAGCATCCCGCCCCGGCACGTCGTGGACGCCGTGCGTCAACTCGCCGAGCGCAAGGTCCGCGCGGTCATCGTCATCACCGCCGGGTTCAAGGAGACCGGACGCGAAGGGTACTACCTTGAACAGGAACTCACGTCCATCGCCCGCGAGAACAATATCGCGCTACTCGGTCCCAACTGCCTCGGCCTGAACAACACCGCCTGCGGCCTCAACGCTTCCTTCGCCGCCGGGCAGCCTCCGCGCGGCAACATCGCCTTTTTCTCGCAGTCCGGCGCGCTGTGCACCGCCATCCTCGACTGGGCACTCGGCGAGAACATCGGCTTCTCCAAGTTCATAAGCCTCGGCAACAAGGCAGTGCTCGACGAATCCGACATGCTCGAATACCTGCGAGACGATCCGGACACCGACGTCATCATCGGCTACATGGAGAGCCTCGACGATGGCGCGCGCTTCATCCGCGTGGCCCGGGAGGTCACCGCCCGCAAGCCGGTCATCGTCATCAAGTCCGGCACCACGGCTGCGGGTGCCAAGGCCGCCTCCAGCCACACGGGTGCCATGGCCGGGTCCGAGCAGGCCTATGCCGCCGCATTCTCGCAGGCGGGCGTCATGCGCGCGGCCGACGTGGCCACGCTGTTCAACCTTGCGCAGGCCTTCTCGCGCCAGCCGCTACCCGCCGGTCCCAACCTCGCCATCATAACCAATTCCGGCGGGCCCGGCATCATGGCCGCCGACGTGTGCGAAAAGAGCGCGCTGCTCATGAGTCCGTTGACCGCGAGCACGGTGGAGCGCATGAAGACCTTCCTGCCGCCCTTCGCCTCGCTCTACAACCCCATTGACATCATCGGCGACGCCGACGCCGTGCGCTATCGCCAGACCCTTGAGGCCGTGGCCGCCGACGAGCTGGTCAACGCCATCCTCGTGCTGCTCACCCCCACGGCATCGGCGCAGATCGTGGAGACGGCGCAGGCCGTGGCCGACGTGGCCGCCACCTGCGACAAACCCATCTTTGCCTGCTTCATGGGGCAGAAGCGCGTGGCACCTGGGCGGGAGTTGCTGCTGGAGGCTGGCGTGCCGTGCTACGGCTTCCCCGAGCCGGCCATCGCCAGCGTGGAGGCCATGTATCGCCACTACGTGTGGAAGAACAGCCCGGCCCCGGTGGAGGTGTGCTACCGCAGCGATCGGGGGCGCGCGGAGCGGCTCATCGCCTCGGCCAGACGCTCCGGATGCGTCGAGATCGTGGAATTTCAGGCGCAGGAACTGCTGCGCGCATACGAACTGCCCGTGCCGCCCACCACGCTGGCTCGCACGTCCGACGAGGCCGTGGCCGCAGCGGAACAGATCGGCTATCCCGTGGTGGTCAAGATCGCATCGCCCCAGATCTCGCACAAGAGCGACGTGGGCGGTGTGCGCGTGGGGCTGGCCGACGCGCAGGCCGTGCGTGCTGCGTTCATGGATGTCACCTCGCGCGCTCAGCGCCTGCGCAAGGATGCCTTCATCTCCGGCTGCCTTGTGCAGGCCATGGCCCCTAAGGGTGCCAAGGAAGTCATCGTGGGCTTCAAGCGTGACCCGCAGTTCGGGCCGCTCATCATGTTCGGCCTTGGCGGCATCTACGTGGAAGTGCTCAAGGACATCGCCTTCCGCCTCGCTCCGCTCACGTTGAACGACGCCCACGTCATGATTCGCGAGATACGCTCCTACCCGCTCCTGCGCGGGGTGCGCGGCGAACCGCCAGTGGACTTCAAGGCCATTGAGGACATTTTGCTGACCATGTCGCAGCTCGCCCTCGATTTCCCGGACATCTACGAGGCGGAGTTCAATCCCATTCTCGTCAGTCATGATGGGGCCACCGTGGCCGACGTGCGGGTGACCCTGTGCACGCACGCGGAGTAGGGCGGCAGGCGGTACGCAACTCGTTTGCTTTGCAGAAAAAAAGGTGTAAACAGAGGCCATAGCATAGATGAGGAGGACACAATGCCAGGCATCTACATAGGCTCGACCTCCGGGTTTTCCGGTAAGAACATGGTGGTCATGGGGTTGGGCCTCAAGCTCCAGAAGGACGGCTACAACGTCGGCTACATGAAGCCCGTGGGCGCCATGCCGACCGAGATGGGCGGCCGCCCCTGGGACGAGGACGCCTACTTCGTCCAGAACATTCTGGGGCTGAAGAACGAACCCGAGGACGTCACTCCGGTGCTGGTTACGCAGGACTTCAAGGTCCGCGCGTTTTCCGGCCAGTGCGGCGACCTCATGTCCGGCATCCGCGACGCCTACGCCAAGATCAGCGCGGGCAACGACATTACCGTGGTCGGCGGCTCCGGCAGCATGTACTCCGGCAAGTACTGCAACGTGGACGGCATCACCGTGGTCCGCGAGCTCGGCCTTAAGGCGGTGGTCATTGACCGCTACCAGGAGGAGCTGAAGTACGACTACCTCATGGTCATGAAGGAGACCCTCGGCGATGCGCTGGCAGGTGTCATCCTCAACGATATTCCGCCGTCCTTTATGGACGAGGTGGAAGGCATGCTGCGCCCCTGTCTGGAGCGCGCGGGCGTGAAGGTGCTGGGCGTTATCCCCAAGGATCCGCTCATGGGTGCCATCAAGGTGTCCGACCTCGCCGAACGGCTGGGCGGCAAGGTCATCTCCGCGCACAATAAGGCGGACAAGGTGGTCGAGAACTTCCTCATCGGCACCATGCAGGTGGAGAACTTCATGACCCACTTCCGCAAGAACAAGAATTCCGCGATCATCGTCGGCGGCGACCGCTCGGACGTGCAGCTTGTGGCGCTGGAGGGCAATTGCCCCTGCCTCGTGCTGACCGGCAACCTCTATCCCAACGACATCATCCTCACCCGCTCCGAGGTGCTGGAGGTGCCCATCGTCATCGTCCGCGACGACACCTACTCCGTGGCCAAGAAGATGGAGACCATCCTCTCCCGCCACAAGCTGCGCGATGTGATCAAGATACGTCAGGGCGCGCAGTTGGTCAGTTCCAGCATCGACTACGACTACCTCAAGTCCAATCTCGGTCTGTAGGAACTGCCGCAATCGTAAAATGAAGGGCGCTCCCCATGGGGAGCGCCCTTTTTCGTGCGTGGTGGCGGCAGAGCACGGGCCTGCCTCGAATATCGCGTGGGCGGAAAGGTTTGCCTAGCGCTTCATGTTGACCAGCGTCTGAAGCAGCATGTCCGCCGTGGTGATGACCTTGGAGTTGGCCTGGAAGCCGCGCTCTGTGGATATCATCTTCACGAACTGTTCGGCCATGTCCACGTTGGAGGTCTCCAGCGTCTGCGAGGTGATGGCACCCAGATTGTCCGTGTCGGGCGTGCCTTCCACGGCGGCACCGGACTGGGCCGTCTCCGAGAAGTGGTTCGACCCCTCGCGCCGAAGCCCCCAGTTGCTCTGGAAGGTGTACAGGGTGAGCTGGCTGAGATCCTTGTGCACGCCGTTGGAGAAGTTGCCGACCATCATGCCCGTGCGGTCGATGTTGATGCTCATCAGGTAGCCTTCGGGGCTACCGTCCTGACTCTGGACGATGGTCGAACTGGTGCCCTCGTAGGCCGTGGAAGCGAGGTTGCGGACCGTGGGCGTGGACATGGAGGGCAGGCTGCCCGCGTTGCTGCCGACCTCTGCGGCGGTGGCCGGAGCGCCGGAATCCCATGCCGTAGCCGACAGGCCGAGGTCCAGCGCGATGGTGCTTTCGCCGGAGGTCGTGACTTCGCCGGTGGTGAGGTCCGTGTTGCGGAAGGTCATGGAGAAGACGGGAAGCCCGTCGGCGGACAGTTCGGCGAGATTCCAGTTGGCCGGGTCCGTGGCGTCGCCTTCGCCGGAATAGCTGAAGGCGGACATGTCGACGAGCTGGCCGCTGGTGTCGAAGGTGAGCGTGCCGGACATGGCAAGCCCCGCCCCAGCCGCCGAGGACATGCCCGTGCGGCCGTCCTCGGCCGGGTCGAAGCCCGCCACGAATTCGAAGGTGCGGCGACCGCTGGCGTTGCTGGCCGAGACGGGGTCGAAGTGTACGGTCAGCGTGTGGGCTTCGCCTGCGTCGTCATAAACCTTGATGGATGTCGAGTAGGACGATGAGCCTTCGGACAGTGGTCCGTCCGTGGCGTTGGCGTTCCAGCTCTTGAGCATCGCGAAGAAGGGGTCCGTGGCGTCGGTGACGGCTTCGTCCTGTGTGTTGGTGCCGAGGTTTAGGCTCAGGCTCACTTCGCGCGTGGCGAAGGGCGGTACGGTGATCTGTCCGTCGTCGCCGATGTTGAGCGAGATGTCCGACGATGCGCCGGACACGACGCCGTCGTCGGACACGGTACGTCCCTGCACGCGGAAGCCGTTGGGATCGACGAGGAAGCCGTCTTCGTCGAAGCGGAAGTTTCCTGCGCGGGTGTAGCGGATCTTGTCGCCGTTGACCACGCGGAAGAACCCTTCGCCAGCGATGGCGAGGTCCGTGGATGCGGTTCCTGGTTCGAAGCCGCCTTCGTTGAAGTCCGTGAGGATGGCACCGAGGCCGACACCGAGGCCCCGTTGGGATACGGCGACATCAGGCGAGGCCCCCGTCGTCGTGAACTGGCTCATGAGGGTTTCGAAGTGGACCTCCGATCCCCTGAAGCCGAGGGTGCTCACGTTGGCGAGGTTGTTGCCGATGACACCCATCCGCTCGCCGTGGGACTTCATGCCCGTCGTCCCGACGTAAAGGGATGAAAAACTCATGACCGTACTCCTTGCACGCAACCGATTATGCCCGGAAGGAAAAAATTGCCTTCGCTTCGACATATCGCAAACACCGTGCCACGCGTGCCGCGCGCGGGCGGTATCGAAGTGGATCCCTCGTCTGCAAGCGCCCACGCAGGAAGGAATGTGCTCCTCCCATTACGCACGCGACCATGCATGCCGACAGATGGTGTACCGTGTTGAGCATCAGATGATGCATATGAGCAGGCATGGAGTATGCAATTCGTCACATTGTGTTCCCGATATTGTAATATTGTGAAAAAACTTGCCTTTCTCGATGATTCGGTTGTATCCACAATAACAGCTTTATGCATATTGTTCGATATACCCGATTCTCTGGAGGGGGATATCGGGAACGTATCCAGCATGCGTGCGCCGCCACGTATGCATGACTGGTTGCGCAACATTCTGACGCCGTTGGTGACAACGCAGGAGAGAGGGAATGACCGTCAAGACAAAGTTGCTTCTCATAGCTGGAATTGCCGTTGGTGGCCTTGCCGTTATGTTCGCGATCGGTGCATTCGGATGCAGCCAGATTCGCGCGGCCATGCAGCTGGAATCCCTCGCGCGCGAGGGCGAAAGCGCAATGCTTCAGGCGCGCAGGCACGAAAAGAATTTCCTGGCGCGCAATGAAGCGGTCTATGAGGAAAAGACCATCGCAGCGCTGGATGACGTGCGCGTCAAGCTGAAGCGCATTGCCGAGGTTCATCCCGATTCTGCCGAGAAGGTCGGGGGCATCGTGGCGCTCATCGGCGACTACGAGAAGGCGTTTCGTTCCATGGCTGGGGTGCAGCGCGATCTGGGCCTGACAGAAAAGGACGGCATGCGTGGCGAACTTCGCGCGGCTATTCACTCCCTTGAAAGCGAAATCGAAGGACTCGGTGATGCGTCGCTCATGACGGAATTGCTCCAACTGCGTCGTCACGAGAAGGATTTCATCATCCGAGGCAGGCAGGAGTACGTCGCGGCCTTTGAGTCGGAACTGGCGCGGTTCCGTACGCAGATCAACGTGGCGGAGAGCGTTTCCGAAATGGACCGTGCGGACTTCGCGGCCTATCTCGATCGCTATGCCCGAGCCTTTGGGCGCTATGTGGATGGCCGGGGCGAAAGTGCCGCACAGCAGCAGGTGTTCACGGATGTGGCGCGCAAGGTGGAGCCTGCCGTGCTGGAGATGGCCGACATGGCGAGCGCCCGACAGAAGCGGGTCTTCGTGGGCGTCATATCCGCAGCGGTGCCCGCCACGCTTGGCATCGCGGTTGCGCTTCTGGTGTGCGTGGTGCTTGTGGCGCGGTCCATTTCGAGACCGCTCGACAGGCTCCAGCAGTGCTCGCGTGATGTGGCAGGCGGAGATTACGAGGCCGTGGGCAGGGAAGCCTTCTCAGGCGAATTCGAGAGCCTGCGGCACGACATCGAGATGATGGTCGCCGGAATCCGCAGGGCCATGAACGAGGCCCATGCCAAGAGCGACGAGGCCGCCGAGCAGGCTCGCGCGGCCAATGAAGCCATGGAGGAGGCGCGCGAGAACGAACGGCACGTGCGTTCGCTGCTTGAGAAGATCAAAGAGGTCTCCGCGCAGGCCGCCGAAATTTCCGAGGGCCTGTCCGCAGCCGCGTCGCAGCTCGCCGCCGAGGTGGAGCAGACCTCGCGCGGGGCCGAGATACAGCAGCGTCGCGTTACCGAAACCGCCACCGCCATGGAGCAGATGACGTCCACCATCCTTGAGGTGGCACGCAACTCGTCCTCTGCGGCTCATACGGCGGACCAGAGCAAGCATGACGCGCTGGAAGGTAGAAAGCGTGTCGTGGACACCGTGCAGGATGTGGCGCAGGTGCAGACGAGCACCGAGGAACTCTCCGCCGTCATGAACGACCTGAGCGAAAAGGCCGATTCCATCGGCGAGGTGATGACCGTCATCGCCGACATCGCGGACCAGACCAACCTGCTCGCCCTCAACGCGGCCATCGAGGCCGCCCGCGCTGGCGACGCCGGACGTGGATTTGCCGTCGTCGCCGACGAAGTGCGCAAGCTGGCCGAGAAGACCATGGCCGCTACGCAAGAGGTCGGCCGGGCCATCGCCGGGGTGCAGCAGTCCGTGCAGAGCACCATCGCCAAGCGTCGCGTGGCCGAGGAGGCCCTTGCCGCCACGGTCATGCATGCCCGCGAGGCCGGGGACATGCTTGGAAGCATCGTGAGCAGCGTGGAGCAGACCGCCCAGATGGCGCAGAGCATCGCCACCGCCGCGGAGGAGCAGTCCGCCGCGTCGGAGCAGATCAACAGCTCCGTCGAGGAGATCAGTCAGGTTTCGGCCGAGACCGCCCGTGGAACAGAGGAATCCGCCCTGGCCATTCGCGGCATCGCTTCGCGAGCCTCGCAGTTGCAGGGACTTATCAGGGAGCTTCGCGCAGCGGGCTGAAGAGGGCTTTAGCTGACGGGAAGAACGTCACGGCCCGGGGATACGTCTCCGGGCCGTTTTCGTTCGGCGGACGGGGAGGAGATGTCGATGGACATCGCTCGGCGGGGGAGATGGCCCAACCAGAGGGCTGTGGGAATTCCCCGTCGGTCAGGCGTGCCTACGGAATTGGTTCCGCCGAAGACCTTCATCGGTGCCGCGATGGACACCGCGCGGCAATCCATACTCAGCGACACACTTCGCATCATGATTTGAATATATCCGATGTCGGGCAGCGGACGTTATCCGTGGGTGAAAGGAGCGGAAAAACAGATGGTTGTGGTCTGTTTTCTCGCTTGCGTGGCGCGAATTGACAAACTGGAGCAAAATACTATGATAATTGCCAGCCGCAAGAAGTCCTATTAGAGATTATCAAGCAGTCTGTACGTGCAGCTGGGGTGTGCCGAAACGGAAGGTCGCGGATATGTGCCGCGACGTTCGTGTCGGGCGCTTTGGTTGTGCCGTCCCTGTCGGCAGGTGCTGGTTCATCCGAGAAAGGGGATGGATGGCGCGACGGGTGTGCTCTGCTTTTTTGCAGAGGGGCGTCCGGGAGGACGCGACGGCTCCGGAAGGAGGTGGCGCGGGATGCCCAGAGCGACGAGCTGTTCGATGCGTTTGGCCGGTGATCTGTTGCCCTTGACGATGTGCGTCATCATCGAGGGATGAACCCCTATCATCCGTGCGAGGTCTTTCATCTGCACGCCATGATAGGCGAGCCATGCACGCAGCGCGGCCTGACGGTTGGCTGGATTTTGGTCAAGGATTTTACCGATTTCATTTTCCATAATATTCTCTGGTGGGTGGACTATATAGGCATGTACATATGCTGTCAACTTGCCCGGGGAAAGAAAAGGATATGCGAATGAGCAAGACTGGTTCCAAGTACGGGCAAGGATTCGGTCCGGTTGTCGAACGAATAAAGGACGCGACTGCAACGCGTACGCAGGTCGAGCTGGCGACGGTCCTCGGCATCCGGCAGTCGAGCATTTCCGACGCGAAGCGCAGGGATTCCGTTCCTGCCGACTGGTTCCTCACCCTGTTCCGCAAGTACGGGCTCAATCCCGATTGGCTGGCCATGGGGCGCGGACCCAAGTTCATAAAGACGAAGGAAGGCTATCAGCCCTTCGATCAGCCTGCCCTGTCCGAAACCCTGCACGAGGAAGGCGCGCCCTATGGTGATCCCCTCGCGTCGGGTAAGGTGGTCACCTATTACGGCATGAGTGGCGAGCTGACCGAGAAGGGCCAGTGGAAGCCCATTGCCGCCGGCAAGATCATCATTCCTGCCAGCTTCGACCGTGAGGCCCTGCTGGTGGTGAAGATGGACGGTGCAGGCATGGAGCCGCTCATCCGCCGCGGCGCATTCATCGGTCTCGACAGGGATCAGAAGGGCGTTACCTCCGGCGAGATATACGGCGTGCTCGTCCCCTACGAGGGGCTTGTCATCCGTCGCGTGTACTTCGACGCCCAGCAGGGCGGCTTCATCCTCAAGGCCGAGAACCCCAGCCACGCCGATCAGCGCCTCTCCATCGAGGAGTATGGCAGCAAGGTCGTGGGCCGCATGGTGTGGATGATGCAGGAGGCCTAGCCTCTCCTTTCGATGCACGCTCCAGTGCCGAGTCTGCATTTTGATGGCGCAGGGAAACCCGACGGGGTTTTTCTGCGCCATTGTTGTCAGTGCTCGTGTGGCCTGATACCGTGCCGGGACGAATGCGCCACGCAGCGGTGCGCCGTCTGTGTAGCGTATTGCGCAATGCCTGACATTCCAGCACCCCACGGATTGCAACGATGGACCTGAACACGCTCTGGCACGGATTTGGCTGGCCTTTGTGCCGCCTCGTCTTCCTCATCTCCCTCGGCCTGCTTATCGGCAACCTTATCGAGGCCCTCAACTGGACCCGCGCCGTGGCACGCGTGGCCGAGCCGCTTACCCGCGTGGCGCGGCTCAAGGACATCACCGGGGCCAGCTTCTCCATGGCCTTTTTCTCCGGCATCGCGGCCAACACCATGCTTGCCGAGGCCCACGAGAAGGGCACGCTGTCCGACAGGGAACTTATGATTTCCAACCTGTTCAACAGCCTGCCCACCTATTTCCTGCACATGCCGACCCTTTTCTTCATCACCGTCCCCTTCATTGGGCAGGCGGCGGTGATCTACGTCGGTCTCACCCTTTGCGCCGCCTTCCTGCGCACCTCGTTTATCATCCTGCTCGGTCGCCTCGTCCTGCCCCCGCTTCCGCCGGGGTGCGTCGTGTGTCGGCTCGACGAGCAGGCCTCCACCTCGTGGCGCGAGGCCATTGACCGGACATGGAAGCGCTTCCGCCAGCGCATCAGCCGCATTCTGCGCATCACCGTGCCAGTCTACGTCGCCATATTCTTCTTGAATCGCTACGGCGCGTTCGCCGCCTTCGAGACCTTCCTCGCCGACCACGTCACCTTTATCTCGTGGCTCCCGGCCGAGGCCCTCTCCATTGTCGTCTTCCACGTTGCCGCAGAGTTCACCGCCGGACTTGCCACCGCCGGAGCGCTCCTGCAGGGCGGTACCCTCGCCGTGCGCGAAATCGTCCTTGCCCTGCTCCTCGGCAACGTCTTGTCCACACCCATGCGTGCCTTCAGGCATCAGCTCCCCTACTACGCGGGCATGTTCCGCCCGAGCATTGCGCTCAAGCTCATCGCCGCCAACCAGACCCTGCGCGCCGCTTCCGTTATCCTCGTCGGCATCGGCTATTACGCCGTTTCCTAGTGGCCATAGGGGGAAATCCGCTGCGCGGGGCTGGGCCTCCGGCGGCCGGGCTCTGCCCTGGACCCGGTCAAGGAAATGATTTCCTTGACAATTCTCACTAGGGCTTCGTCGCGCTAAGCCGTACGGCTCGCCAAGGGCAGACGGCCCATCGCATGTCGAGGGTCCAGGGGGCCAGCGGCCCCTTGGCCGGCGGAGCCTCCGTCTTGCATGTGGCAACGAACGATACGCCCTGCCACAGCGCCCGTCGCTGCGCGGGGCTGGGCCTCCGGCGGCCGGGCTCTGCCCTGGACCCGGTCAAGGAAATGATTTCCTTGACAATCCTCACTAGGGCTTCGTCGCGCAAAGCCGTACGGTCCGCTAAGGGCAGACGGCCCATCGCATGTCGGGGGTCCAGGGGGCCAGCGGCCCCTTGGCCGGCGGAGCCTTCGTCTTGCATGTGGCAATGAACGATACGGCTCGCCACAGCGGCGGTGCGCTAGCCGCTGCGCGGGGCGCGGCAACGAAAACGGCCCACCTCCTTGCGGAGGCGGGCCGTTGTGCGTTTGTGTCGTGGGCCGAGGTCAGGGCTGGGCCTGTGCCGTGTCGGCCTGCGGGGTGGGGGTGGCGGAGCGCAGGGACGTGGAGAGTTCCTCACTGAGTGAGGCGAGTGCACCGATACCGTTGATGTTATCGGGGTTGGTGGCGAGTCGGCGGGATATCCATGTGGCGATATCCATGACGTCGCCGCCGGTGAGGAGTTTGCGGGATTTGGTGGGCATGGCCATGGCGAGGATGGTGTTGCGCAGGCGGTCGCGTTCCGTGAGTGCTTGCTTGATGTCCTGCGCCACGGCGTCGAGCTTGGCTTGTGCGGCGTCGGAGGCTTCGAGGTCGGCGTAGGTGCCGTAGGCGGCGTTCACGTTGCGCGCGGCGAGAGTGTAGTTGCGCATGGCGTCCACGAGCTTGGGCTGGCGGGCGAAGGTGCGGAAGCAGAGTCCGATTTCGTCCACGAGCTGGGCGTAGAGGGTGAGCATGCCGCGGGCCTCGGCCTCGGTGAGGCTGCGGAACGCATATCCGCCGTCGTCGAGGCGGTATTCGCGGGTCTGGGCCAGCGCCTCTTCGCCGAGCGCCTGCACGAAGGCGTCGGCATAGAGGCCGTAGACCAGCCGCAGGGCGATGGGCGACATGAGGTGATTGAGGACGGCGGTGCGGCCTTCGAGGACGTCGCGGGTGCCGGTGTGTAGGCCAGTGAGGTTCACGCCGTAGTGCATGTTGAGCTTCTTGAAGGTGAGCGTGGTCATGCCGATGGCGGAATCGTTGTTGCGGGTGTGCGCGGGATGGTAGTTCGTGGCGCACAGGCGCGCGATGTCACGCACGAAGTCGGGCGTGACCACGGCGTCGTCCTGCGGATGCTCCGGTGCGGCCACGCCGCGAACCTGCGAGGCATTGACCTCTTCCGCAGGGGGCGCGCTCTGCTCTGCCGTCGCGTTCTGGTCATCGGAAACGGGTGCGGGAAGCTCGGAGACGTAGTCCGTCGCCGGGGCTTCGACCACGGGGGCGGGGGCCTCAACGGCTTTCGGCTTGAGGGAGTTCCATACCCAGAAACCGGCCACGAGAGCGGCGAGGACCACGACGAGGAGGAGAGAGTTTCTGCGGGTGAGTGTCATGTAGGCCGTCCTTGATTGTTCGGTGCTCAGTTGTTGCGGAAGAAGGCCGAGGGGCCGTCGAGCACGCCACAGTCCGCGTCGCGGAACAGGTCGTGGCACTTGGCGACGGTGAAGCCTCTGCCTTCCTCGGTGTTTTCGCGGATGTCGCGGGGGTTTGCGCCCAGTTCCGCCCAGAAGAGGTTGGCTCCGGCGGCAGCGCCGAGAGAGTAAGGCTCATGGGTGCAGTTGCCGATGACGGAACGCGGCATGGCCAGACGGGCGACCGCCACGATGTGCGCCATGCGCAGTTCGCTGATCATGCCACGCTTGGCGATGGCCGTTCCGGGAATGGTGATGCGCCGCGCCGCGCCGCTGAAGGCCGGATTGATGGACGCGGTGAAGAGGATCATGTCCGCGAGTTCGTCGTTGGTGTGCTCGGGGCCGACGGGTTCGACGCAGGTGCCGACCACCAGTCCGGCGTCCTGAAAGGCGCGGATGCTCTGCTTGCGCAGCTCGGGGTCGATGCCGGTGTCGATGCCTTCGCGTAGGCGCAGGGCGTGGTAGACGCCGTCGAGCCCGGCGTCGCGCAGGCGGGGGGCCGTGTCGGATGTCTGGTCGCCGAGGTTGCCGATGAGGACGGTCTCCGGGCGCAGGTGGCGGCGGACTTCGGTGGTGACCTCGCAGAATTCGTCGAAGGAATAGTTGGCCGTGACCATCATGTAGACGGCGTTGGCTCCCTGTTCCTCAAGCAACGTGGCGTGCTCCACGGCCTGCTCGACAGTGAGCTTCATGGGCTTGGGGAAGACCTTGTTCATGGCCGCAAACGAGCAGTAGGCGCAGTTTTTGGGGCAGGGGGCGAGGTTCAGGGCGAACTGTGCGTGGATTTCGGCGCGGTCGCCGGTCAGCTCGCGCGAGATGCGCGCCGCCTCGGCCATGATGAGGTACGCCTCGGGCGAGCTAGGCGACAGGGCGAGCATGTCGATGATCTGCTGGCGGGAGAAGGGGACCGCGTCCCGGGACTGCTTCAGAATGTCGTGGATGTCGATGGTCATTGATGTTTCCTGTTCTGACGGTGAGGGCATACTTGCCATTTGTTTTTTCAATGCGGCCAATAGGCGGGCATCATAGTGGCAATCCTTCGATCTGTGAAGGGCCGTCAGTCGTTGTCTCCGGTTCGCCTGCGCCGGTCGAACTCGACCTTGAGGCGAGCGATGATGTGGTCGTAGCCGTTTGGCGAGTGCGGGAGCGTGCAGTTCGAGCAGTCCTTGATGCCGTGGAGGTCCGTGGGGTTTCCGCCGCAGTCTTCGAGGAAATAGAGCGGGCAAAAGCAGAACAGGCAGTTGAAGCTGTCTGGATCGGCCTTGGCGTGGCAGGGGAAGTATGCGCAGTCCGTGTTTCGGAAGAAGCGGTAGCTGTGTTTCATTTCTCGTCCGTATGCTGTGCGGGGCCGGTGTCGGGCGCGCAGAAGGGCAGGTCGGCACAGGCGGTGGCGAAGGCTTCGAGGGTGAGGTTCGAGGGGCTTTCGGCAGCGGCTGTGCGCAGTCCGTCGAAGATGGGGGCCAGCGCTTCGGCGTGGGCGTCGAACATTTCGCGTCCTGTGGTCTCGCGATAGCGGGCCAGTGCGCGCATGACGTCGAGCACGTGGACCGTGGTCGGAGGGCTGGCGAGGGCGTATGCCTCGCCGCCGGGGCGGTCCACCTTGACCACGATATTCGCCTTGCCGAGCATGAACAGCACGTCGTTGACCAGCTTGACTGGCGCGCCGAGGCGGCTGGCGATGGCCTCGTTGGACGGTGTGGGGCGCGCGTCGATGAACGCGCGGGTCAGCAGGGCGAGGATGAGCGCGCCGAGCTTCTGGCGGTCGTCGAAGCTGTATTCGTTCATGCGGGCTTCGCTGTAGTAGGTGTCGCTACGCTGGAGGGCGAAGCAGATTTCCGCGCCGAGCAGCACGATGGTCCAACTGATGAACATCCAGATGAGGAAGAGCGGGACCTGCGCGAAGCTGCCGTAGATGGCGTTGTAGTTGGTGCTCACCGCCTGATAGCGGATGTAGCCCGCCTGCACGATCTGCCACAGGCTTCCGGCGAGGATGGCCCCGCCGAGGGCGGAGGTCAGGCGCACCCGCGTGTTGGGGATGAACACGTAGATGAACAGGAGCGCCAGCCACGTGGTGACGTAGGGCAACAGCTTGAGCGCGGCGAGGTACAGGGCGCTCAACACCGACACGCCGAGGATGCGCTGGACGATTTCGTTGTTTTGCAGGGAGGCCGTGGAGCTGATGGCCACGAGAATGAGCAGCGGACAGACCATGGTCACCGCGAGGTAGTCCGAGAACTTGCGCCACAGGTTGCGCTGTGCCTTCACGCCGAAGATGGAGTTGAAGCTGGCCTCGATGTTTCCCAGAAGGGAAATGACCGTCATGAACAGAAGCGCCACGCCAGCCACGCCGAGGGTGCCGACGTTGGTGTTGTTGATGTAGCCGATGATGGCTTCGACCACATCCGGATTTCCGGCGGTGGCCTGCATGAGCATCTCGCGGATGAATTGCGAGTTCTGGATGCCGAAGCCCTTGGAAATGGAGAAGGCCACGGCCAGAAGCGGAACGAGGGAGAGCACCGTGGTGTAGGCCAGCGCCGAGGCGCGAAGCAGACACTGATCCGCCACGAAGCCGTGCCCGACCATGTACACCCAGCGTAACAGCCGGGCGAACTGGTGGCGGACAAAGGACGCCTCCGCGCCCGCATGCGTCAGAGACGGTATGGAGAACCGGTTCACTGCACCCTCCCTGTGGCGTCGCGCCGACGGGGGCGTCAGGCGATGCCCGTTTCCGCGGCGACGTCGGCTATGGCGGCGATGGACAGCGCGAGGAAGTCCGAGAGGTCCATGCCGAGGCGTTCGCATTCCTGAATGCGTTCGCGGCTGACGTTGGCGGCGAAGGACTTGTCCTTCATCTTCTTGCGCAGGCTTTTGGGCTGCATGCCCTCCATGCGCGTGGGACGGACCAGCGCGGCGGCCGAGACGAGTCCGGTGACGGTCTCCGCGGCGCGAAGCGCGTAATCGAAGGGGGCCTGCGCGGCAACGCCGGTGCATTCCTCGTTGTGGGCGGAGATGGCGTGGAGCGCCTCGGCGGGCAGCTCCTGCGCGAGCATCTCGGCGGCCACGAGGCCGTGGCGCTCCGGCGTGTCCTTGGTCATGGGATAGTCGAGGTCATGCAGCAGGCCGGTCGTGCCCCACAGCTCGGGGTCGGCGTCGAAGCGCGGGGCGAGGGCGCGCATGACGGCTTCTGTCTGCACGGCGTGGTGCACGAGATGGAGTTCGGGATTCTGGGCCTTGACGAGGGCGAGGGCCGCGTCTCTGGTGATCATGTCGTAATGCTCCTGTGGGTTTCGTGGGGCAAGAGTACAGGAAAGGGGACCGGAAGGGCAAATGGTTCCGCGCTGTTGTCGAGGACGGAAAGCCGGGCATGGTTCTTGCTGCTTTCGCAGCGGCACCACGTGTGTCGTCTTTTTGGCGGACAGTCGTTGTCGAGGTGGAAGCATGGTAAATTTAAGTAGTATTTCCAGTCAGCTGGCGGCATTGCAGAAGGTGGCCGAACTGCGTCGGACCCGTGGGGACATGGGCGGCGCGGCAGGCGATCCTTTCGCGACCATGCTGCGGGGCATCATGACGGGGGGACCGTCGAAGCTTTCGGGAATCGAGGCGCAGCTCATGCTGGGCGGGCAGTTTCTCGGCGCGATGAGCGGCGCTGACGCCGGGCGCGAGGCCGGGGAACTGGCCGGGCTTGGCGATGCCGCGCTTTTTATGGATTCTCTGTCGGAATTTGCGCCGAAGGGCGGGGCTGGTGGGCTCGCCGGGCTTGGTGGGGGGACGCTTGCGTCCGGACTGCCGGGCGGTGCGGGAGCGCTGGCCACGGTGCTCGAAGCCATGAATGGCGGGCGGGATGCCGCACTGGCATCGGGTGGCGCGCTGTCCGGGCGGGGAATCGCCGGGACGGGACGCGTATTGAAGCCTTCTGGTGCGCATGCGGCCGTGATTTCGCCCAAGGCCGAGGAGCCGACGGTGATCGCTTCGCCAGCGCAGTCGCCGGGGCAGACTATGGCCAGCGCGGCAGGGCATGTCGGGAAAACGTCACCGGTTCATGATGCCGGTCATGCGGAGATGGTCCGGCGTGCCTACGGCAGCGGTGAGGCCGCGAAGCTGGCCGGACTGCTGGCCGCGCGCTTCGAGTCCGGTGGGGACCCCGGCGCGGTGGGGCATGACCGCGTGGGTGGGACGTCCTACGGCATGTATCAGATAGCCTCGCGCACCGGGACTTTTGGAGAATTTCTGACCTTCCTCGACCGCCGGGAGCCGGGGTTCGCGGCTGAATTGCGTGCCGCGGGCAATCCCGATACCGGGTCGCGCAGCGGAGGCGTGCCGGATGCGTGGCGGGGCATCGCCGCGCGCGAGCCGGACCGCTTCGCCGACTTGCAGCACGAGTTTATCCGCACGACGCATTTTATGCCCGCCGCCAGAAAGGTGGCGCAGATGACGGGGCTTGATTTCGCTGGCGAGGGCGGCGTGCTGGCGCAGGTGCTGTGGAGCACGGCGGTGCAGCATGGCGCATCGGGTTCGGCGCGCATTTTCGCGCGGGCCGTGGACAGCGCCCGCGAGAGCGCTCCCGACGACTTCGGCCGTGCCCTCATCAAGGAGGTCTACCGCGAGCGCGGCGGACAGTTCGGCTCCTCCACGCGACAGGTGCAGGCCGCTGTCCACAACAGATTCGATAGTGAAATGGAACTGGCGCTGGCCATGTTCGACGATTCCGGTTCAGCGGATTTCATGGCGTGATGTCGGGTTGAGGGCGACCCGATGCGACGGCCCCGGCGCTTTGGCGTTCGGGGCCGTCGTCGTTTGTGGTGGCTACGTCAGCAGGTGTGCAGACCGGCCAGCGCGCGCAGGGTCGCGTCCATCTGCTCTGTGCAGGAATGGAAGGCCTCGGCAAGCTGGTCCGGGTCGAGCTCCAGTGCGCTCCACGCCTGCGTGTCGAGCGGCGGAACGTAGACGCGGGGACCGGGGTCCGTGTCGAGGCCGCGGGCCATGATGTCCGCGAGGTGGATGATGGTCGTCTTGTGGCCGTCCTGCTCGGCTTGCGATGGGGCGTGGTGGTTGAGCACCGCGCTGACGAGGGTGAACGGCAGGTTCCACTTGCGCAACAGCATGCCGCCGAGGGTAGCGTGGTCGAACCCCAGCACGCCGCGTTCCGTCTCGTGGAGCAGGGCGTGGTGTTCGTCCGCGTAGGCGATGACGGCCGCGAAGCGCTCGGGGATGAGCTTGCACATGGCCAGCCGTCCCACGTCGTGCAACAGTCCGGCCACGAAGAAGCGTTCCGGCTCCCCGCCGCCCGCGGCGCGGGCCAGACTGCGTGCGATGATGCCCACGCGGATGCTGTGCCGCCAGAACTCCTCCATGTTGGCGAGGGCCTCTGGAATGCCGGTGAACATGCGCATGACCGACGTGCCGAGCGCCAGCGTCGAAAGCTGGCTGGTGCCCACGACGGCCACGGCGCGGGAAATGGTGTCTATCTGTGAGGGAAAGCTGTAGAATGCGCTGTTGACCAGCCGCAGCAGAAAGGCCGTGAGGCTCGTGTCGCGGCTGATGACGCCTGCCACGTCGCTCGCCGAGGAGTCCTTGTCGGCGATGACGGCCTGCAATTCGGCATAGACCGAGGGCAGGGACGGCAGGGTGAGGTCGCCGCGCAACAGGTCGAAGGGGTCAATCGCCTGCTCCGGGATGCTTGGCGGGTCCATGGGCGGCATCGGCAAGAGCGGCAGCTCTATGCCACCTTCGAGGGCCGTGGCGATGTGGCGGCAGGCCAGCCTGTAGATGGCGCTCATGGCTGGATGCGCGGTATCGACATGGGCGAAGCGCCTGTCCGCGATGGCGACGGCGTTGGAGAGCAGTTCCTCGTTCATCGCTGGCACCGTCCTTCACGTTGTGTGTCGCGTGGGGCGTTGCGCAGGGGAGCGGTCCGGTCGCGGCCTCGTGCACGGTTGACGGTTTTATTTGTGGGCAAGCTCATGTAGAACACCCCTTGTGCCCGAAATTGAAAGATAACGACTGCCGCCTTGCCCATGGCGCGTAGCGGGAGGAATCAATGACGATGATACACGGATTCGAGCTGCTTGTTGAGAAGGAAATCCCCGAAGTGGGGGTGAAGGCCCGGCTGTTTCGCCACGCGCGCACCGGCGCCGAACTGATGAGCCTGATTTGCCCCGACGAGAACAAGGTCTTCGGCGTGAGCTTCCGCACGCCCCCGCGCGACTCCACCGGCGTGCCGCACATCCTCGAACACTCGGTGTTGTGCGGGTCGGACCGGTACCCGGTCAAGGAGCCGTTCGTGGAGCTGCTCAAGGGCTCGCTGCAAACTTTTCTCAACGCCTTCACCTACCCGGACAAGACCTGCTATCCCGTGGCCAGCACGAACCTGCAGGATTTTTATAACCTCGTGGACGTCTACATCGACGCTGTGTTCCACCCGCGCATCGACGAGAGCGTGTTCCGGCAGGAGGGCTGGCACTACGAGCTCGACTCCCCCGAGGGCGAGCTGACCCGCAAGGGCGTGGTGTTCAACGAGATGAAGGGCGCATACAGCTCCCCGGACGGCCTGCTTCAGGAGCATTCCCAGCGCGGCCTGTTCCCGGACACCACCTACGGTCTCGATTCCGGCGGCGACCCGGAGCGCATCCCGGACCTCACCCACGAGCGGTTCCTGCATTTCCACCGCACGCTGTACCATCCGTCCAACGCGCGGTTCTGGTTCTATGGCGATGACGACGAGAACAGGCGGCTGGAGATTCTCGCCGCCGCCCTCGATGGCTACGACGCCATAACCGTGGATTCCGAGGTAGAGGTGCAGCCGCGCATCGAAAATCCCCGCCGGATCGACATCCCTTATGCGGGTGGAGACGACGCGCGTACCATGTTCACCGTGAACTGGCTTCTGCCCGAGACCTTCGACCGCGACCTCGCCCTACGCCTCGAAGTGCTGGAGCATATCCTCATCGGCCTGCCGTCCTCGCCCCTGCGTCGTGCGCTCATGGAGTCCGGCCTCGGCGAGGATCTGACCGGCGTGGGCCTTGAGGACGAGCTGCGTCAGATGTCCTTCTCCGTGGGTCTCAAGGGCATGGACGCCGAGGACGTGGCCGAGGCCGAAGGTATCATCTTCGACGTGCTGCGCGACATGGCCGACAACGGCCCCAGCATCGAAATGGTCGAGGCCGCCATGAACAGCGTGGAATTCGACCTGCGCGAGCAGAACACCGGGCGCTTCCCGCGTGGGCTGTCGCTCATGCTCATGTCGCTGACCACGTGGCTGCATGGCGGCGATCCCTTCGTCCCGCTGGCCTTCGAGGCTTCGCTTCGTGCGCTCAAGACCGATCTGGCTGCGGGCAGGCCCGTGTTTTCCGAGTTGGTGCGCTCGTTCCTGCTGGACAACGCGCACCGCACCACGGTGGTCCTTGAGCCGAAGGACGGCCTCGCCGCCGAGCGCGACCGCCGCGAGCGCGAGGAGCTCGCCGCGCGCAAGGCAGCCATGACGCCCGAGGAGATCGAGACCGTGATCCGCACCGCCCGCGAACTTCGCGAGGCGCAGGAGCGTCCGGACAGCCCCGAGGCGCTGGCCACCATCCCCACCCTGTCCCTCGACGACATCGCGCGCGAGGAGAAGATCATCCCCACCGAGGAGCGCGAGGTGGGCGGCGTGCGCACCCTGCTGCATGACCTGCCCGCGCAGGGTATCGTCTACCTCGACGCAGGCTTCGACCTTGGCTGCGTGGCGCAGGAGGACCTGCCGTTGGTGCCGCTCTTCGGACGCGCCCTGTTCGAGATGGGGACGCAGACCGAGGACTTCGCCAGCCTGACCATGCGCGTGGCCCGCAAGACCGGCGGCATCGAGCCGGAGACCTTCGTGGCCGATACGCTGGACCGTGAGGGCTTCGTGGCCCGTCTGTTCCTGCGCGGCAAGGCTATGGCTGCCAACACTGGCGACATGCTCGACATCCTGCGCGACGTGCTGCTGACCGCGCGCTTCGAGGACCGCGAGCGTTTCCGCCTCATGGCCCTTGAGGAGAAGGCGCGGCTGGAGGAACGGCTCATTCCCGCCGGACACATGGTTGCGCTCACCCGTCTGCGCGCCCGCCACGGCATGGCCGGATGGCTGGGCGAATTGATGGGCGGCGTGAGCGCCCTGACCTACGCGCGCCAGCTCATTCGCGACATCGACGCGGATTGGAACGGCGTGCTGGAGCGGCTGGAGCGCATCCGCAGGGCCGTGGTGTCCCGCAGGGGGCTTCTGCTCAACGTCACCGCCGCCGGGCATGATCTGCCCGGTGTGGTGGACGGGCTTTCGTCCTTCGTCGCCGCGCTGCCGGAATCCGGTTCCGAAATGGCGCAGTGGCTGCCGGGCACCTTCCCCGAGGCCGAGGGACTGGCCATTCCCGCGCAGGTCAATTACGTGGGCCGCATCGTGGACCTCGCGCAGGCTGGTTACGAGTTCAGCGGGGCGCATCTGGCCGTGAACCGTCACGCCCGCATGGGCTACCTGTGGGACCGCGTTCGCGTGCAGGGTGGCGCGTACGGCGCGTTCAGTTCGCTGGACCGCGCGGGCCGCACCATGGCCTTCGCGTCCTACCGCGACCCGAACCTCGACACCACCATCGACGTGTTCAACGGCACTGGCGAGTACTTCCGCACCCTGCGCATGGACCGCGAGGAACTGGTCAAGAGCATCATCGGCGCGGTGGGCGAAGTGGATACCTACCTGCTGCCCGACGCGCAGGGCTACGTGGCCATGGCGCGGCTGCTGATGGGCGACACGCCGGAGATGCGTCAGACCATGCGCGACGAGCTTCTGGGCACCACCCTCGCCGACTTCAATGCCTTCGGCGAGCTTTTGGCCTCCGTGGGGCGCACCGGCTCCACCGTGGTCATTGGTTCGGGCGACGCCCTCGCCGCCAGCGCTGCCGGGCTTGAGGTGAAGAACATCCTCTAGCTGTGCGCTGTGCGCGTCATGCTTCAAGGCCCGGTTCGCATGTGCGGACCGGGCCTTTTCTGTCGGATCAGCGGGGTGTGTCGGGCCACAGCACGGCGCGCACGGGCGATGCCTCGGCGTCGGGAATGGACAGAGGCAGGCAGCACAGGATGTAGCGACCGGGCGTGGCCGCGTGGAGATTCAGATTTTCAATGATGGGCAGGCCTGCGCCGAGAAGAATGTGGTGGGCGGGCAGGTCCTCGGCGTCGAAGGGGTCTGCCGATGGGCCGTCGATGCCCGCGAGGCGTGCGCCGCGTTCGACGATGAGGCGTGCGGCGCTTGGGGCGAGGGCCGTGAAGTCCGTGCGGAAAATGCGGTCTCCGGGCAGACCGTGGCGCGTGTTGCGCGTGCGCAGGAGTACGGCGTCTCCGGGGTGGATGGCGGCGTCTTGAAGCAGTTGTGCCGTGACGAGCGCAGCGTCCCCGACGTCCACGACGATGGCGGGCAGGAGGAAGTCCGCCGGGGCGTAGTCCCCGAGGGTGCGGGCAGCGTCCATGACGTGGGCCGGAGTGTCGATGTGCGTGCCACAGTGGGCGCTCATGGTCAGCGTGGATGTGCGCCCGCCGCAAGGGGATGTGGGGACGCCTTCGAGGGCGAAGGGCCTGTCGCCGGGCCATGGTGCGTCCTCGCGCCCGAGGGCGAGGGTGATGTCGATGATGGGGCCGGGAATGGTCATGGGGACTCCGTGCGCGGGGGAGCGAACTTGACAGAACTCCCGAGGCTTGAATAAATGCGGTAAACCGATCAGGGGACGAAGCATGAAAGAGCCGCTAGAAGTCTTTTCCGACTACCTCTCCCGCAAGAATCTGAAGATGACGCCGCAGCGTCGGCTGATTCTGGATATCTTCCTGCGCGAGAAGGGGCATCTTGCGTCCGAGGATCTGTATACCATCGTCAAGAGATTCGACAAGTCCATCGGGCAGGCCACCGTCTACAGGACGCTCAAGCTGCTTTCCGAATCGGGCCTCGCCAAGGAAGTGAAGTTCGGCGACGGTGTAACGCGCTATGAACAGAAATATGGTAACTCCCATCACGATCACATCATTTGCGAGGAATGCGGCAAGGCCCTCTCCGTGGTGGATGAGAAGATCGAGGAGTTGCAGGAGCGTCTGGCCGAGGAGCACGGATTCGTGCTGACCGGGCACGAGATGTATCTTTACGGCCTCTGCGCGGATTGCCGCAGGAAGAAGGGCGGGCACTAGCCCGCCGCCCCGGTCCGCCTCGTATTCAGTAACGAGAAACGCCGCCCATGTGGGCGGCGTTTTTTTGTGCTCGATGGTGCGTCACTGGCAGGGCGTTTCGCAGGCCTTGGCCTCGGGCGGGAGCCTGCGGGGGATGGTGATGGTGAACGTGGTGCCCTGCCCGGGCTGGGAATCGACAGCGATGTCGCCGCCGTGCTGGCGGATGGATTTGTCCGAGACGAAGAGGCCAAGCCCAGTGCCTCGGCAGCCCTTGGACGAGAAGAACAGCGTGAAGAGCTTCTCGCGCGTTTCGCGGTCCATGCCTGTGCCGTTGTCGGAGATGGTGATGCGGATGCGCTGTGGTTCTGCTGTGAGGCCGAAGGTCACGGCATGTTCCTTGTCGCCTGTCGTGTCGGAAACGCAGGCGTCCACGGCATTTTCGAGAAAGTTGACAAACGCGGCGGACAGCACGTGCGCGTCGGCTTCGATGAATCCCGGCTCGCCATCGGTTTCGCGCACGAAGCGCACACCAGTCTTGGTGGCCTTCGGCTCGACGAGGGCGGCCACGGCGTCGTAGAATTCCGCAACGTCCACCCGCTCCCAGTTCAGGTCGCGATTCTTGGCGTAGTGCAGCATCTGCAGCACCATGCTCCGGATGCGTCCGGTGAGGTCCTTCACCGTCTCCCAGCCGGAGGCGATCTTGTCGCGGTCGTCGCGGCGCATGCCCGATTCCACGCGGTAGATGCCGCCGTCCAGCGCGGTGAGCATGCCCTTGATGCCGTGGCTCATGGACCCGATCATGAGGCCGAGCGAGGCCAGATGGTCCTGCAGTTCGCGGATCTGCGTGATGTCCGCCGCGAGTTCCATGACCTCCGCCACCTCGCCCTTATCGTTGCGTAGCGGGGCGGTCCAGACCAGCACGTTGTACTGCCTGCCGTCGCGCGAGGTGATGACCGTTTCGCGCTGGTGGGTTTGGCCGTCCGAGAATGTCCGCGCCGCAGGGCAGTTGTCGCACGGGGCGTCGCGGTGGGCGAGGACCTGATGGCAGGGCAGGCCTGGTTCGCCGCCGAAAAGCTCGTTGTAGAGACGGTTGGAGGCCGTGGTCCGGAACTGGCGGTCCAGCACGGAGATGAAGCAGGGCGTCTCGTCGAAGAGGACCTGATACTTTTCGCGGGTGGCGCGAAGTTCTTCCTGCAGGCGCTTGATTTCCGTGACGTCCACGGTGATTTCCAGCACGAGGTCCACCTCGCCGTCCTGATCGAGGATGGGAGCCGTGTGGACGATGACCGGAATCTCCCCGTTGTCCGGGGTGCGAAGCGTCATGCGCGCCCGCTGGCCGCGGCCCGTGGCGAAGGTGCGCCCCACGGGGCAGCCTGCGTCCTTGGCGTTGGGGTCGGCGTAGAGATCCCACGAGTTGCGGCCCACCATGTCTCCGAGCTTGGCGCGGTAGAGTTGGTTGACGGCTACAATCTCCATGTAGGCGTTATGGACGGAGATGAAGCAGGGCATGGCGTTGAAGGTGTCGCCGTCGTCCACGAGGTCCGTTATGCCCCGGATGGCGCTGGCCAGCCCGTCCACCACCTGTCCCACTGCCACCTGACGCTCCAGCTCCACCACGCGGGCGGACTTCTCCTCCACCAGCCGTTCGAGGTTCACAGTGTACTCGTGCAGCTTCTCGCGCATGGTGATCTTTTCCACCACGCGGCCAAGCGCAGCTTCGAGCACCTCGTCGTTGATGGGCTTGGTCACGAAGTCCGCAGCGTCGAACTTGAGGCTCTGAATGGCGAGGTCCATATCGCCGTGGCCGGAGATCATGATGACCTCCGCGTCGGGCTTTTTGGCCTTTATGGCCTTGAGCAGCTCGATGCCGTCCATGCCGGGCATCTTGATGTCCGTGAGCACGATGGGCGGGTGAGCCTCGTCGAAGACGCGTAGGGCGTCCGGTCCGTTTTCTGCGGTGAGCACCTCATAACCGAGGTCAGTGAGGGACAGGCCGAGAAAGGTTCGTATTCCGGGTTCGTCGTCCACGAGCAGCAGTTGTTTCTTCATGTCGCGTCCAGGGCGTGGGCCGGGTTGCGGTTGGCTGGTGCCGAGCCGCGAGGCGGCATTCCGTGTAAAATGGTAGGGATTTAGCCGACACACGAGCGCGAAGAGGGCTGGTGAGGCCCGACAGAAAACCGGGGTGATCCGGTTCCCCGTGAGAAGGCAGGCACGGCGGAGGTTGGCCCCCCCGCCGCGCCGCCGATGACGACTCGTTGCGGGCAGTGTCCTGCCGCCTTGGGGCCGCTAGGCGGCCCTATGGGTGTTCCGGTGCCTAGGCACCGATGGTTTCCCTGACTATGGCAATGACCTTGTCGGCATCGAAGGGCTTCTGAATGGTGGCGACCGCCTTGCGAATGGCGAGGTGGATGCCGGAAAGCCCGCTGATGACGATGACCGGAATGTCGGCCAGTGCCGGGTCCTGCGAATACTTCCTGTAGAACCGGGGACCCCATTCGTTCGGCATTTCGAGGTCCAGGGTGATGAGATCGGGCATCTCGTTGCCGATGATGTCCAGCGCGTCGGCTCCGTCGATGGCACTGCACGTGGCGTAGCCGTTGTCCTCGAAGAGGCTGACCAGATAGTCCACGATGGCGGGATCGTCGTCCACGACCATGATCTTCTTCGGCATATCGTACCTCCCGGTATGAAGTCCCGTTGGGACGTATTCGTCGCTCCGGTTCTACCCTACCACGGCTATTGGCCGATGGTCTGCCTGACGATGGAGATGAGTTCGTCGGGATTGAAGGGCTTGGTCAGGCTGGCGATGGCCTTGGGCACCGCGTACTTGTTCCCGGCAAGGCCACTGATGACGATGACGGGAATGCGCTTGTACTCGGGTTCCTGCGAGAGCTTGCGGTAGAAGCGCGGACCCCACTCGTTGGGCATTTCCAGATCGAGGGTGATGAGGTCGGGCTTCTCGGCGAGCACCACGTCCATGGCTTCCGAGCCGTCGCCTGCCGTACACGTTTCATATCCGTTGTCGGTGAAGATGTCGGTCAGATAGGAGACAATGTTCGGGTCATCGTCGATGATGAGAATCTTCTTGGCCATGTCTTTCCTCGCTTCGCGTTGTCCGGCGGGTCCGCCGGAGTTGTGACGTGTGCGGTGCTAGAGATCCTGAACCTTGTCCGGCCGGTTCACGCTGACCACGGGGCAGTTGGCGCGAACGATGACCTGTTCCATGGTGCTGCCGATGCGGGCGCGCTCGGCGTCCGTCTCGCGGATGTGGTGGGCCAGGACGATGAGGTCGGCCTGCCGCTCGCGCGCGTACTTGACGATTTCCACGTAGGGAACGCCTTCCCACGCTTCGACGTTGACCTTCTTGAACTCGCCGAGCTTGGAGGCGTATTCGCTATGCATCTTGCGCCGCGCGGCGATGAGGGCGTCCTCGATCTCCTCCTGATCCATGACCTTGCCTGCGGCCATGGCCGAGATGTCGAGGGCGTGGAAGATGGAGAGTTCGCAGTCGAGGTCGCGGGCGAGGGATGCTGCGAAGCCGAAGGCGTTTTTGGCCGGAGCGGAGAAGTCCGTGGCGAAGACCACGCTGGAGAATCCGCCCCAGTAGGAGGCCGAGGGACGGCTGACGGTGAGCACGGGGCAGCGGGCGGCCTTGGCCACGCGCTGGAGCGTGCTGCCGGGAATGCCGTAACGGTAGTAGGGGGAATCCTCGCGGGCGCTTGCGCCCATGATGATGAGGTCTGCGGAGGTTTCGCGGGCCATGCGAAGAATCTCGCGGTGCGGCCAGCCGGTGGCGACTTCGATGCGGGCGTTGTCGAACTCGTCGAACTGCTTCAGGTAGAAGTTCTTGATCTCGTCCTTGACCGAATCGAGGTAGTCGTCATCGAGGGTCACTTCCTCGCCGGTACGGACATCCTTGACCACCTGGCTGAATGCGCGGGTGGGAATGCCCAGAACGTGGAAGGCTATGAGTTCTGCCCCGTGTCGCTTCGCCAGTTCGAAGGCGACTCGTGCGGCATGGTCGCACGCGGGGGTTGCGGAAGTCGCGAACAGAATCTTCTTGAACATAGGCCACCTCTTGCTTTGGAGAAGGGGGGAGCGAAATGCTCCCCCATTGATGCGCCTTTGCCAGCTATTCCTTGGGCTGCAGATGCTCGGGAATCTCAACCATGCCGATCAGCAGGGGCTTGAGGAACGACCATCTGATGCCGATCTCGTATTCTTCCTCCAGGTCGCGGATTGCGTCCCAGCAGTTGTGACAGGGCGAGATGACCAGCTTCGCGCCCGTGGCGAGAATCTGATCGCGCTTCGTCTGGAGCGCCTTGTTGCGCTGCTGGCGGTAACGGCCGATGCCGTTGAAGCCGCCGCCACCACCGCAGCAGTAGTTGTACTCCTTGCACGGGGTCATCTCGACGAAGTACCCGGGCTCGACCATGTACGACATGATCTCGCGGGTGATTTCCGCCAGACCGTGGTTACGTACATAGTTGCAGGAGTCCTGCAGGGTTACAAGCTCCTTGATGCGCTTGGACGGGTCGATCTTGAGCTTGCCGGTGCGCAGGGCCTCGGCCACCCACTGCACGTAGTGGATGTAGGGTGCCGGGGGTTTGCCGCTGGCGCGGCCCGCCCAGTAGGGGCCCTCGACCACGGTGGCGCGGTGCGCATGGCCGCATTCCGTGCCGATGACGCGCTTGGGCTTCAGGCGCTCGATGGCGGCGTAGACGTTGTCCACCTGCATCTTCGCGCCTTCCCAGTCGCCAGCGAACATGGTCAGCGAGGTCTGTTCCCAGCCCTCGCTCGGCACGGTCCAGTTCTCTCCGGCGATGTGGAACAGGATGGCGGCTTCCGCGAGATCCTCGGGATAGTGCTTCGGCTCGCGGGCGTTACATGTGTACATGATGTCCGCGCCTTCCTTATCCACGGGGATTTCGAGGCCGGGCCATTCCTCTTCGTTCTCCTCGGCCATCCACTCGCAGGTTTCCACCCAGTCTTCGGTGGTCACGTCCATCTGCGCGCGGTAGACGCGGTGCATGCCGGAGCCGATCTTCATCTCCCACGGCACGAAGCCCTGCGAGAACAGAAGGCCGCGGATGTAGCTGTTCATCTGGCCCATGTCGATGCCATGGGGGCAGAACTGTGCGCAGCGCGAGCAGCAGGTGCACTTGGACCATGCGGTGTTCATGCATTCGATCATGAACTCGGTGGTCACGTCGCCCTTCTTCTCGATCATGGTGCGCAACATGCTCTGGATCTTGCGGCTGGGCACCTGTTCGGGGTCACGGTCGTTGACGAGGTAGAGGAAGCAGGAGTCGGCGCACAGGCCGCAGTGAGCGCAGATGTCGAGCCACGTGCGCATGCGCGACTTGCAGGTCTTCTGGATGCGGTTCCAGAGGTCTTCCTTGTTGACCTCCAGAGACTTCATTTCCTCGTAGTACTGGGTACCCCGCGTGTCGGACAGAAGGCTCAGCAGGGCCTCTTCCGTCTGAATCGGGGTCTTGTTGCAGAATTTCCCTTCAGGCATGTGTTTGCTCCTTACCCAACGGGTCGAGGTTGTTTACCAGACGAGGCCGCGGCCTCGTTCGCCGCCGCGCTTGATGCCGAAGTCCATGCCCAGCTGGGCTCTGGAGCAGAAGAACAGCACCATGTGCGACAGCTTGGTGAAGGGAATGGCCAGAAGCATCACGTGGCCGGACACCAGATGCGCCAGAAGCCAGCCCTCGTAGCCGGGCACGTGCAGGCGGCACAGGATGCCCGTGATGAAGGGGGCCATGGCGATGGCGAGCATCAGGTAGTCGTTGGCGGTGGTCAGCACGCGCACCTCGGCGAGGAGGATGCGGCGCAGGATGAGCATGACGCCAGCGGCCAGCATGGCCACGGTCAGCGCATCGGCAAGGCCTGCGGGCATGGCGGGCCAGTTGATGCCCAGATGCTCGCGCGCGATGACGGTGTGGGCTTCCAGGAACAGCGGCACGAAGACGATGCCCACATGGAAGATGAAGAACAGGGACATCATGCCGGGCTTGCGGCGCCAGCTGAAGGTGCCGAAGGGCAGCAGCCAGTGGTAGATGGACTTCCATGCCCACTTGAGCCCGAGACCCATGTCGGCCTTGTAGGCCACGCGGTCGAGCTTCCAGTCGAGGCCCCGGAAGTACCAGACCACCCGGTAGATGCACCCGAGGATGAAGACGGTGAACGTGACCCACAGCATGGGGCCGGTCAGGAACTCATACATTCGAGTCTCTCCTTGACGTATCGGTGGGAGGGCGCGACGCGCCTTCCCTGATCGTTAGTATTTCCTCGGCGCCTCGTCGCGGCCGGTCAGGAAGAGCCAGTAGCCGAGGTAGAACACGAGAGCCGCTCCCATGAGGGTGTAGGCCCAGCCCTTGGAGTAGACCATGAAGTCGTGCAGGGTGTAGAACATCTGTTCCATGTCGAAACTCCCTTGTTTCGCGGGCTAGTGGCCGCTCTTGTATTCGGGGTGTTCGTAGAAGATGGGCATGTGCGTCACGATGAAGCGGTACGCCAGCACGCCGATGGTCACCACGAACACGGAGATGCCGATCTCGGAGAGAGTCGGGAAGTACTTCTGGGAGGACGGCAGGTACCAGTTGAACGCCACGAGAGAGACGTTGAAGCGGTTCAGCACGATGCCCAGAACGGTCCACAGGGCGGTCTTGCGGATGAGCGGCAGGTTCTTCTCGCGAGCGCCGATGGCGTAGGCCAGTGCGGGCATCACGATGAAGCCGATCATCTCGACCCACCACCACATGCCCCAGCTGGTGAACAGGTAGCCCCACTTGTTTTCCACGGCCAGCGCCAGGAACTTGATCACGAAGTAGCCCATCATGATCCACGAGCAGGCTTTGGCGAAGCCGAGGGCCACGCCCTCGCTCTCGCGCTTGTGCTCCTCGTCCATCAGGTGATGGAAGGCCTTGTGGGCCAGCGTGGACTCGAAGAGCACCATGGACATGCCGGCGAACATGGAGCTGATGAAGAAGAACAGCGGCAGGTAAATGGAGTACCACAGCGGATGCACCTTACTCGGGGCGATGAGGTACAGCGCGCCAAGCGAGCTCTGGTGCATGGTGGAGAGCACAACGCCCATGATGGTCAGGGGCAGGGTGAGCTTGACCACGACGTTCCTGATCTTCTTGAAGCCCAGCCACTCGAAGGCGGCGGGGGTGGACTCGATGAAGAGCACGTTCAGGTACAGGAACACGCACAGACCCACTTCGAACAGCAGGGACGAGGTGCCCTGCGAGTAGAAGATGGGGTAGACCAGCCGCCACGGACGGCCGAGGTCGTAGTGCAGGGCGAAGACGACCAGCGCGTAGCCGAGGAAAGCCGTCAGCAGCGCGGGACGCACCGCCGAGTGGTAGCGCTTCATGCCGAACAGGTAGCAGGCCGCGGAGGTGGTGTAGCCGCCCGCCGCCAGCGCGACGCCGCAGAGCAGGTCGAAGCTGATCCAGATGCCCCACGGGTAGTTGTTGTCCAGATTGGTGATGGTGCTCAGGCCGCCCACGAAGCGAAGTCCGGAGAGGATGAGCCCGATGATGACGATGATGCCGGCGACGACGGTGAACGGCGTCAATGCCGATTTGCCGGCGCTTTTGACTTCAGCGGACATTTAGGCTTCCTCCTCGTCTTTCTTGTCCTTCGCCGTGGAGGCGAGGGCGTCTTCGACGGCCTTCTTGACCTTGACCTCGATCTTGCGCTTGTGCGCCACGTCGGCCTTCTCAAGCTCGCTGCGGAGCTTGGATTCGGCCTGATCGGCGGCCCTGCGCAGCGCATTGGAGACGGCCTCGGCCTTCTCTTCCTCGGCGATCTTGTCGCGGCGCTTGTTCATGGCGTAGACGCCGGTGAGCAGCACCGGCCACAGGCCGGTGACCATGGGCACCAGCGCCAGCGCGCCGGAGGTCATCTCGGGAGCGCTGGTCACGCCGAGGTCCTCGCGCATGCCGATTTCGTTGAAGGGGGAGCCGGAGATGGTGAGCCAGTTGGTTCCACCCATCTCGGTCTCGCCGTAGATGTGGTCGATGTAGCGGCCCGGGTGCGCCTCGATGCGGTTGCGGGCCAGCTTGATAAGGTCCTCGCGCTTGCCGAAGGTCAGCGCCTGCTTGGGGCAGGCCTCGACACAGCCGGGCAGCTTGCCTTCGAGGATGCGGGGATGACACATGGTGCACTTCATCACCCGCGGGGTCAGCGGCTCGTCGTACTCGTACGCGGGCACGTTGAAGGGGCAGGCGATCATGCAGTAGCGGCAGCCCACGCACAGAGATGCGTCGTACACCACTGCGCCTTCGGGGGTCTTCTTGAAGGCCTTGACGAAACAGGCCGACGCGCAGGCGGGTTCCTTGCAGTGCATGCACTGGATCTTGCGGAACACCGGGCGCGAGGAACCCTCGGGCTGGTACTTGTTGACCACGGTGAGGGCCTTGTCCGTTGTGCGGCGCTCGGTTTCGAGCACGTTCATGTCGTCGAAGGGCTTCTCGGGCGCGGGCAGTTCGTTGACCTTGTTGCAGGCCTCCTCGCACTTGCGGCAGCCGATGCATTCGGTGGCGTCGAAGAGGACGCCCATGCTGTCCGGGTAGCCGTCGAAGTGGACGTTGCCCGCGGCGTGGGCCTCGGTGCCCAGCGTGGCGGCAACGCCGGCAGCGCCGACCAGCCCCAGGAATTTTCTACGATCAATAGCCATATTCGAATACCTCGTCTTGGAATCCGGTCCTACTTCTTGCGTTCCTTGTGACACTCCACGCACGCGGTGGCCTTGGGCTTCTCCACGGCCATTGCCTCGTGGCAACCGATGCACTGCCTGTGGTAGGCGGCCTTGAGGCCGGGCTTCACGGAGGCGTCATCGTTCACGCCCTGCTTGTGGCAGCTGGCGCAATTCGGCGGAGTGGCCGAGGCGGGGCTGTTGTGATGGCAGCCCTGGCAGAAGGTGCCCTTGTCGGTGTGGAAGGTGCCTGCAAGGTCGCTGTCCTGGATCTTGGCGAACATGGCGTCGACGATCTTGCGGTGGGGGAACTCGGCTCCCTCGTACTGGTCCACAAGGCCGTCGATGGTGACCTTCTCGGGGATGAGCTTGGCCTCGTAGATGCCTGCGTGAGGCTTGCGGGCGGCGATGAGCATGGAGGCGGCAGCCTTCTTCTCCTCGTCGCTCAAGCGGGCGGGGTTGGTTCCCGCGTGCTCGGGCAGGGCCACGTGGCAGGTGGCGCAGTTCTTGGGATCGGTTTCGGCGGAGGTCATGACGGTGTGGCAGCCAGCGCAGGTCTTGTCGGTCTTGCGCTCGTTGTGGCAGCCGATGCAGCTCCGGTCGGAATCCTTCTTGTGCATGGCCGCCTCGAAGGTCACGAAGCCGCCCTTCTCGTTGCCCTCAAGGGTGTGGCAGGTTTTGCTGCAGGATTCGATGGCCTTGTGATGGCAGGAGCGGCAGTTGTCCACGTAGGCCTCATGGGCCTTATGGTCGAAGGCCACGGGTGCCATGGCGGCGGGCTTGTCGGCCTTGGCGGCCTTCTCGCCGGGAATGGTCAGCAGGACGGCGTCGGCCTGTCCGCGCATGAGGCGCTCGGGGGCCTCGGCCTTCTTGATGGCCGTGCGGGTGGTGGAGTCATGGCATCCGGCGCAGGTCACGGGGCCGGTCTCGGCCTTGGTGGCCTTGACGTCGAGGTGACAGGTCACGCAGGCGGCGTGGGCTGCCTGACGGATGGACTTCACGTCCTTGGTGGCCTTTTCCTCGTGGCAGTAGCGGCAGGAGCCTTCCTCGCCCTTGGCGTAGACGAGCTTGTCGGTCGCCTTGTCGAGGACGTGGTGGCAGGCTGCGCAGTTGGCGTCCTGTCCCTCGGCTGCCGGGATGGCCTTGGAGGCGACGTGACGGTAGTGCAGCGAGGTGTCGAAGCCAGCGGACACGCGGCCTGCGGCGGCGGGTGCCTCGCGGTGGCAGCTGCGGCACTGGGCGTCGGTGGGTCCGGTCTTCAGGCCTGCGGCGGCCTGATCGGAGTGACAGCCGATGCAGTTGTCGTGATAGACGGCTTTGTCGGCGTCCAGCGAGACGTTCGCCAGCCGCTTGAAAGCTGTGGACATGCGTCCGTCGGCGTCCTTCTCATGACAGGAGGCGCAATCCTTGCCCTGCTGCGCCAGCGCTTCGGTGTGCTTGTCATGGAAGAACGGGACGGGTTTCTCGTCCAGTTCCCCATATGAGGCGAGCGCGTCGATGACCAGAAGGTCGGCGCGCTTCTCCTTGGGTGTTGCGGGCTTGGAAACCGCGCCGGCCTCGATTCCCCAAACGGAGAAGGCGGCGAGAAAGACGATCATTCCAGCCCATCGCAACAGGGATCTTCCCTTCATCATGTTGTTGCCCCTCATCAAACTTGGCTGATGTTCCGTACCAGCGACCACGGCTGAGCGTTGAGACCATTCGGGCGGCGTGTGGCGTGCGCCCGTACCAGAGCCGGACCATCCCCGCGGTGGCGTGCGGGCCTTTGCGAAAAATGGCGCATTTTCAAGAGGGGGACCCCCTTGAGCATTTCCCCGGCAAAGCAAAGTCGTGCCGAAAGCGGACCGGAAAAATGCTTGAATTACAGCAAGTTACGCCTAAAAAAGCGTAAAACATACCGCGAAGGTATAGAATCTTTCCCTACCAGTCAAGTAGGGAACTCCGGACGGCAGGGTGCCGAAATGGCGGCGCAAAGCTAGATTTGGCGAGGGATTTGTGCTGAAAGTGTCAAGCGGACGACAGGACGAAAAAAAGGCCAAGGGGGAGATACCCCTTGGCCTCAAGCATTGCGCCGGGCGGGAGCATCCCGCAGGCAGCAGTGCGTTTTCGTGCATTTGCGCGCTTCTTCGACGAGTTGCGCGAAGGTGATGGAGTCGAGCTTTTCGAACATGGCCCGTCCGGCCTCCATCCATATCCTGCGGGTGAGGCAGGATTCGTCGCCGGCGTGGGGGTCGTCGTCTCCGCAGATGGCGAGAGGGTGTTCGCCTTCCAGTATGCGGACGATGGCTCCCACGGAAATGGCATCGAGCGGCATGGCGATGAGGTGCCCACCTCGGGGCCCCCGCTTGCTCTCGATGTACCCTCCGTTCTTCAACGTGCGTATGAGCTTCTCAAGATACTTCACCGAGATGCCCTGACGCCGTGAAATGTCACAGACCCGAACGGGTCCATCCTCGCTGTGCAGGGCGATGTCCAGCAGCAGCTTCGTCCCGTATCGGCTCTTCGTAGTCAGGCGCATGGCGCATTCCTTCGCCCGGGCGCTTTGCACCCGGGCCTCCTGTGGGCCGTGGTCGCAACCCAATATTCGCTCCGGACTGACGCCGCACCGCGTATCCGAAAGCATACCGGGCTAGTAGGTTATAATATCCTACTAGTCAACAAGGATTTAGCGCGAAAGGAGGCTCTGGATGGAGTGGAGATGCGGCGTGCGACGTTGCGGCTGTGGCTGCGAGCGGCGCGTACCACGTGGGCGGGAAGCGTGTGCGGGGAGGGGGCGGTCAGGCCGGGGACGGCGTATCGTCGTCTTGCGCCACGGGGAAGCTGATGATGAAGCGCGCGCCGCCGTCCGGGGCGTTTTGCGCGCGGATGCTGCCGTTGTAGTCCGTGACGATGCCGTAGCTGATGGACAGCCCGAGTCCGGTGCCGCGGCCGACTTCCTTGGTGGTGAAGAAGGGCTCGAAGAGGCGGTCCGCGATGGCGTCGGCGAATCCGGTGCCCGTGTCGGCGATGCTGATCTCGACGCTGTCGCCCGTATGCCTCGTGATCAGGGTGATGCGCCGGGGGGCGTTGGCATCTTCGGCCGTGCGGGCTTCGATGGAGTCGCGCGCGTTGAGCAGCAGGTTGATGAACACCTGCTCCAGCCGGTTCGGCTCGGCCATGACGCGGGGCAGGTCCGGCGCGAGGTCGCGTTCCACGGCGACGGAGCGCAGGCGGAGCTGCTGGTCGAAGATTTCGAAGGCCCGTTCGAGCACGGCGTTGACGTCCACGCATTCGCGCCGGATGTCGGACTTGCGGCCGAATTCACGCATGTGGGTGATGATCTTGGAGGCGCGTTCCACATGGGCGCGGATGCCCTCGGCCATTTCGGTCATGGCGGCATGGTCCACGGTTTCGTTTTTGCGGACCTTGCGTAGCAGGTAGCTTGCGATGGTCTGGATGACCGTCAGCGGCTGGTTGAGCTCGTGGGCGACGCCGGTGGCCATCTCGCCGAGGGTGGCCATTTTCCCGGCCTGAATGAGTTGCTGCTCGGTTTCGAGGCGCTTGGTGATGTCGCGGGTGATGGCGAGGATGATTCGCCGCTCGGGCAGTTCCGAGGGCGAGGCCATGATGTCCACGTAGATCATGCGGCCCGAGGCCGTGCGGTGGCGTGCGCGGTTGATGGGGCGGAAGGCCTTGAGGCGTTCGCCGAAGGTGGCGTCCTCACCGTCGGCGAACAGGTCCGGGAACGGTCGCCCGGCGAGCTGCGCGCGCGTCTGCTCGTAGACGCGGCCTACGGCGTCGTTGCAGTCGATGATTGCGAGGGTTTCGGCGTCGAGCACGAAGACCGGATTCGGGATGTGGTTGAAGATGTCGTGGTACTTCTTTTCCGACTTTTCGAGGCGCTGTTCCAGCGTGCGGCGTTGGGTGATGTCGAGGCACATTTCCATGGCGGCCACGATGGTACCGTTCTCGTCGCGGATGGGCTGGGTGGTCACGATCCAGTGCGCGGGCGAGCCGTCCGGGTGCACGCCGGATTCCTCGCTGCACCGGGAGCGGCCGTCGATGAATGTGTCCTGCACGGGGCAGTGCTCGCAACGTTCGTCGCGTCCCTTCCACGCGTGGTAGCAGAAGTCCCCCGACTTGGGGCTGAAGCGGTCCGCGAATTCGCGGTTGAAGTCGATAAGCCGGAGATCTTTGCTCAACACGGTGATGAGGCAGGGCACGTTGTCGAAGAAGGCGCGGTACAGGTCGCGCTGCTTGTTTAGCTCGGACTGCTTGGCGGTGATGTCGCGCCCCATGCGGTTCAGCGCGGCCACCAGCTGCCCCATCTCGTCCTCCATGTCCAGCGTGTCGGAAGGAATCTCCCGACCGGCCGCGATGAGCCGCGTTCCTGCGATGAGTTGCTTCACCGGCTCCTTCACGAAGCGCAGCACGATGAAGATCATGATCCACGACGTGGCGAGGAACACGAAGGCGGCCATGGCCATGGAGTTCAGCTCGAAATTGGCGAGAACCGCGTCGGCCTGCTTGAGGGACATCACCATGTCCAGCGCGCCGAGGACCTTGGTGTCCTCAGGGTGGAAGTGACAGGGCGGTCCGGAGCAGGTCGGCTCGTTGTAGATGGGAGTCAGCACGGCGATGCTGCGCGCGCCGTCGGCGGCGGTGAAGATGCGGGTGCGGTCCTCCAGCGGAACGCGCGTGAGCGGCGGTTCGTTGCTGTGGCAGACGTGGCAGGCCTCGTTGCGGATGTTTGTGCGAGAACCTTCCTCGGTGGAGCGGCTGGAGAACTGGATGGTGCCCGTCTTGTCGTAGATGCGCACCACTTCCACGCTCTTTTGGCGGCCGGTGTTGCGCACGATCTGGCGGATGTCGTCGCGCGAGTTGTGGAGCATGGCGTAGTGCAGCGCGAGGCGCGTGGTGTCCGACAGGCGGTCGGAGCCGTCCACGATGGTGCGCATGGTGTTTTCGCGCTGGAAACGGATGCTGAAGTAGGACCACGCGGACACGCACAGCAGAAGCGTCAGACCGACCGAAAGGATGATCTTGAACAGCAGGCTGTGGCGGAATTGCTGAAGCTGCGAGCGCATGGTCCGTGTGGGTTGAGGGTGTGTCTCATCCATACCCCCGTGGTAGGGCTTTGGCAAGGCGGCGTGGAGCATGGCCCATCATGTGCGCCCATCATGTGCGCCCATCATGCGCGGTGCGTCGTGTGTGGTGGTCGTTGCGTCATCAGGCGGGAGGCGCAAGCGAAAGCGCCCCGCCCGGCAGTGCCGGACGGGGCGCGTGATGTGCTTCTGTGCGGATGGCTCAGCCGAGGCCGACGAGCCTGCCGCCCTGATAGACGGCCACGGATACGGCAAAGGCGAAAGCGGTGTTGAAGGCAAGGGAGAACAGCGCCCATTTCCACGATCCCGCCTCGCCGCGGATGGCGACCAGCGTCACGAAGCAGGGGGCGTAGAGCAGGATGAACAGCATGAGTGCCGTGGCCCGCAGAGGCGACCACTCCGGGGACATGGCCAGGCGCTCGGCGAGGGAGGCCGAGGCGGAATCGCCGCTACCCAGCGAATATGCCGTGCCCAGCGTGGAGACGATGACTTCCTTGGCAGCCACGCCGCCCACGAGGGCGATGTTGGTGCGCCAGTCGAAGCCCGCCAGCGACGACACGCCCTCAAGGGCAGTGCCGATGCGTCCGGCGAAGGAGGTGCGAAGCGCGGCTTCGGCGCGCTGGCCCTCAATGCGGTCGCGCTGTCCGGCAAGGACCATCTCCGCGGACGAACCCGGCGTGGCCTCGGCCAACTGCGCGGCCACCTCGGCGGAGGCGGCGTCGAAGCGGGCGGCCTCGTCGTCGGGCAGGCCGGGGAAGGTCATCATGGTCCACAGCAGGACGGAAATGGCGAGAATGACCGTTCCGGCCTTCTTGATGTACTGCCACGTGCGTTCCCATGTGTGGATCATCATGCCGCGGACGGTGGGGAAGCGGTAGGGCGGCAACTCCATGACGAACGGCGTGCTTGGGCCCTTGATGACCGTGGAGCGCAGGATGCGGGCCACCACGAGGGCGGAAGCCCATCCGGCGAGGGTGATGAGGAACAGCGCCGGGGCCTGATGGCGCGGGAAGAACACCCCGATGAGCAGGATGAACACCGGCAGCTTGGCTCCGCAGGTCATGAATGGCGCGGTGAGCAGCGTGGCGAGCTTCTCGCGGCGGCTGCGCAGGGTGCGCGCGGCCATGACGCCGGGAACGGCGCATCCGCCGGCAATGCCGCCGGAGACGATGAAGGGCATCACCGAGCAGCCGTGCAGGCCGAAAATGCGGAACACGCGGTCCAGCATGTAGGCGATGCGCGCCATGTATCCTGAGTCTTCGAGGAAAGAGATGAAGAGAAAGATGAGCAGGATGAGCGGGACGAAGCTCAGTACGCCGCCCACGCCGTCGATGACGCCGGATACGAGAAGCGACTTGAGCAGACCGTCCGGCAGCGTGGCGGATACGGTGTCCGCCATCCATGCGAACAGGGCTTCCATCCAGCCCATGGGGATTTCGCCGAGGGAGAAGGTGAGCTTGTAGACGGCGAGCAGCACGCCGAACATGCCGAGCGGCCCGAGGAAGCGGTGCGTGAGCACGCGGTCCAGCTGGTCCGAAAAGTCGATGCGCTGGTGGTCCGTGCTACGGGTGAGCACGCCCTGCTTGAGCAGCGACGTGATGAAGCCGTAGCGATAGTCCGCGATGATGGCCTCGGGATAAGTCTTCAGCGTCTTCTGGCAGTGGTCGGCGACGTCGGCGGCCATGGCTTCGAGGCGGGCGGAAAGCTCTCCGGCGGCGCGGCCGTTGGCGACGATCTCCTCGTCGCCCTCCAGATACTTGAGCGCCAGCCAGCGCGCGGGATAGCGCTCGGCAAGGAAGCCTTCGGCCTCGATGAGCGCGGTCATCTCGCCAAGCGCGTGGTCGAGGTCCGGGCCGTAGGAGATGACGAGCTGTTCCCACCTGCCGCCGCGTTGCCGAGAGAATTCGGCGGTGCGACGCAGCAGAGTTTCCACGCCTTCGCCGGTGCGGGCCACGGTTTCCAGTACGGGCAGGCCCAGCAGTTCGGACAGGCGGGCGGAGTCGATGGTCATGCCATGGCGACGGGCCTCGTCCATCATGTTCAGGGCGAGGACCACCGGGATGCCCATCTCCAGAATCTGGACGGCGAGGTAGAGATTGCGCTCGATGGCCGAGGCGTTGAGCACGCTCACCACCACGTCGGGGCGTTCGTCCACCAGCACGTTTCGCGCGACGATCTCTTCCTGCGTGTAGGCGGTGAGGGAATAGGTGCCCGGGAGGTCTATGACCTGGAAGCGGGTCCCGTTGACCGAGGCCTGACCTTCCTTCTTCTCGACGGTGATGCCCGGATAGTTGCCCACATGCTGGCGCGCGCCGGTGATGGCGTTGAACATGGTGGTCTTTCCGGCATTGGGGTTGCCGGCGAGGGCGAGGCGGATGGTCTCGGTCATGCGCTACTCCGCGATTTCGACGGTAATGTGGTCGGCCTCGTTGTTGCGAAGCGAGAGGGTGAAGCCCTTCATGCGCAGGGCCACGGGGTCGCGCAGCGGGGCGCGGCCGGTCACCTCGACCTCGGTTCCGGGGACGAGCCCCATGTCGCGGATGCGGCGGCCAAGCTCGCCGCTGGCACCGACGGTGCGGATGATGGCCTTCTGGCCGACCTGAAGTTGGCGCATATTGATGATGGTACCCATGTCGGGCGCTCCTTGGGGGCTGTGAACTGCGGCCTGCTGGCCGTGGCGAGGATTCGGGCGAAAACGATAAGATGCCGTGCTACGGCTTGTGGTGCCGTGTTGAGCTGGCGGGCCTAGCGGGCCTAGCGGGGGGAGCCTTTTCCCCGGACGGGGGTGTTCGCTCGGAGCGGGTCGCTCCGGTGCGCAGAGGGGACGAAAGGCGTGGAAACATGGCGTCAGGCGGTCCGGGAATCCATGTCGGATACGAGCGTGGCCAGAATGTGCCGGGCCATGCCGTCTCCGAGGACGAGGTCGCAGTCCCGCACGCGCAGGCAGCACGAGCCGGGACCATTGGAACAGATCTCCGCGACGGTGCCCGGCGTGAGGCCCATGGCCAGCACGCGGCAGCGCTCGCGCGGGCAGACCCGGATTTCCGAGATGGTCACTCGGCTTCCGCCTGGATAGTCGCACAGAGAACGACCTGCGAGGTTGCGATGACACTTGCGTTTCCACATGAGTTGAGAACTAGTTTCAATGAGAATGAATGTCAAGAGCCGTGGATGGAGAAGGGCGAGAAGCCTTTGGGAAACAAGCGGATTGCATGTCGGAACAGGGGGTTGCGTCTGCGGAAAAAGCTTGGGGCGACGGATGCCCTGAAGAGGGCGAATGGCGTTGACGGCGGCTACGAGGATGGTGGGACAAGGATGGAGAGTCCGTCGTCGCTTTTCTGCACGGTCGGTTTGCGTGACGGCGGAGCCGTGAGGTCGAGCACGACGCGCAGCTTGTCGGCATGGATGCCGGTGCGCACGGCGCGGACGATGCCTTTGTCCACGGGAATGCGCGTGGCACCCCGGTATTCCCACGTACCGGGGAGATCCACCACCAGCCGGGGAGGATCGGCGAGGAGATAGGACCGGACGCTTTCAATGGGGGCTGTCGAGCGCAGGGTGATGGTGACGACGCGCGCGCCGTCGGCGCTGGCGATAGTGGTGGCCACGGCGGGGCTGGTCGGCTGCTTTGGGCGTTGCGTTGGGCTGGCCGGAACGGCTGGCGCGGCCTTCTGCGTCGCCGGGGGCGCTGTCGGGAGCGGCTTGGGTGCTTGCGCCGTACGGGTCGTGTTGGAGGCGAGGGGTGTGGGGGCTGGCGCTGTCGCCACAGGGGCTGGAGCCTGCATGGAGCGGGCTGGCGGTTCGGGAGTCGCGATGTGGCGCGGGGATGGGGGCACCGGGGCGGTGCCGGATGGCGACGCCGACTGGCCGGGCATGGCGATGCCGCGCAGAATGTCATCATCGTTGGGCAGGGCGGAAGCGATGGGCGCGGGGGCGTCCGCCAGTGTGGTTTCCGTGACGCCGAGGGCGTCGTGGCGCGTCGGCGTGGCAGATGGGGCGGCAGGCTCGGCTGCTGGGGGGGCGAGCGGGGGCGACGCCGAGTGATCCGGCTGGGCGGGGCGAGCCGGTGATGTCTTGGCGGCGGGCTGTTTCGGGGCTGGCGCGGCGTCCGCAACGTGGGCCGGGGCCTCGGCGATGGGGAGCGTGGGCTGAGAGATGGGCTGCGGCGCGGGGGCCGTGTAGTGCGTGATGAGGCGTTCGATGGTGGCGAGCGGCGCGTTGAGTGAGTCGGTCAGCCAGAGTACGCCGCCCGCGGCGGCGATGAGCCATGCAAGAGTGAACAGCAACGCCGTCTGTGGCGTGTATCCGCCGGACACGCGCCAGTCGCTGTTGCCGCAGCGGACGCAGCGATAGGGCGCGTAGGGAAGCATGTTGAGAATCCGACCCAGTCCGGACGGAACGATGGCGACCATGAGGTCGTGGCCGCATTCGCTGCATTTCACGGCGCGCTTCCTGTGTGGGCTGTGTGTTGCTGATGAATGGGTTGCGGACGATGTGTCCGTGGAGTAACATCGCATAGTGTAACGCCTTTCGGCGTGAGTTCAAGGGCTTTGTGGACGCACGGGCGGCGAGTCCCGCATCCCGGAGCCGAGGACGGGCGCAGGCGAAGGCTGGATCCGGCGAAAAGGCATGCGCATGGAATCCTTGCCGACAAATTTTTGCGAACTCTGCTTGACAAACCGGCCCCGAAGCACATATTCGAGACGTCCGTTCGCTACGGAATCCGTGGCGACGTTTCCTTGGAGAGGTGGCCGAGCTGGCTGAAGGCGCACCCCTGCTAAGGGTGTATAGGGGGAACCCTATCGAGAGTTCAAATCTCTCCCTCTCCGCCAAGATTGCAAAGGGCCACGGCATACGCCGTGGCCCTTTTGTATTTTCATTAGGGCAGTTTCTGTCTATCCAACGTATGCTTTGTGTGTATTATGATATGATGCGGCTTTATATGTTGCTTCGGAAACATAGGAGTCGTGTTCTAATGGGTAAGAAAAAGGATACATGGAGAGCGTTTGCGGCGCGGCATCATTTGAAGGTAGAGCATGGGGCATGGCGTGATGGAGGGGCGTGGTTTCATCCTCTAAAAGCGTTTCCGGCTTTTTTGGGGGATGAAGGTGGATACGTTTGGTTTGAAACAAAGCAAGAGTATGAAAATGCTGGGAAAGCTGGGTACATTAGAATCGGTGTGGAAATAAATGTGCCCAAGGGTATTAGACATATTCCAGGTTATATTAAAATTATGAAGGACTTCGAACAAAAATACGATTGAGTTGTCTGTTCCCTTTCTTCAAATTTAAGCAGGAAAGGCCTACGGTTTCGAATCAAGCTGTAGGCCTTTGTTGTATTTTTCGATGGGATTTTTGGGCGTTGGCGTTTGGGCGCTGTTTTCAGGGTGCATCTGCGCCGACGGGGAGTGCGTAAGCGTAGTTGCGGTTGCACCTGTCGATGGGGCGTGCGTTTCGCGGTACAACTCCAAGCTTTGAAGGCCGCGCTGCATTTCGTTGTCGCTGACGGAAGGGAACCCCCATGGTCTGCGCCTGTTGCGGCGCGGACCATGGGGGTTGAAGCTGAGGAATTACCAGACCATGTCGTCCTGGCCTGCTCCGCTGTATGCTCCACCGTTGGCTGGAGAACTCCCTGCAGGAGCCTGATGGTTTTGTTGTGTGGGGTTGTTTCCGCCTGCGGCCGTTTGATCACCGGTTGCGCTGGTTGTTTTCGCTGTCGTGTATGCGGATGTGTTGTGTTCCGCCCGGTCGATAGCCTCTTCGTGTCCTGCCTTGGTTCCCTTCGCCGTTTGCTGCGCCTTGATGTCCAGTATTCGTGAAATGTAATTGGATTCTTCCATGAACAAGGCGTCGCGGGCAGAGCTTCCGCTGGCGGCATAAATCGCGACGTAGATATTCTGACCGGACAACGGGTGCTTGAGTACATTCCCGTATATCCTTTGGATTCCGTTTATGTGCCGGCCTTCGATGCTTTGCTTCAGCGTGGATGCATAGCTTTCCGCGGCGGCCGATGTGTCGTGTTCGGTTCCCGAATAGGTTTCCATCATCTGCTCGGCGACCTTGTGCGAGCTTACGTCTGCAAAGATGGCCGTGGCCACTTCCTTCTTGGCAATTTGTTCGGCGATGCCGCGTCCCCGTTTTTCCGAACTTGCCGAGCCGCCGACGGCTGCTGCGCCGATGCCGATGAAGTGGACCTGTCCCTGATTGTCGCGAAAACGGCGGCCGCCAGTGGACGTTGCCCAATTGTTGCCCTTGACCCACTGACTCAATGTGCATTTGCCGGGAGGAACAGGGGTGGGCTCGCCCTTGAGAAAACTGCGGACCACGGATTCCATCTTTTTGCTCCATAGCGTGATGATGGCGATACGATAGCGCTGTTCCGTTTCATCCCACGCTTCGAACTGGGCACAGGTCGTGGCTCCCAATAGGGGCATGGAGGACATGGTTTCGACCTTGCTAGAGAGCGTTTCCTGCTTTGCGCCCTTGCGCGTCTTGAGTTCCGATTCTATGCGTTGGTAGTCGTTTTGCGCTTCGGCGTAGCGAGCTTTGACTTCCTCGTATCTCTTCTTTTTTTCATCGGCGATTTGTTGGCTTGAGTACTTGCCGTCAAGTTTTTTGATCGCCGCATCCATGAGCGCCTTGAAGCGGTCGCCGAAGGTGATTCCCTGCAGTACGTTGGCCTCCGAGGCATCGACCTCGGCCAGTAATTTCGCGACGCGAGCGCGCTGCGCTTCCATCTTGCGTTCGAGTTTGTCGAGCTCTTCCTTGAAGAGAGCATTGAGATCTGTGCCGGGGGTGCTCGCTTCATCCATGACACTCATCTCGGTGCGAATGAATTCGATGATGCGGGACTTTCCGTCGAGAACCGCCTCCATGCTCTTCAGTGAACGCTTTGTGATGAACGTGTCGTCGTATGACGGGTCCTCGGAGTCGAAGGCCGCTTCACCGATTGAAACGTAAACTTGTTTGTCTTCATTCCATCCTTCGTAAACGCCGGAGCGCTCAAGGTACTCGTCAACCATGTCCCGGATACTTTTCTGGGGGACGACTTCCGGCGCTTGGGCTTCGGTGATTTTTTGGGTGACCTGAAGTTCTGTGCTCTGAGTCGCGTCATTGGGCGTGTATTCGACGCATTCGGCTGTACAGGGCCAGACGCAGCCGAGTGTGAGCAGGCAGAGAATCGAGCCGAGGACGAGATTCCTTGCTGGTTTCATTTCGTGCAGCTCCTAAATTTTGAAGAGATTTTCAGCAAAGTCGGATTGTCGCGATCGAGATTTGCGTTGTGGGCAAAGGCGATGATGCGACGAGCGGTTTCAGTTTGCCCGAGTTCGATGTGGGCCTGTGCAAGATGACCCAGTGTTTCGGCGTCGAGCGGGTTGAAGTGGAGCATTTCGAGATACGTGAAAATGGCTTCTCGCCATTGGCGTTCAGCCATGAGGATGGCTCCGAGATAGTCCCAGATCTCGCGGTTCGCGGGAGAGGACTCAAGCGACTTGAGGAGGAGGCGTTTCGTGGCGGGGAGGTCGGTCCCTGCGTGGAAGAGCCGTTTTGCCTCGTCGAATTCGGACGTGGATGCGCTGGATATGTCGTCTCCGAAGCGTAGCCCCCCAAGTGAGGTGTATGCAGTCGTGAATACGTTGCCGTCTGGTGCATGGGGCGATGTCCGAGCAAGGCTGGCAAAGTCGCGGTCGTTTCCGGTCAGCGCGATCATCTTGTTGATAAGTTTGGAGTGCGCCTGCCCACTGTCGGCCAGCGCCAATTCAAGCAGGGCAAATGCCTGCTCCGGGATGTCAGTTCGTTCTGCAATTCGTTCGAGGACTTCGTGGCAGCCGGGCAGGAGTTCCAGTATGTCGTCATTCGGTTGCAGATGGCCCTCCAGGAGTGCGCGGAGGCTTCTGCGTTGTTCGAATGCGTTGGGGTGGAAGGTATAGTTTACAGTGTGTTGTGCACTGTTCATGTCCTGGAGGGCACAACGCGCGGCGAGCTGGTGCAGACCAGATTCCCAGAGGATGCACGCGAGGGTTTTGAAATCGCGGTGTCGTACGGCCTCGGACGTGATTGCGGCGAGTAGCGCCTGTGGGTTGTCTTGTTTGGACTTTGCCTCTTGGCGCAAGGAGTTGAGTTCTCGGGTGGGAATGGCGATTGCGTATCGGTAGGTTCCCCGTGAAAGCGAGTCCTCAAGGATGTGGCCAGATGTCGTGAGTGCGGAGGGCAGGCGCGTCGATCTTTCCCATTCTCGCGTGAGGAGCGTGTTGAGTCGCGCGGAAATGCCTTGATCCGTTCGAAAAGAGGGCAATGCTGTGCTGGCGATATGCTTTCGAATGAGCTTCCGAAATTCAATCAGAGCTGCATTGTGCAGTTCTCGTCGGGTTTTTGTTTGTCTGGCGGCGGGGATTTCGATGATGAAACAGGTGCACTCCTGAAGTTGATAGGTGCCTTGTGAGCGTTCGGACAGTGTCCGTCTGTATTCGCCAGCGAGGTTCATCGCCTCGTCGGGCGGAGTGCAATGGCCCTGCCCCCCCCGCCGCAAGGCAGAGAAGGATGGCGATCACCGCTGCATACAGATGCCGAGGCATCACGCGGGGGGCAGGGCCTTTATGATGTGTTTCTGGCGCAGGCAGCTGCATGTTGCTACCAGTCGTTTTCGGTTTGCTTTTTGAAGTCGGCGGTCTTTTTCTTCATTTCCGCCTTTCGGTTTTCAAACTTTTTCTTTGCGGCCTGCTGGGCCTGCCCCGGATTTGCCTTCATGGGGCGGACAATGAACCGGCTCGATTGGAAGTCCTGTTCGATATTTGCGGAGCACTTGATGATGTTGGCGCGGGAGGTCTTGGGTTGGACATCCACAACTTCAAGGGTGCCGACCTCAATTTCTTCGGCTCCAAGTACTTCCTTGGTGTAGGGATCCGTCAGCATTTTGCCCAGTTTGATGAGGCGCAGCCTCTGACCATTGCGGAGCGTGTCGCCGCCCTGGCCGAGGACGACGGATTTTCCAGATGCCGAGACGACGCGGACGGGCGCGATGGCCTCAATGAGCTGTGCGCCCATGGCGCTGGCGGCTTGTTGAGCCATCTGTGCTGCGGATGGGGGATTGCCTTCTGCTGTCTTGATGTTGCTGAAGACTTTCGAATAAGTGACCTGGCCTGTCGCAACATCGATGACCCTGAGGGAAATTTCAGTGCCGTATTTGCATTCGGGGAATTTGCGCCCGGTGCTCTTCATGGTCTTGTACCATGCGTCCCGAACAATCTGATTCACCTGTCCGACAACGATGAAGTCTGCACCGAGGGTGTTGCCGAGTTTGGCCATCTCTTGCATGGGGGCGTCGCTTTGCTTGAGGAAGTCGACTTCTTTCTGATGTTCGGCAAGGAAGTCTCTGTCAAGAATGGCAAAACGACGAGTTTGGGTCAGATAGCTCGTAAGGTTGTGTCCGTATGTTTCGGCAAACTGGGCGGATCCGTCGGCCTTTGCCGCTACACGGAAAGGGATCACGGCAAGGCGCATCCGGTTGCTTTCGGGGGACGCCTTGTATTTGGCGATTTGTGCGTCTACGGCAACATGCCAAATTCCGGGACGGGCAGGGTCCTCGTTGCATGACAAAATCGTGTAGCTGCTGACGAGTCCTTTTGTTTTGGTTGCGACGTCCTGCTGGAAGGATTCCTGTGACATTTCTGCGGAAACGTTGGCCTTCCTTCCGTTGACGGCTACGGTGGCGTCAGTCTTGACTGAAGAGAATGAGGCGGCAGACTCGGATGCCATCTGCATCCCGTTTACCTGACTGATGGCTTGCGTCAGGGCGTCATACAGTGCCGCTTTGGCTGATTCGCCTTCGCCTTCGCCGTGAGCAGTCACCATTTCGACCTTTGCGTGCGCGTTCAGAGCGGGCAGGCAGAAGAGGGCCACGAGCAACGCGCAAAAGATTCTTCTGATCATCGTAACCTCGAAGGGGGATGGCGGCCGCCGAAGCCGGTGGCGTTTCGACGACCGCCGAACTGTTACAGGTCGCCGAGGGCGTCCTCGGCATTGGATACTTCAAGATCGTTGCTCTTGCAGAAGGCGATGAGCTCGCCTGTCGTGCCAGCCATCTGGCTGCCCAGCGTCGGAATCTTGGGACCCACGTTCATGCCGAAATCGAACTTCGACTTGAGGGAGCACAGCGCGGTCGGGGCGGCTTCGGCAAGGGCGTCCTTCGCCTTGGATATCCACTGGGCGAAGTCCTTGCCGACCTTGACCGTCAGTGCGCTACCCTTGGCATATGGGACGAGTGCCTCGGCCAGCTTCTTCTTGCTTTCCGCGTCGAGGGAATTGTAGCTTTTCTGCTTTTCCTGAATGTTCTTGTCGTTTTCCTCGGTGGTGGCCACCGCGCGTTCGACGTCCTCGTCCTGGACGTTGCCCGATTGCAGGGTATCGATCAGCACTTTTGTTTGAGCCGCCATTTCCTTGTCCTGAACGGCCACGGCAATCTGGTTCTGTGCGTCCAGCAGCTCGGAGAGTGCAGCGACCAGATCCTTTTTGATGGATTCCTGTTCGCTGCTCAGCGCCTGCGTGTCGTGCTTTTCCGTGGATGCCAAAGGATTGGCCGCGCCCACGGAAGGGAGGTTGAATGCGAGCGCACGGTGGGTCGGTGCGACGAGCAGCAGTCCTGCGATAGTGAGCGTGATGAGTTTCTTCATGATGGTTTTCCTCGATTAGTTGATTTTCTTGGCGTTCATCTGGTCCACGATGGTGGTGGCTGCTTCTGCAGCCGCCTTGCGCAGGGCGTTGCGCTTGGCGACGACGGCATCGGGGCCGAGTCCCGCGTACTGTATGGGACCCACGGCTGCGACCTTGCGAGGAAGCCGACCGGAAATGTTCCAGACGTTGGCGTTGACGGAGACGTAGACGCGTTTCATTCCGCTGACGGGGTCGATGTCGTTGATGCCGACATCCAGCGTTCCTGTGGCGAAGAACTGGATTTCGCACATCCGGCAGCCGTTGATGGCCTCGCGGCGCGTCTCGTTGGAGAGCTCGCTACCGCAAGCGTATTCGTCCTTGATGGTGTTGAAATCCGCCCCACCGCATTCACTCAGCACGTCGCGATAGTCGACGACTTCGAATCCTGCGGGGGAGAGAATTTCATTCATTGCCGAATCGACGTCGCTTGAACTCGAAACGGTGTAGGCGATCTTGTCGGCCTTCTTCTCGACGTTTCCACCGGTAACGGTCTTCTTCATGGATTCCTTGCTGACCGCTTCGGCAGCACTCCCGCCGTGGCTGGCCGCAGATTCTTCGACAGTGCCGACTTCCTGGGACATCTCGACACTTGTTTCCTTGTCCTTGAAGCTTTTTACGGAGCTCGTTTCACGGGCGAGGAATACGAAGCTAAAGAGGCTGCCTTCGCCAGTCGCGTTCGATCCTGCTGCGGAGAATTCGGAGAGCTTCGTCTCTACTGCGACGTCATTGATGGTGATCTTGACGCCAACGGTATAGACGAGGTTGTCCGTGTCCGTCTTTTCTTCAAGAATGTTGCAGCTAGAAATGTAGGTGTCCATGGCACCGGTGAAGGCGTTTTCATTGTCGGAGTACAACTTGTACTTCGGCTTGCTGAACTTCGAGACGTAGCGTTTCCATGCGCTGAGCTTTGCATCTTCCAGAGCCTTACTCTTGACCTCTTTGGTCGGCTCCTTCGAGAAGGCGTGCTTCTCATATGTGATGCGTGCGGAGCCGATGGAGGATGTCTCGGCAAAGCTTATGCCCGGAACTGCAATCAGTAGCGCGATGATGAAGAATTGAAGAAGCGTTTTCATTGTGAACCTACATGCACTTTTGGATGGTTTTCTCGAATTCCTCGAACTGTTTTCGTGTCTTCTCGCCCTCAGCCGAATTCTTGAGCCATTTTCCGTCCTGTTCATGAATTTCCTGCGTCGTCTTGTTGAACAGGCTGAGCAGGCTTTCCTGGAAGGCCGAGAAGTCGGATGCAGTTGCTTGGCTTTTTGGAACGATTTTTACGGCTGCATTCTTGAGCTTCGTGTCCACCATGGATTCCTGCAGGATGGAATCGACTCGAAGTCTGGCGAAACATCCGTATGCCCAGGATGTTCCGGTGACATTCTCGTCGAGTTTGACTTTCTTGAAACCGCGAATGGTTAGTTCGATGGGGTAGTCCGCTTCGGGGATATCCAATTGGAAGACGTCACCGTTTGCGAAACGGCCCGCCATCTTTCCGCCGATGGCTTGGCCCTTGGTGTAGGGGAGGATGCTTGCGTTGAGATTCTTTGAAAATGCCGAACTGAACTGCTGAGCGACAAAGGTCTTGTACGCGGCGATGGGGGTGCCGTTTGATTGGCTTGCCCAGAAATCCTCGGCTTTTTGCTCAAGAGTGACGTTTTGCACCTTGAATGTGCAGATGGCGTCTCCCGTGTTCAGCCGTACGTGGGAAAGTGCGGTGCATGCTTCGTCGAAGAAGTTGATTCCGCCGATGTTACCGAGGTACAGATTTCTGATTATCCCAAGTTTTTTATCTTCAGTGGGTTCTGTATCCGAGGAATCCGTAACGCGAGTACCGAAAGGATAGCATGCTATGATTTCCATTTTTGAGAAATCGAATAGCAGTATTTGCCCGTGCAGGTTGTATACTGTCTTGAAGAGGTTGTCCTCAAGCTGTTCTGTAGAGACGTCTTCCCAGTCTAGTGCAATAGCTACCGAGATGCTTTCGCCATGTTTCAGATCTCCAAGGCTTGTAAATTGTAATTCGATATTCTTGTTGTCTACAGTTTGAGCCTTTTTGATGAGTGAAGTTTCAAGTAGTGATCTTTCGGCGTCAAGCTCTTTAATTATTACGCCTGTATAAGGATAGTTGCTTGAAATAAACTGGTGGTCACCGAGGAATGCAAACCCTGCGTAATAAACAGGTGTCGCAAATGCGTATGTGTTAGTAAAAAGAACTATGGCAATAACAAGGAAAAATTCTGTTATTTTTCTGTGCATAAGCTCCTCGGATAAGTTCGTTTGCTCATAATTTCGCGTAAATACGAGAATAATTTTACCATATGATAGACGTTTGTTTCGATACATCGATAAAAAGGATTCATCAACCGAAACTTTTGTGATGTTTTCGTGATGAGAAAATAGGCTCGGAACTGTTTTTGGTGGGTGCAATAGGTTTCGCGCAATAGGTTTCGCGCAATAGGTGGGTGGGTGTAAGTCAGGGGGAACAGCGTTCTCTCGTGCCCGCTTTCACAAAGTCTTGTCATTTCCATTTATCCGCAGTAAGGCGGCTGTGAGCGTCCACTCGCGAGCCTGCACCGGGCCTGGGGCGATGTTTGTCCCTCGCGGCTGCTTTCCCGACACTTCCTCGTCGTGCCTTCGTCATCCCGTCCGAGGTCGAAATAGTGCGGCGCCATCCAACATAACGTCATCCCGGCGGAAGCCGGGTTCTGGGATCGTGCCATGTACGACATCACTCGCGGCGCTCTGCGCCTGTGCGTGGCGTGTCTGGCCGTGGTCTTCTGCGCCGTCCTGCCGCCTGCGCGGGATGCTTTCTGCTCGACCAACGCCACCGCGCCCGAACGCCTGACCATCACCATCGGCGGAGATCTGCACTATCCGCCCTACGAATTCCTTGACGCGCTCGGCGAGCCGAACGGCTTCAACGTCGAGCTTTCCCGTGCCCTCGCGCGTGTGACCGGGATCAATGTCCAGATCCGCCTCGGCCTGTGGCAGAACATGCGCGAGGCCCTCGACAAGGGCGAGATCGACGTGTTGCAGGGCATTTCGCATTCCGCGGAGCGCGCCCAGAAAATCCGCTTCTCGGACCCCTACACCACGGTGGAATACTCCATCTTCGCCCGCGAGGATTCGCCCATGGCCGCGTCGCTTGCCGATATGGCGGGACGGGCCGTCCTCGTGGAGGAGGGCGGAGCCATGTTTGACATGCTGCGGCGCTTCTACCCGCGCATCAGCGTGTCCCCGGCCTACAATCATGAGAACGCCCTGCGCCGCCTCGCCGCCGGACACGGCGACTTCGCGCTGGTCTCCAAGACCGCGGGCAAGTACATGATCCAGATGAACGGCCTCAAGGGCATTCGCCCCGTGGGGACGCCCATTTCGCTTGAGCGCTACTGCTACGCCACCACCCCGGACAAGGAGCAGCTTCTGGAGCTGGTGAACAGCGGTCTCGAAATGCTCAAGGCCAACGGCACCTATGCGGAACTGTGCGAAAAGTGGCTGGTGGTGCCGGAGCCGGATAAGATTTCATGGGCCGATGTCTTTCGCTACGGCGCGCTCATCCTCGTGCCGCTGCTGCTCATTCTCGTTGGCAGTCTCGTCTGGTCGCGGATGCTCCAGCGCAAGGTGGCCGAGCGTACGCACGAGTTGCAACTGGAAATTGCCCGCCACCTCGAGGCCAAGAAGGAACTGGAGCGCAAGCAGAAGGTCATCATCCATTCCGACCGCATGGCCACCCTCGGCGTGATGGCGTCGGGCATCGCTCACGAGATCAACAATCCCAATGGGACGATGCTCATGAACCTCCCCATCATGCTCGATTCCTTTGAGGACGCACTGGAGGTGCTTGACGTCTACTACGAGGAGAACGGCGATTTCCTCATGGGCGGGCTGCCGTATTCGCGCATGCGTAACGAGATTCCCCAGATGCTGACCGACATGATGGAAGGGGCGCAGCGCATCAAGCATATCGTCCATGACCTCAAGGATTTCTCCCGCAAGGGCGAGCAGGCCGACATGGAACGCCTCGACATGAACCACGTGGTGGAAGCGTCACTGCGGCTGGTGAACAACGCCATCCGAAAGTCCACCAACGCCTTCACCCTGTCGTTGGGATCGGACCTGCCGCCGGTCTTCGGTAGCTCGCGGCGCATTCAGCAGGTCGTCGTCAATCTGATTCTCAACGCGTGTCAGGCCCTGCCGGACACGAGCCGCGCACTCACCGTGGCCACCAGCTACGACGAGGGCATCAATGCCGTCACCCTTCAGGTGATCGACGAGGGCGTCGGCATTTCGGCCAAGCATCTCGACAACATCACCGATCCCTTCTTCACCACCAAGCGCGAGTCCGGCGGTACCGGGCTCGGGCTGTCCGTGTCGGCGGGAATCGTCAAGGAGCATTTCGGCGCGCTGGACTTCGAGTCCACGCCCGGAAAGGGCACCACGGTTACGCTGTCGCTACCCGCCATGACCGATGACAGCGAGGCCGGGGCAGCTTCGGCCTCGACTGGCCCGCAGCCCGATGGAGCACGCATATGATCAAGATCGACAATACACCGTATCCATCCTTCGGAATTCTGCTCGTGGACGACGAACTCGCATGGCTTCGCAGCCTGCGCCTGACCCTCGAACGCTCCGCGGGCATCAGCAATATCAGAACCTGTGCGGATAGCCGGCAGGTCATGGACATCCTTGACGAAGGGGGCATCGGCCTCATCCTGCTGGACCTGACTATGCCCGGCCTCGGCGGTGAGGAACTGCTTACGCTGATCGGCGAGCAGCACCAGGACATTCAGGTCATCGTCATCAGCGGTCTGAACCAGTTGGAGACCGCCGTGCGCTGTATCAAGCAGGGTGCCTTCGACTACTTCGTGAAGACCGACGCGCAGGAGCACATCACCAAGGGCGTGCTGCACGCCATTCGCACCCGCGAGATGCAGAGCGTCAACGACGGCATGCGTCAGCGCATTCTGTCGGGTGAATTGGAGAACCCGGAGGCATTTGAGGACATCGCTTCCGTGTCACCGACCATGCTCGCGGTGTTCCAGTACGTGGAGGCCGTGGCCGCAAGCTCGCAGCCTGTGCTCGTCACCGGCGAGAGTGGCGTGGGCAAGGAACTCGTGGCCAAGGCCGTCCATCAGGTCAGCGGGCGCAAGGGCCCGCTGGTGTCGGTCAACGTGGCGGGGCTGGACGACACCAGCTTTTCGGACACGCTTTTCGGGCACAAGCGCGGAGCTTTCACCGGCGCGGCCACGGCGCGGGCAGGCATGATCGAGCAGGCCTACGGCGGGACGCTGTTCCTCGACGAGATCGGCGATCTGAGCCTGCAATCGCAGGTGAAGCTTCTGCGGCTGTTGCAGGAGGGCGAATATTTCCCCCTCGGCAGCGACCGGCCAAAGCTCATGCAGGCGCGTGTGGTCGTGGCCACTCATCAGGACCTTCCGGAGAAGGTGCAGCGTGGCGAGTTCCGCAAGGACCTCTTCTACCGGCTGTGCGCGCATCATGTGCATGTGCCGCCCCTGCGCGAGCGCAAGGCCGACATTCCGGTGCTGTTGGACAGGTTCCTCGAAGAGGCCGCGGCGGAGTTCGGCAAGCGCAAGCCCGCCATTCCCAAGGAACTGCCGGTGCATCTGTCCACCTACGCCTTTCCGGGGAACGTCCGCGAACTGCGGGGTATGGTCTTCGACGCCGTGAGCACGCACAAGGCCAAGGTGCTTTCCATGCAGAGCTTTCTCAAGGCCATGCGGCGCGAGCACGAACTCGTTGACGAGTCCGCCCTCGCGGGAGGCGGCGCGCGGCCTTTCGCTGGGTTGGAGCCGCTGCCGACCATCGCCGAGAGCACGGTCCTGCTCATCGAGGAGGCCATGGAGCGCGCCAAGGGCAACCAGACCCTCGCCGCGCGCATGCTTGGCATTTCCCAGCCCGCATTGAGCAAGCGGCTCAAGCAGCTCAAGTCGTAGCCGTCGGCCGCGAATCGCTACGCGAAAAGGCCCGGAAGCACATTGGTGCTTCCGGGCCTTTTCGCGTTTTCGGGCCGAGTCTCGTGATGTTTGGGCGGAGTTCGCTTTCGAATAAATCAGAGTGTTTCAAGGGGAATAGCGAAGGTTATACCATAACGTTTTGCACTTCCTGTGTGTAACACGCTGATTTTGGTGGGTTAATTCGACAACCGTCTGAAAAGCCATAATTTTGCGCATACCCCTTCGATCGCGGTCAAAAAATGGAACCGTGATCGGAAATCCTTGTGTGGCGGGCATTTGTCGGCGTGGGCACGTTTTGGCACCGAATTTGTTCTTACGGGAACAAGCGAGCGGGGAAAGCGACGAAGGCCCGTCCGCCAACGAATTTCAGCACAACAACATGAGGTTGCACACATGAAGACCCGTATCGAACACGACTTTCTCGGCGAAAAGGAAATTCCCGCAAACATCTACTACGGCGTGCAGACCCTTCGCGCCGTGGAGAACTTCAACATCACCGGCTGCTCCATCAATTCCTGCCCGGAGATGATCGAGGCGCTGGCCTACGTAAAGAAGGCCGCCGCGCAGGCCAACATGGAGCTTGGCGTCATCCCCGCCGAGGTCGCCAAGGGCATCTGCGCCGCGTGCGACGAGATCATCGCCGGCAACCTGCACGAGCAGTTCCCCGTGGATTGCATTCAGGGCGGCGCTGGCACCTCCACCAACATGAACGCCAACGAGGTCATCGCCAACCGCGCGCTGGAGCTGATGGGCCACGAGAAGGGCGAGTACCAGTACTGCCATCCCAATAACCACGTGAACTGCTCCCAGTCCACTAACGACGCCTACCCCACGGCCTTCAGGCTGGCGCTTTACAACAAGCTGACCACCCTGATGGACGCCATGGGCTACCTCCAGAAGGGCTTTGCCGCCAAGGGCGCGGAGTTCGCGGACGTGCTCAAGATGGGCCGCACCCAGCTGCAGGACGCCGTGCCCATGACCCTTGGTCAGGAGTTCGCCGCCTACGCCACCACCCTCGGCGAGGACATCATTCGCGTGCGTGAGGCCCGCCAGCTCATCACCGAGATCAACCTCGGCGCGACGGCCATCGGCACCGGCATCAATGCCCCGGCCGACTACTCCCGCATCGCCACCACCGCTCTGCGCAATATGACCGGCATCGACTTCACCACCTCCGCCAACCTTGTGGAAGCGACGTGGGATACCGGCGCGTACGTCCAGATTTCCGGCGTGCTCAAGCGCGTGGCCGTGAAGCTTTCCAAGATCTGCAACGACCTGCGTCTGTTGTCCTCCGGCCCGCGTACCGGCTTCAACGAGATCAATCTGCCCAAGATGCAGCCTGGCTCCTCCATCATGCCCGGCAAGGTCAACCCGGTCATCCCCGAGGTGGTCAATCAGGTCGCCTACGACGTCATCGGCAAGGACGTGACCGTGACCCTCGCCGCCGAGAACGGCCAGCTGGAACTGAACGTGATGGAGCCCGTCATCGCCAATGCGCTGTTCCAGGGCGTGGACATGCTGCGTCGCGCATGCCTCGTGCTGCAGGATCGCTGCGTGAGCGGTATCACCGCCAACCGTGAACACTGCCGCGCTCTGGTGGAGAACAGCATCGGCATCGTCACCGCCCTGAACCCCATCATCGGCTACGAGAAGTCCGCGAGCATCGCCAAGGAAGCGCTGGAAACCGGCGGCTCCGTCTACGAGCTCGTGCTCAAGCACAACGTGCTGAGCAAGGAGAAGCTCGACGAGATTCTCTCCCCCGAGAACATGATGCACCCCCGCTTCATCAGGAATTAGCCCTCACACGCGACAGGGGACCGGCCACAGGCCGGTCCCGCGGCGGGGCGGGCCATGTCGGGAGGCCCGCCCGCCGAGTCGGGAAGGATGAGGATTCAACCACAAGACAAGGGAGTAATGGACGTGTTCTGGATACAGCTCGCAATCGTACTGGGCGCCATCTTCATCGGCGCAAGGCTCGGCGGAGTGGGACTCGGCGTCATGGGCGGCCTGGGACTGGCCATCCTGAGCTTCTTCTTCGGCGTGCAGCCCACCGCACCGCCCATCAACGTCATGCTCATGATCGCGGCCGTGGTCACCGCCGCTGGCGCGTTGCAGGCCGCAGGCGGCCTCGACTACCTCGTGGACCTCGCGGCGCGCATCCTGCGTCGCAATCCGAACCAGATCACCTTCCTCGGCCCCATGGTGACCTACGTGTTCACGTTCTTCGCGGGCACCGGGCACGTCGCCTACTCCGTGCTACCGGTCATCGCCGAGGTGGCGCGCAGCACCAAGGTCCGGCCGGAGCGGCCCCTGTCCATCGCGGTTATCGCGTCGCAGCAGGCCATCACCGCCAGCCCCATCTCCGCCGCCACGGTGGCCCTGCTGGGCCTCACCGCCAGCGCCGGAATCCAGCTTTCGGACATCATGATGGTCTGCGTGCCGTCCACCTTCATCGCCTGCATGCTTGGCGCGTTCATCGTCAACCACATGGGCAAGGACCTGATGAAGGACCCCGAATACCTGCGCAGGCTCGGCGATCCCAAGCTGCGTGAGGCCATCGAGCGGGCCAACTCCGGCGAGAACGTCGAGACGCGCAAGGTTCCGAGCTACGCCAAGATTTCCGTGGGCCTCTTCCTGCTCGGCACCATGACCATCGTGCTCTTCGGCTCCTGCCCCGAGCTGCGTCCCGCGTGGAACGTGGGCGGCGAGATCGAGCGTATGAGCATGGCCAGCGCCATCGAGATCATCATGCTGACCGTGGCCGCGCTCATCCTGCTCATCAGCCGCGTGGACGTGAAGACCCTCACGCAGGGCAGCGTGTTCGGTGCGGGCGTGCAGGCTGTCATCGCCATCTTCGGCATTGCGTGGCTGGGCGACAGCTTCTTCAGCGGCAACATGGAGTTCCTGAGCGGCAACATTCAGGAGATGGTCACCGCCGCCCCGTGGACCTTCGCCATCGCGCTGTTCGCCCTGTCCATCCTGCTCTTTTCGCAGGCGGCCACGGTGCGCGCGCTCATGCCGCTCGGCATCGCGCTCGGCATCCCCGCCCCGGCGCTCATCGCCATGTTCCCCGCGGTGAACGGATACTTCTTCATCCCCAACTATCCCACCGTGGTCGCGGCCATCAACTTCGACAGCACGGGGACGACCCATATCGGCAAGTACGTGCTGAACCACAGCTTCATGCTGCCCGGCCTCGTGGCCACCGTCGGCTCCATCGCCATTGGCTTCATGCTTGCCGGAGTCATGTTCTAACCAGACCTGCCCTGCGGCGTCCGGCCATGCCTCCTGCCGGACGCCGCACCTCGGCTCGTCTCAACTTTCATAGGTTCCAACGAGGAAGATTGTCATGCAGACCGAACTTTCCATGCCCGCGTCGATCCGGGGCAACACCTCCGCCTACATGGACTGGGTGCAGATGCTCACCGGAGCGGCCCTCATTGTCTTCATGTGGTGCCACATGCTGCTGGTAGCCAGCGTGAACCTCGGCACCGGCGTCTTCGACGCGCTGGCGGCGTTTCTCGAATACACCTACATGGCCCAGATCGGCGGCCCGATGATCGGCGTGGTCTTCCTCGTCCACTTCGCGCTGGCCATCCGCAAGATTCCCGTCACGAGCGTGCAGCAGAAGGGCATGTGGAATCAGGCCCGCATGCTTCGCCACAAGGACACCTGGCTGTGGGTGGTGCAGGCCGTGACCGCCATGATCATCCTCGTCATGGCCGGAGTGCACCTGTGGGCCATTCTCACCAACCTGCCCATCACCACCGCCAAGAGCGCCCAGCGCATTCAGGAGGGCGGATGGTTCTGGTTCTACCTCGTGCTCCTGCCCATGGCCGAACTGCATGTGGGCATCGGCTTCTACCGCATCGGCGTGAAGTGGGGATTCGTGGGCCGTCGTGGCCGCAAGCGCTTCCAGATGCTCGAATACGCGATCACCGGCGCGTTCCTCGCCATCGGTCTCGTCACGCTGTTCACCTTCGCGACGGTCAGCCTCTAGGAGAAGAGAGAGAATGTACGACATCATCCATACAGACGTCCTGTGCATCGGTGCCGGTCTGGCCGGCGAGCGCGTGGCCATCGAGGCCGCCGAGGCCGGATTCCGCGCCATCTGCCTGAGCATCGTCCCCGCGCGTCGCTCCCACTCCGCGGCGGCGCAGGGCGGCATGCAGGCCGCCCTCGGCAACTGCGCCATGGGCGAGGGCGACTGCCCGGACGTCCATTTCGCCGACACCGTCAAGGGCTCCGACTGGGGCTGCGATCAGGAGGTCGCCCGCCTGTTCTGCGAAACCGCGCCCATCGTCATGCGCGAGCTGGCCTACTGGGGCGTGCCGTGGAACCGCATCGTCGCGGGCAAGGACGACTACTTCCAGGGTGGCAAGAAATTCTCCAAGACCGAGAAGCGCGAGAATGCGGGCCTCATCACCGCCCGCAACTTCGGCGGCACCGCCAAGTGGCGCACCTGCTATACCTCCGACGGCACCGGCCACGCCGTGCTGTTCACCATGGACAACCGCGCCATGCACAAGGGCGTGGAGGTTCATGACCGCACCGAGGCCATCGCGCTGATTCACGACGGCGAGCGCTGCAAGGGCGCCATCGTGCGCTGCCTGCGCACCGGAAAGCTGCTCGTGTACCTCGCCAAGGCCACGGTCATCGCCGCTGGCGGCTTCGGGCGCATCTACCGCGAGTCCACCAATGCGGTCATCTGCGAGGGCGGCGGCCAGTCCATCGCTCTGGACACCGGTCTGGTGCCGCTCGGCAACATGGAGGCCGTGCAGTTCCACCCCACGGGCGTCGTGCCCTCCAACATCCTCGTGACCGAGGGCTGTCGCGGCGACGGCGGAACCCTGCTGGACCGCAACATGGAACGCTTCATGCCCGCCTATGAGCCTGCCAAGGCCGAGTTGGCCTCGCGAGACGTGGTCTCGCGTCGCATGACCGAGCACATGCGCAAGGGCCTTGGCGTGCCGAGCGACTACGGCGACCACCTCTGGCTCGACATCCGGCACCTCGGCGAGCACCACATCTCCACCAAGCTCCGCGAGGTGCAGGAGATCTGCAACAATTTCCTGGGCGTTGACCCCATCACCCAGCCCATCCCCGTGCGCCCGACCCAGCACTACTCCATGGGCGGCATCCGTACCGACAAGGACGGCGCGGCCTACGGCCTGTCCGGCCTGTTCGCCGCTGGCGAGGCCGCCTGCTGGGACATGCACGGCTTCAACCGCCTCGGCGGCAACTCGCTGTCCGAGACGGTGGTCGCGGGCAAGATCGTCGGCGGCAAGGTCGTCGAGTTCCTGCGCGGCGGCAACGCGGACTATGCCTTCAGCATGGCCGAGGCCGAGGGCTTCCTCGCCACCCAGCAGGCCCGCATCGATCAGCTGGTGAAGGGCGGCGGTAGGGAGAACATCTACGAACTGCGCCGCATGATGCAGGACACCATGATGGAGGGCGTGGGCATCTTCCGTAACGAGGAGGGCCTGTCCAACGCCGTGAAGAAGCTGCAGGAGATTCACGCCCGCACTGCGAATATCGGCCTGCGCTCCGACGGCATCGGCGCCAACGACGAGCTGCGGTTGGCCCTGAACCTGCCCGGCATGGTGCGTCTGGCCCTGTGCGTGGCCTACGGCGCGCTGGAACGCCGCGAGAGCCGCGGTTCCCACGCCCGCGAGGACTACCCTGCCCGCAACGACCGCGACTGGCTGGTGCGTACCCTCGCCACATGGAAGTCCGATTCGGCGCTTCCGACCCTCGACTACGAGGCCGCGTCCCGCGTCTTCGAGATACCTCCGGGAGATCGCGGCTACGGCGGCGGCAAGATCATCAGCGCAGACGACAAGGAGACCCAGCATGCCTAGGACGCTCAAGTTCAACGTTTTCAGATACAACCCGCAGGTCGAGGGCTCCATGCCCAGCATGCGGCACTACGAGATCAACGAGACCGAAAGCATGACGGTGTTCATCGCGCTCAACAGGCTGCGCGAGGAGCAGGACCCGTCCATGAAGTTCGACTTCTGCTGCCGCGCTGGCATCTGCGGCGCGTGCGCCATGGTCATCAACGGCCGCCCCGGATTGGCCTGCCACACCAAGACCATGGACCTGCCCGAGGAAATCACGCTGTTGCCGCTGCCGTTCTTCAAGTGCATCGGCGACCTGTCCGTGGACACCGGCGTGTGGTTCCAGGACATGAACCGCAAGATCGAGTCGTGGATCCATACGGACAAGGCCTTTAACCCCGAGGCCCCCGAGGAGCGCATGGACAACGCCGACGCCGAGGCCATCTACGAGCTGGATCGCTGCATCGAATGCGGCTGCTGCGTGGCCGCTTGCGGTACCGCCCGCATGCGTGACGACTTCCTCGGCGCGGTGGCCCTCAATCGCATCGCCCGTTTCGTCATTGACCCGCGCGACGAGCGCACCGAGCAGGACTACTTCGACGTCATCGGCACCGATCAGGGCATCTTCGGATGCATGGGCCTTCTGGCCTGCGAGGACGTGTGTCCCAAGCATCTGCCGTTGCAGGACCAGCTTGGCTTCCTGCGCCGCAAGATGGGGCTGCACGCCTTCAAGAAGCTTTTCCCTGGCAAAAAGTAGCCGCCTCGGAATCCCTTGGGGGTGGGCGCGGTCCGCTACCGGAATGGCGGGCCGCGCCCCATGGAATCGAACTCCCGCCGGACGGGGCTTTCCCGCCGTAGCGGAACAACACGGGAGGATGATGTGAGACTCTGGATGAAAATACTCATCGGCATGGTTGCCGGAGTGGCCTTCGGGCTGGCCTGCCCGGATGCGGCCCCGTATGTCGAGCCGCTGGGGACCCTGTTCATCAGGGGCATCAAGCTGCTCATCGTCCCCCTCGTCTTCGCCTCGCTCGTCTCTGGCATGACGAGCATGAGCGACATGCGAAAGCTCGGGCGCATCAGCGTGCGGACCTTCGCCATCTATTTTGTGACCACCGCCTTCGCCGTGTCCATCGGCCTTGCTCTGGCGACGCTGGCCGGGCCGGGACAGGGCATGGGCCTGCACGCGCAGGCCGCACAGGCCGTGCGCGAGGCCCCCTCCGTGGTGGACACACTGCTCGACATCGTGCCGGTCAATCCGCTGCAATCCCTCGTGGAGGGCAATATTCTTCAGATCATCGCCTTCGCGGTGCTTCTGGGCCTGTCCATGAACATCGCGGGCGAGGCTGCCGCGCCGGTGCGCCGATTCTGCCATTCCCTCGCGGATATCATGTACGTGATGACGTCCATCGTCATCGCCTTCGCGCCGATTGGCGTGTTCGCGCTCATGGCCAATGTGGTGGCCCGCTACGGCATGGACGCGCTTCTGCCGCTGGCGGAAATCATCCTGCTCATGTTCGCGGGCAGCGCTTTGCACATCCTTTTCGTCTACGGCGGTGGGGTGGCCCTCGTGGCGCGCCTCAATCCCATGAATTTCTTCCGTGGCATCCTTGATGCGCAGATGGTGGGCTTCTCCACCTCCAGCAGCTCTGGCACGCTTCCCGCGAACCTGCGCTGCACCGAGCGCAACCTCGGCGTGCCCTCATCCATCGCCAGCTTCGTGCTGCCTCTCGGGGCCACCATCAACATGGACGGCACCGCCATCTATCAGGGCATCTGCACGGTGTTCATCGCCAATGCCTATGGCGTGGACCTCACGCTGGGCAACTTCGCCACCATCGTCCTCACCGCCACGCTGGCCTCCATCGGCACGGCCGGGGTGCCCGGCGCGGGGCTGATCATGCTCTCGCTCATCCTGTCGGCCATTGGCCTGCCCATGGAGGGTCTCGCCCTCATCGCGGGCATCGACAGAATCCTCGATATGGCGCGGACCACGGTCAACATCAGCGGAGACGCCATGACCGCCGTGCTGGTGGCCAGAAGCGAGAACGAGCTGGACCTCGACGTCTACGGCGCGGCGAATCCGCCCGCCAGCGAAGCGGTGGCCCACTCCGCGCAATGAATTCCGGGAGGGAAGATCAGCCCTCCAGCGGACAGGAAGCGGGGCGAAAGGGTCGCCCGTACCGGCCCGTCCCACCTCCGAGCGTCAGGCCTCGCTTCCTCCCCCCGTCCGCCCCTCCCGAATGTCAAGAATCCTCCCGTCCTGCCGGATGGGGGGATTCTTCGCATGCGCCCGGCACGAACCGTGATCCGCGTATGGCGTCTTGCGTGGCGCGGGCGTGTGGCGTAGCGTGGCGCGGATTTCACCGGAGGGATTCCCGCCCGCTTCCGGGCGCGACGGTTCCGGTGCGGAGCGAACATGACATTTCACATCCATTCGCAGTTGCTGAAGGACTGCCACGTTCTTGGGCGCTATGCCCTCTGCCACGTCCTGCTGCACCGAAACGCGGCGCTGCCGTGGTTCATCCTTGTTCCCGAGGTCGAGGAGGAGGATCTGCTGGACCTGCCCGAAGCCTCGCGCGATGCCGTGATGGCCGAGGCCGCCCGCGTATCCGCCTTCGTCAAGGAGCAGATGGACTGCGCCAAAGTCAACGTGGCTGCCATCGGCAACGTGGTGCGCCAACTGCATATCCACGTCGTCGGCCGCAATCCCGGCGATGCCTGTTGGCCCGCGCCGGTCTGGGGCAATCTGAAGGAGGAGGCGTCGTATTCTGAGGCCGAGGTGACCGCCATTGTCGAGGCGCTGCGCTCGCACCGCTTCGGCGGGATGCGTCCCGTGCCCCACGGCGTGCGCATTCGCGAGGAACGCCCCTCGGACCATGCGGCCATTCGCGAACTGCTGCTTGAGGCCTTTGCCGATCATCCCTATAGCCACCAGACCGAACATCTGATCGTTGAGGGCCTGCGCGAGGATAACGCCCTGACGCTGGGCCTCGTGGTCGAGGATGAGCTTGGCGTGGCCGGGTACGTCGCCTTTTCTCCGGTGGATGTCGCTGGGCGCGAGGGCTGGTACGGGTTGGGGCCGCTGGCTGTGTTCCGACGTTGCCGCCGCGATGGCCTCGGTTCGATGCTGGTCCGCGAGGGGCTGGACGCCCTGCGTCGGATGGGGGCGCATGGCTGCGTGCTCGTGGGCGATCCGGTCTTCTACGGGCGTTTCGGATTCCGCAGCGTGCCCGGACTGGGCATGAGCGGCGTTCCCGACGAATTCGTCCTCGCCTTGGCGTTTTCCGATGCGCCTGCCCGTGGGGAGATCGTCTTCCACCGCGCCTTCAGCCTGTAGGCGCAGCGTCGTCGGTCCGTGCCGCGAGGGCGGTGACCGGCGCGAACTCCATTTTCTTTTTCATCACCGATAGCGCACGCGAGACGCCTCGTGGCGTCGTCCCTTCGGGGGCGGCGTCGCGGGGCGTCTTGCATTGCGTCGAGGAGCGTCAGTGCGAGTTCCGCCGCGTATTCCGCAAGATCGACATCATGCCCGCATGCCGGGCAGACGAGGTGCCCGCCCGCCGCGTCCCTGCGCAGGATGCGCATGCACGGGGCGTTCGAGTTCGTCCAATCCAAACCGAGGCAATGCGGACAGGGATACCGGCTTGCGACGTAGAGTGGGCAGGTCTTTTCCGGGCGCAGGCCGTTCGGCGCGGATGCGCAGGGCTGGCCGTCGATTTCGCAGCACTGGCGCATCTCGTCGTCGTTCCAGCGGCGTCGGGCACAGCGGGTTCGCAGGAGCAGAGTGGTTTTCATGTCTTGACAGGTAGGCGGTATTTGCCTACCTGTCAAGACGAGCCTAGGCGAGGAACGATGCGAATTGCGTGTTGGGGTGGGGTGGGGGCTGTGACCAGCCCTGCCGTGAGGACTAATCCGCTTGCCGGGGATGGGCCTAACCTGCGGATGCCGTTTGAGGATTTCGCGATGTCGCCGGGGCGGGGACTTCGTTGTCCCAGAGGTGGGTGGCAATGTCCGACGTTCGATTGCCGAGAAGTCCGATAAGATAGGATGCGCCCGCATGATTCGGTTGTGTGTCGATCACTTCGGCCATGGCGAGGATGTCTTGAAGGAAATGGAGAGCGGAAGCAATGTCGAACAGCTCGGATATCGGGTCTTTGGTTTCCGGGGCGGTGTCGGTCGTATCGATCATGCATGACTCCATATGGGCAATGAAGGTGTGTTCGAGATAAACACGTTTGTAGCGGGCGTTATGCCGTGCCATTCGGTGTATCGGATAGCCCATGGTTATGCAACAGTCTAGCTATATTTGTAAAATTTGATGCACGGTTGCCAAATTTGTGTTCCGTAAGGCTTTTTCATACGCTTTAAGGTTTTCCCATGTGTATAATGTGCATGAATATACATTGAACATTATGTATGTGCTGCGCTGTTGCATCCGGTATGCGGTGCTTCGGCGAGGTGGATGCATCCGTGCGTGAATGCATGAGGTGTGTGAAGTTCACACGGAAAGACCGGGCAGCACGCTCGTGTCGGGTGAAGGGACGCAGTGGCGTCTTGCGTTGGAGAGGTGGTGAAGGGGCGCGGCCATCAGCCGCATCGCGGCGCGGTGGCCAAAGGGGAGGATGCGGCGTTTCAGGAGGAGCGCGCATCCTGCATGGCACGCCAGCACAGGGACGGGAAGTCCTGCTGTACGGCGAAGGCAAGACGGTAGGCGTCCTGCAGGCGCAGATTCTGGCCGGAGTTTCGGATTTTGCGGTAGGCTCCCACGGGGTCGCGATGTTCGGGAAACGCGGCGCGGGCGATGTCGGAGTGGCTGCGGCCCAGCGCGATGCGGGCGGACTCGACGGCCTCGAGGAATTGTTGTGTGAAGGCTAAGGCTTCTTGCATGTTGGGATAATCCCAAGATTCCGCGGGTAATGCAATAGGCGGAATGCGCCTACCGAGACGTTTTGTTACGTCTACCGTTAGGCGAAATTCGCCTGTGAATACGGAGATCGGCAGGAAGGGGGGAGAGAAATGGCGGGTGTCGATGTCGAGGCCTTGGACTTTGTTCCGGTCCCCGTGGCGGGCATGCAGCTGTGCTTTGAGATGTGTGCGACGGGGCTTGTCCGGAGGTGTGGCGGTGCGCATCGGACGGGGGCGCTTCCGTGGCTCTTGCCGCATGCCCGTTCGGATGCCGACGCGACGGTTGTGTTCCGGCTGTGCGTCGGTGGGCGGACCGAGGTGCTTGAGCTTGGGCGGGTGTTCGAGGCGTTCGGGCTGGCCCGTGTGCCGCCCCCTGGCTGGCTGGACCGGGCGCGGGCGACAGTGCGCGAACTGAACGTCCGTCACCGCGAAGAGGAGCTGGGCATGGAGCGCAGGCACCGTGTCGAGCGCGAGATCGAGGCCGAGGAGGGCGGCGAACTGCCGGAATACATGATGCAGGGGTGCCCGTGGGAACGCGGGATGGTCGGCGGAGACGCGGCAGGTGCCGATCCCGTCATCGGATTCTGAACGAGGAGGAGACGACATGATGCTATCGGAAGGGCCGACGCTTCGGCTTGAACGGCTGGAGGACGGTGTTGCCGGGACCTTCGGCGTGCTGGTGATGGACGGGCGGGTGTGCGGCGTGACGCTGGAGCCGCCGGATCGCGGAAACCGCCGCGACGTGTCGTGCATTCCCGTCGGGCGTTACGCCTGTCGTGGGCGCGTGTCCGCGCGTTTCGGCGAAACCTTCGAGGTGCTGGACGTTCCGGGGCGGTCGGACATTCTCTTCCACGCCGGGAACACGCTGGCCGACACCCACGGGTGCATCCTGCTTGGCGAGCGGATGGGCGTGGTGGGCGGGGTGCGCGGCATCATCGGGTCGCGCCGGTCCGTCGCGGCGTTTCGTCACATGCTGACGGGCGTCATTGCTTTCACGCTGGATGTGGCTGCGCTGCCGGGAAGCCTTGGGGCACACATGCTCAACAACAACGAACAGGGGAGGTCGTGATGTACTGCCCACGCTGCACCGAACGCACAAGAGTGGTCCGTAGCCGCCATCGCGGAGACGACGAGGTCGAGCGCATCCGCATCTGCGAGGCCTGCGAATACGTGTTTCGCACCCGCGAGCGCGCCGTGCGCTCCGCCGAGCCTGGAACGGCATCCGGCAGGAGGCACGGGCGCGATGGCGACGAACAGTGGTAGACAGTCTGCATCCCTGCCACAGCCTGAAATTCCGGGCTGATACAAGCCCTGTATTGCGACGCGGCGTGGGGGCCGCGTCCAGGGCGGCTTGGCGCCGCGCTCTTGCGCACTGGACGAGCCGGAGCGCGGCGCCGCATCGCGCAAGGAGGGTGTCATGGCGGACTGGAAGGATGTGGGACGATTTATCGCCGGGGCTGCACCAATTCTGGGCGGGGCGCTTGGCGGGCCCATGGGGGCTGTGGCCGGTGCCGCTGGGCAGCTTGTGGCCTCGTTTCTCGGGGTGGAGCCGGAGCCTGATGCGGTACTGGCCGCAACGGCCGATCCGCAAACGCTTTTGCGGCTTCGTGAGTTGGAGGACCGCCAGCGCGAGCGGCTGCTCGACTGGCGCACACGTCAGCTCGACGCCGAGGAGCGGCAGGAGGCCGAGCGCACCCGCCGCCATCAGGCGGACATGGCGAGCGATTCCGTCCTCGCCAAGAATGTGCGGCCGCTGTGCCTGTTGGTGTTCACGGCGGCCATCGTCGGCGGGACCTTCATGAGCGAGGTGCCCATGGAGAAGCTCGGGGCGCTGACGGATCTGGGCTACGGCATTTATGGCTATTACTTCATCGGCCGTTCGGCCTTCGACAAGGGGGCCGTGCGCATGAACTGGGGGAAGCGGTGACGACGACGGACGCCGAGGCCAGAACCATGCTGGCCCGCATTGACGAGCGCGTGCGCGCCATCGCCGAGGATGTGGCGGAGATTAAATGCACGAGGCGCTGCCATACGCATGCGGAAAAGCTCCGCAACCTCGAAAGGGTGGTCTTTGGCCTCATGGCCGCGCTGGCTGGATTGGTGGGGAGGGCTGTGTTCGAGATGCTGCACTGAACGTAACGGCCATGCTGGCGTTGTAGTGCGGACATGGGAAAGCCCGGGAGCACCGCGGATGACGCGATCAAGAACGCACTTTTGTTTAATGGGGTCGCCCCCTGCGTACTCCCCCCGTGTCGGCCATGCCGAACGGTGGGGACGTCGCGTACTGCATGTGTTCATTCTCAAGATCGTCGTGCAACGCCTGTGTCCCAGGCACTTAAAGAATTAATCATTTTTCTCCTTTTAGCAAGGGGCAATGCTCGAAAAGCGGCTGGAAACGGGAAAATCGAAGAAAATGAATGTGATGGGGGAACGCATGCTCACGACGAGACAGGAACGCTTCGCGGCGGAATACGCCGTGAGCGGCGACGAGGAGCTGGCCGCCATCAGGGCCGGATACGGGGAGCGTACGGCCCGGAGCACGGGGCGGCGGCTGTTGCGCAACGAGGCGGTGGCCGAGGCCGTCAATGTCCTGCGCGAGGATGCGGCGTCGCACGACATGGTGACCCGGCAGTGGGTCACGGCGCGGCTCAAGGAGGTTGCCGAACGCTGCATGCAGGTGGTCCCCGCAACGCCCGGAAAGGGACGCGGCGAGGAGGGCGGCGAGTTCCGCTTCGACGCCTCGAACGCCAACCGGGCGCTTAGCCTGCTTGGCAAGTACCTGCAGATGTTCTCCGACAAGACCGACGCCAAGGGCGGAACCCACGAAGAAAGTCTGGATGATCTGGAATGACCGAGCGTGAACGAAACATACGGCGGCGGCTGAAGAGCGATCTCGCGCATTACGCGGGGCGTTGCCTGTGGATCAGGACCAAGGCCGACGGTCTTGCGCCCATGGTGCTCAATCGCGCCCAGACCTATCTGCATGGCTGCCTTGAGGACCAGCGCAGGACCACGGGATGCGTGCGCGCGTTGGTCCTCAAGGGACGTCAGCAGGGGTGCTCTACCTATGTGGCCGCGCGCTTTTTTTGGAAGGTGACGCACAGGCGCGGGGCGCGGGCGCTGGTCATGGCTCACGAGATGGAGGCCTCGCGCGGGCTGTTGGATATGGCCCGCAGGTTCTATGAGCACTGCCCCGAGGCCGTGCGCCCTGTGTGCGGCAAGGACAACGCCCGGGAGATCGACTTTCCGGCGCTGGATTCCGGATACCGCGTGGCCACGGCTGGCGCGCGTGGAGCCGGACGCTCGCAGACCGTGCAGTTCCTGCATGGTTCCGAGGTCGCCTTCTGGCGCGACGCCGCCGAGCACGCCGCCGGAATGCTCCAGACCGTGCCCGACGCGCCGGGAACCGAGGTCATCCTCGAATCCACGGCCAACGGCATGGGGGACTTCTTCCACTGCGAGTGGCAGCGGGCCGAGGCCGGGGAAAGCCCGTTTCGGCCGGTGTTCATCCCGTGGTTCTGGCAGGAGGAATACCGACGCGAGCCGGGGCCGGACTTCGCGCCCACGCCCGATGAGTGCGAGTACATGCGCCTGCACGGGCTGGACGTGGCGCAGGTGGCCTGGCGCAGGAACAAGATCGCCGAACTGCGCGATCCGGAGCTGTTTCGGCGCGAGTATCCGGCCACGGCGGCCGAGGCCTTCAGCTTCACGGGCATTGATCCCTTCATCGCGCCCGAGGCGGTGATGCTGGCCCGCAAGGCCTGCGCGGAGCCGTGCGGTCCGGTGGTGTGCGGCGTCGATCCCGCGAGGTTCGGTGCGGACGCCACGGGCGTCATGTTCCGGCAGGGACGCAGGGCCTTCGGCGCGCGGCGACTCGTGCGGCGCGACACCATGCAGGTGGCCGGGGAGTGCGTGCGCATCCTCGAAGGCGGCGAGCCGTACGTGGTCAGAATGTTCGTCGATGCCGGGGGGCTTGGGGCGGGCGTTGTGGATCGCCTGCGCGAAATGGGCTTCGGCCAGCGGATCACGGCCGTGAATTTCGGGAGCGCGGCGAGCCGCCCGGACCGCTACGCCAACCGCAGGGCCGAGATGTGGGCGCTGATGCGCGACTGGCTGCTGGAGCCGACACAGGCCGACATTCCAGACGACGACGCCCTGCACGCGGACCTCGTCGCCCCGTCGTATTCCTACGACAGTTCGGGGCGGCTCATCCTCGAATCCAAAGACGATATGCGCGGGCGCGGGCTACGCAGCCCCGACCTCGCGGACGCGCTGGCGCTGACCTTCGCGTTGCCGGTGCGTGGGCTGCATGCACGGCAGGAGTTCGCGGAGGGCGGGGGCATGCGCAGGGGCGACGGATTCGGCCCTCGCTCGCGCTGAAAGCCGCCCGCCCGCACATAACGACAAGGAGGAAATCATGAGCGGAGTGTTGTTTTCCAAGCCGTCCTCGCCGGATCTGCCTGCACCGGCTCCCATGTCCGATGCCGCCGGAGAGGAGGCCAGACGGCGCATGGAGGAGGCCCGCCGCAGGGAGGCCGAACGTCGGCGTCGCGCGCAGGGTGTGAATATCAGAACCAGTCCTCTCGGCGATTCAAGCAGGGTCGCCGTGCGCAGGACCACGCTGGGATAGGTGACACATGCAGCATCAGGCGGATTTTCCGGTTGGGGACGACACGGCCGTCGCCCGTGAGGTCGTCAGGCGCTTTGGGGACGTGCGTCGCGTGCGCCAGCCTTTCGAGGCCATGTGGGACGACGTGGCGCTGTATATGGGGCAGGGGGACGTGGGCTTCGCCGAAGCCCGCTCGGGCGACGTGCGGCGGCCCGACGTCCTCGACGCCACGGCGCGGCGCGCGGCGGACATCTTCGCCGCGGGCATGCTGTCCGGGGCGTGTTCACCCTCGCAGCGCTGGTTCGCCCTCGCCCTTGACGATGCGGACCTCGCGGACCGCCCGGCGGTGCGCGCGTGGCTTCAGGACGTGGAGGACATCTTCTACGCCGTGCTGGCCGAGGGCGGATTCTACCGCGAGCAGGCGCTGGCCTATCACCAGTCCGGACTGTTCGGCTGGCAGTGCCTGTACGTGGACGAATCGCCCACGGGCGGGGTGCGCTTTCGGGCGCTGCCGCTCTCGGAGGTGTTCATCGCCGAGAACGCGCAGGGCGAGGTGGATACGGTCTTCCGACGTTTTCGGATGCGGGCGACGGACGCCGCGCGGCGCTGGGGCGCGGACGCACTGTCCGAGGCCATGCGCCGGGCGCTGGCCGATACGAAACGGCAGAACGAGGAATTCACGCTGCTGCATGCCGTGTTTCCGAGGCCGCAGGGGAGCGCCCGCATGCCCGGAAACTGCCTGCCCTTTGCCTCGTACTATGTGGAGCTGGGCGACGCGCATCTCGTCTCCGAGGGTGGATACGACGAACTCCCGTACGTGGTGGCGCGTTTTCGCAGACTCCCCGGCACGCCGTACTCGGCCAGCCCCGGCACGGAGGCGCTGGCCGACGTGAAGATGCTCAACGAGATGAAGCGGCTCATCCTTGAGGCCGGGCAACTGGCGGTGGCCCCGCCCTATCTCGTGCCGGACGACGGCTTCGTGGGGCGTTTTTCCTTCGAGCCTCGGGCCATGAACTACTACCGCCGCGCCGAGGGTAACAGCCTTGCGGACTTCGGCCCGCTGTCCGTGGGCGGCGACCCGCGCTTCTCGTGGGAACTCATGCAGTCCACGCGGCAGGACATCAACGCCGCGTTCTTTGTGGACCTGTTCATGACCATCCGCAGCCGCGTTCGCGAGGGCGCTGCCCCCACCGCGCTGGAGGTGGCGGAATTGGCCAGTGAACGGATGTTCCTCTTGGGGCCGCTTCTGGTCAATCAGCAGCAGGAGAACTTCGCGCGGCTCTTCGACAGGCTGCATCGCCTGCTCCTGCGACGGGGCGAACTGCCGCCCGCACCGGCGGAACTCGACGGCATGCGGCTTCGGGCCGAGTACGTGAGTCCGCTCATGCTCGCCCAGAAGGAGGCGCGGTCCCAGTCTGTGCTCCAGACCTACCGCGATGCCGGAGCCATGGCGGCCCTCGCTCCGTCCGTGCTCGACAACTTCGATCACGACGAGAACCTGCGGCGGATCATGGAGAGCCGGGGATTTCCCCAACGTGGCATGCGCTCGCGCGCGGCGGTGCGCCGCCTGCGGGAGGAGCGCGCGCAGGCCGAGGCGCAGGCGACGCAGGATGAGCGCGGCAGGGAGCTACTGGACGCCGCTGCGGTCTATCCGGCCCTGTCGCGGGCCGCGGAACCGGGCAGCCCGGCGAGAATCATCATGGAGACGCTAGGAGGCTAGCCCATGGCGCGTTCGAACATGACCGAGAGGGAATTGCATGCCCACATCCGCACGGCGCTTTCCACGCCATCGGGCCGGGTGCTGCGCGATTTCCTGCGCACGCACTGCTTCATGACCCCGGCGCGCGGACCCGGCGAGTGGCGCAGCGCGGAGCAGGTGGCCTTCCGCTACGGGCGGATGACCCTGTTCCAACTGGTGGAGTATTTCGACGATCCCGAGAATTTTCCAACGCAAGGAGTTGATGGACCATGAATATGGAAGCCTCCCCCGCCCCCGGCGACGGACACGGCATCGAGACACCTTCCCATTGGATCGAGGACGCCATTCCCGAGGACGCCGTCTGCGAGATCGGCGGCGAGCGCATCGCCCTGCGCGATCATCCCGGCCTGCGCGAGTTCAGGTCCCCCGCCGACATGGCGCGGTCCCTGCTGCATGCGCGCGCTTTGGTGGGGCGCAAGACCATCGGCCTGATCCCGCTCTCCGAGGACGCCACCGACGAGGATCGTCTGGGCTTCGATGCGGAGTTGCGCCGGGTGGTCGGCGTGCCCGACACGCCAGACGGCTACGAGTTGACCATGCCCGAGGGCACGGAACCCGACCCCGAATTCGTGGGGTGGTTCCGTGGCGCGGCGCACGAGCTGGGGCTTTCCCCGGCACAGGCGCAGGGGCTGGCCGACCGCTACAACGCGCTGGTCGGCGGGCATCTCGACGCCGAAGCACGGCGTGAGGACGAGCGCCGCGCCAAGGGGCGCGAGCGGTTGACCGCGCTGTGGGGCGCACGCGCCGAGGAGAACGCGGCCATCGCGCGGCGGGGCTTCGAGCGCAGCGCGCAGGCCGCCGGGCTCGACGCCGAGGCGACCTGCGCGTTCCTCGACCGTCACGGCGACGAGGTGGAGGTGCTGCGCATCTTCCACAAGGTGGGAATGGCATTTCGTGAGGACAGCCTTGCGGGTGGGGACGGCGGTCCCCGTTCCGCTCGCGACGGCATGTCCACCGAACGGTTCTTCGCCGAAGAGGTCTTCGGCGGCAAAGGAGCTTGAGCATGAGCATCACTGGCACACTGAGGGAGATTTCGGCGGCTTACGCGAAGAAGCAGCCGCAGCAGGTGGATTGGCTGACGGGCGAGACCCCGGTCCTCGACGTGATTCCCTTCGAGGAGGCGTCCCACGCGCTGTGGAACGTCTACGAGGAGATTTCCGAGGTCTCGGGCGGCGGTTTCGTGGACATGGACGCCCCGCTGGACGCCATCGACGTGGATTCCCGCTTGCGCAAGGTGGACCTCTCGATCATGGGCGCGCGGATGTTCTGCCCGGAGGACAAGGCACGCGCCTTTGGCGGGCGCGACAAGTACTTCGCGAAGAAGACCCCCAAGGCACTGCGCAAGCTGGGTGCCGACGCCGAGAAGGCCATCCTGTACCGCAACCTGCGCCAGTACGCCCTCGACGGCGACGCGGTCATCGACGCGGGCGGCCATGACGACGGCTGCTGGTCCATTCTCGCGGTGCGCTTCGTGCCCGGCGAGACCATCGGCCTGTACAGCCCCGGCGGCTTCACGCAGGGCGGGCTGCTCAACGTCAGCGCCATCAACGGCGGCGGTCTCTACGAGAACGAGCAGGGTGTGCTGGGCTACGGCATCCGCTTCAAGGGCTACTTCGGCATGCAGATCGCCAATCCCCACACCGTTGCAGCGCTGGTCAACGTGACGCCGGACGCGCATCCCACCCCGGTGATGGTGGATAACCTGCTCGACATGGTCCGCGCGCAGAAGGACACCTACCTCTTCTGCCACCGCAAGGTGCTGTCCATCCTCGCCGAGTCGGGCAAGGGCGCGGCCTTCCAGATGGCCCCCGGCGACCGTAACGTCGACCGCCGCATCGCCGAGTGGAACGGCGTGCCCATCGTCACTAGCTACAACTTCCTCGACGCCACGGAGAAGAGCGTGGCCGTCAAACGCTAGGAGGATTCCATGTACGGACGCACTCTCAAGGTTCACGGGCAGTATCTCGCGCGGGGCATGGCCCTGCCGCGCAAGGCGCAGGCCGACGGCAACGGCGCTCCCCAGCAGCTTTCCGGCACCCTCGGCGGCGTGGAGGTGGTGGCCGAGGTCGCCGCCGAGTTGGGCCTCGCACAGGGGACCGAACTGGTGGTGACACTTATGCACGGCGAGGATGGCGACTATCGGCCCCTCGGCACCCTGTGCCGCGTGTCCGGCGGTCATCCCGTGGAGGCGGGCGAGGTGCTTGGGCGCTTCGTCATCCCCACCGACGCCGGGGAACTGGTCAAGGCTGTGGTCTCCACCACGGATGCTGCGGCCAGCGGCTGTCTCGACATCTATCCCCACTATCTCGCGCGATAGGACGCGGCCGGACCGTCTGAAGGCGGTCCGGCCCTTTTCGATACCCGCCGCATGGCGGCAAAGCATGGAGGCGAACATGGAGTTCACGAGACTTGGCGGTCACAAGGATGCCGGAGGCGAGGCGCGCGAGGAACAAGGCGCACAGGCCAGCCGCGAGCGGCGCGGCGCGAGCGTGCGCATCACCCTTGGGCGCGAGGAACTGGCGCCCCTCGGCGTCAAGGATGCCGTGGCCGAGGGGCAGCGCTTCGAGCTGCGGGCCGAGGCCGTGGCCGGTCGCCCCGATGACCACGGCGACGCGGCCGGGCGCGTGCCGTTCGCTCTGAAGCTGATGGCCCTTGCCCCGCAATCCGCGCGTTCGGGGGACAATGACGAGGACTTCTACCGGGCGGTGTTCGAGGGGGGTGTCTGACCATGCCCGCCAGGATTCTTTCCGCAGCGCTTCTGGAACTGGGCGAGGACCGCATCACCTCTGCCGATCAGGACTCGGAGCGCGCGCGGGTCGTCTCGGCCCTCTACGAGGGGGAGCGTGACGCCCTGCTGGAGGAGCATCCGTGGAACTTCGCCGTCGCCCGGGCCGAACTGGCCCGGGCGGCCGGAGGGCCGTGTTACGGCTATGCGAACCGATTCATGCTGCCGCCGGACTGTCTGCACGTCATCGAGACGGACCCGGACGCACGCTACGCGGTGGAAGGTCAGTGCCTGCTGGCCGACGCACGGGGCGTGCGTGTGCGCTACGTGCGCAGGGTGACGGTGGTCTCCGAGATGCCGCCGACCTTCCGTTCGGCCCTCGCCGCGCGCATCGCCGCGCGTGCCGCACGCAAGATCACCGGCTCCTCGGCGGAGAAGGAGCGCATGGAGGCGCTCTATCGCGAACGTCTGCGTACGGCCAAGGGGCGCGACGCGCAGGGCGGCGGTAGGCCCGAAAGCATCCGCCCGGACGCCTTCATCCGGGCGAGGGGGTAGGCCATGGTCACGGCGACGCCCATCATCAACGCCTTCACGGCGGGCGAGCTGTCCCGCCACCTCGACGGCCGCACCGATCACGAGAAGTACTATTCCGGCTGCCGCAGGCTGGAGAACTTCATCACCCGCCCCCACGGCAGCGTGTTCCGCAGGCCGGGCACGCGCTTCATCGCGCCCGCGCGGCATGCGGACCGCCGGTGCAGGCTTCTGTCCTTCGACTTCAACGCCACGGCCTCGCAAAGCTACGTCATCGAGATGGGCGATGGCTATCTGCGCTTTTTCGCGGATGGCGGAATGGTCCTTCGCGAGGACGGAACGCCCTGTGAGATTCCCGCCCCGTGGAGCGCTGCGCAGGTGGACGCGGTGAACACCGTGCAGAGCGCGGACGTCCTGTATCTCGTCCATCCCGAGGTGTGTCCGCACACCCTGACCCGGCGCGGGCATGACGACTGGGCGCTCGAACCCATGGTCTTCCATGCGCCGGGCTGGAACATTGATGTGCTCGGTCCGGACGGCGTGGCGAGCGACGGACGGCAGGGGAACAGCATGTCCCTGCCCGAGGGAACGCTCTTCGAGGGCTGTTGGCTGGTCCGCTGCGCGGGTGGCGAGGACGGCGGCGAATGGTTCCGCTACCTCGGCACCCGACAGTTGGACGCGCTGGACGCGGCCCTCGCGGTGACCTTCCGCGATACGCCGGACAAGGACGCGTCGGACCAGATCGAAAGCATCCGCAAGGCCGACGGCACGGTGCGCGGGGACTTCTGGCGGCGTGAGAGCGTCTCGCACACCATGCCCAAGGCGTGGAAGGACGGTTCGTGGCCGTCGTGCATCGGATTCTACGAGGACCGCCTCGTCCTGGCGGCGACGCCGGAGAAGCCGCTGACGCTGTGGCTTTCGCGAACGGGAGCGTACGAGGATTTCCGGCTCAACACGAGCATGTACGATTCCGGCGTGCAGGGCGAGCCGCTGGACGACGACGCCATCGAAATCACCCTGTCCGGGTCGCGGGTCAATCCCATCCGCTGGGTCATGGATCAGGAGCATCTGCTGGTGGGGACCAACGCCTCGGAAATCAAGGTCTGGTCCGGGACCGACGGCGAGGGCATGACGCCCTCGCGCTGCCAGCGCAAACGCCAGTCCGCCCATGGGAGCGCGTCGCTTCCCGCGCAGCTGGTTTCGGGCACGGTGCTCTACGTCACGCGGACGCGGCGCAAGGTGCGCGAGCTGCTCTTCGATTTCTCCTCCAACAGCTACCGCGCGCCGGAATTGACGCTTTTGGCCGAGCACGTCACCGGTCCCGGCATCGCGGACATGGACTATGCCCGCGAGCCGGACGGCGTGCTGTGGTGCGTGCGCGACGACGGCATGCTCATCGGCTGCACCTATCTGCGCGAGGAGAATGTCCGCTCGTGGCACCGGCATCCGCTGGGCGGAGGCGGCAGGGCGGAATCCGTGGCCGTCATTCCCGGTCCGCAAGGCGACGAGGTGTGGCTCGTGGTGCGTCGGACCGTCGCCGGGGCCGAGCGGCGCTACGTGGAGCGGCTGGATCCCGCCTTCGTGGAGACGGCGGGCGATGCGCGCGACGCGTTTTTCGTGGACAGCGGGCTGACCTATCGCGGCGAAGCCCGGCGGGTCATCTGCGGCATGGAGCATCTGGAGGGCGAGACCGTGCAGGTGCTGGCCGATGGTTGTGTGCTGGGCGAAAGGATGGTGCGCGAGGGCCGGGTGGACCTCGGGCGCGAGGCGCGGGTGGTGCACATGGGCCTTGGCTACGCGAGCGTCCTGCAACCCATGCGGCTGGAGATGGGAAGCGCGGGCGGCACGTCGCAGACGCGGCGTAAGCGCATCATGGGCGTGACCCTTCGCGTGCTCGATTCCGTGGGCGGAAGCGTCTGCGTCGGTGATGACAGGCCCGGTGCGTACGAGGCCATTCTGCCCCATCATTCCGGAGAGCGGGCCGGGCATGCCCCACGCCTCGATTCCGGCGACAGGCTGGTGCGGCTGTCCGGCGGTTTCGACAGGGACGGCATTTTCACCGTGCGGCAGGATGAGCCGTTGCCCATGACGGTGATCTGCTGCGTTCCGGAAGTGGTGGGGGAGTGACATGCGGCTCGACATCGTTCCCTTTAGGCCGGAGCACGCGGCGGAACTGGATTTACGGCCGCTGGACAGCCTCGGGCTGACCGGAGCCGTATGCGGCGGCGACCCGCTGCGGCTTGGGCGCGTGTACGCCGCTGGCGGGCCGGCCTTCACGGGTTTGGTCGATGGGCGGCCAGTGGCCTGTGCCGGGATTGTGCTCGGCGCGCCGGGCGTGGGCGACGGATGGGCGCTGACCGGCGTGGAGGTGCCGCATTTCGCGCTGTCGTTTTGCAGGGCGTTCTCGCGCATGCTTCCGGCGCTCATGGCCGAGTGGCATCTCGTTCGCGTGCAGGCGCTGGTGCTGGAGGAGCACGCGACGAGCCGCCGCTGGCTCGAACGGCTGGGCTTTGAGTGCGAAGGTCTGCTGCGGCGGTTCAGCGGTGGGCGGAACTACTACATTTATGCGAGGTTGAGCGATGGCCTTTCAAACGTTGACGGCGGGGGCGCTTCTGGCCGTATCCACCGCGATGCGGGTTGACGACTACGGAAATCAGGCCCGGATGGCGGGATGGCAGGCCGACGCCGCGCGTGCGGCCGGGGAGCGCGAGGCCAAGGTGGTGGAGGAGCGGGCGCGGCGCGAGCGCGTGGCCCTCGACGACGCCCGGCGGCGTGCGCTGGCCAGCGGGCGCGTGGCCCTTGCCGGAAGCGGCATCGACGCCGGGAGCGGTTCCGCCGTGGAGGTGCTGTCCGGCCATGCGGCGGCCTACGAGCGCGAGCTTCTGGACATGGAGTTCGATTCGCGGTTGCGGGCGGAAGAAGCCCGCTACGGTGGTGCGTTGCGGTCCGACGCCTTCGGCGATCGCTCGCGCGGGTACGCCCTGCGCCGCAATCGGACGCTTCTTGAGGCGGGCATTGGCGTGGGGGCGGGTAGGCTGTGGTAGGCGCGACGCGCGGGGAGGTGAGGCATGGCTGAGATTCGCGTGACGAACGACGCGGTGCGGGGGAAGAGCCCCGCGCTTGTGGCGGCGCTGTCCTCGCAGGAGCGACGGCTCGACGCCTGCCGCATGGCGGATGACGAGGCTGCGTGCATGGTGGAGATTCTGCGGGGCGTGGCCGGAATCGTGGATGGTGCGACCGACGGCGAGGCCCTGCGCGAGGAACTCGACGGGCACCGGGAACGGGTGCTCGATGGCGTGGACGATCCGCAGATGCGGGAGCGGCTCCAGCGCTTCCACGAATGTGAGGTGCGTCGGCGTATGACCGAGCGCCGTGTGGACGGCGTGTTGCGCGAGCGCGGGGAGCGTGTGGAGCGCCTTGCTGCGGACCTCGATCACCTTGCGGACCGTGCGGCGGCTGTGGATGGAGCGGCTGCGGACAGGGAACTGTCGCTCATCGCCAAGCGTCTCGATGCCGCTGCGGCGTGGCTGCGCCCCGGCGAAGGCGAGGCGCTGGCCGAATCGGTACGCTCCGAGATCGTGGTGCGACGCGCCCGGCGGCTCATTGAGAGTGGCGTGGATGCGTGCTCCGAGGGCGTCTGTCTGGACGGCGTTGCCCCCGCGCGTGTGGAGGAGGTGCGCCGTGTGGCGCTTCGCGGCCGCGTGCGGCGCGTCATGGAGCGCCTGTCGCGGGAGTGCGTGGGTCCTGATGGCCGAACGGACTGGGACGTAGCCGGTTCGCGGCTGGTCACGGACGAGGGGCGGGCGGAACTGGACGTTGACGTCGAGGTCGCGACGCTGGCGACCGCGGAATGCCGCATTCGAGCTGCCATGGAACAGAGCGATCAGGCGGCGCGGCGCGAGGGGGAGCGCTGTGCGGCGCTGGATGGCATTTTCTCCGCCCATGGCAAAGGCGACGCGGCGGCGCTCATGGCGGCGCTTGGCGAGGCGGAAGGGCTGTTTTTGGCTGACGAGCGCGAGTGCGTCGCCCGCGCGTTGGCTACGGCGGTGTGGACAACGCGTCCCGGTGCGCTGTGCGAGGGCGCTATGGCTGCGCTGACTGGTGCGGTCGGCGTGTCGGACGTTCGGGTTCGCATTGGGGTGGACTATGCGCCTGACGACGCAGAGCGCGTGGCGAAGCTCGTTTCGCGGCGTGGCGAGGCGTGGGTGCCGCTTCTGCGGCGGGCCGTGGAGCGCGTAGGCGCAGCGTTCGCCGGGGACGATGTCGGGCGCTTTTGCGCGGATTGCGCCCTGCGTGATCTGCTGTGTCGTTTGGAGGCCCTTGGCGGCGACGTGGCGCTTCTCGATGCGCTGACGCCGGGCAGCGGTACCTGTGTGGTGGAACGCATTGTCGCCGCGTATGGCGGCGCTTTGGACGCGGCGATGCCCATTGTGTGACGGCGTGGCGGGTCCATCTCATGCGCGGTTGGTGAGCGCGGAAAACGGGAAAGCCCCGGCCATTGGCCGGGGCTTTCGTCGTCTGGTCATGCGGACGGGGTGCCCGTCTACATGAGGAAATTCTTGATGCCGGTGAAGATGATCTGCGCGGCCAGCGCGGCCAGCACGAGGCCGGAGAGCTTGGTTAGGATTTCGATGCCCATCTTGCCGAGGGCCTTCTCGATGCGCGAGGCCGAGTAGAGGATCGCGCCAAGGCAGATAACGGCGGCGAACAGTGCGCCGAAGCCGATGGCCTGCTGCACGGCGTCGGGCAGACCGGCGCTCATGACCATCATGACGCCCACGGTGGCGGGACCGATGGTGATGGGAATGGACAGCGGCACCACGCTGATGTCGCCGTCTCCGGTCTGGATTTTGCCGCCCTTTTGCCCCTGCACGAGGGACACGGCGGAGAGGAACAGCAGTGCGCCCGCGCCGATGCGGAAGCTGTCGAGCGTGATGCCGAGAATCTCGAACAGCGGGTTGCCGAAGAAGAAGATCACGCCGCACAGCACGATGTTGGAAATCGTGACGCGGATGGCGATGCCACGCTGCTCCGCGCGTGTCATGCCCTTGGTCATGGCCAGGAACATGGACAGCACGAAGAATGGCGCGAGCACGAAGAAGAATTTGGTGAAAACGCTGATGAACAGGTTCATCGTCTTGCCCCCATGCGAAAGACGGTGTGTTGCGATGCACTCGGGAGAGTGCCGAATCAAGCGGGTGGTCTACAGGGTGGCGTGGCGCGGCGTCAACCGGATTCAGGGACTTGTTTGCGTGGTCAATGAATAACATGCCGGAATATCGGGCGAAGATGTTTCGTCCGTTGTCGCGGCGGCGTGTCACTGTGCATTTATGGGAGCGGGACGGTGCGTGTGGAGCGCGTCGATGGCGTACGCTCCTGCGTGGCGATGCGCAGGGGATCAGTCTCGGTCGTTTGGAATGCCTTCGGTGGCGATGCGTTTGGCGTCGTCGCGCTCGCGCAGGAGGTCTTCAATGTAGGCGAGGAGCTGGTGCACGGTGGTGTCCTTGCGGGGGGCGGGCTGCGCGTCCGCCGCGCGAAGCGAGCGCTCGGCGGCGGTCCAGTCGCCAAGGTTCCATGCGGCGTAGGCGTCGAGCACGAGGGCGCGGCGGTTGGCGGCGTTGGTCGCGAGGCATGCGGCGAGCGTGGCGCGGCAGTCGGCGAAGCGTCCGGCGTCGAAGAGGATGCGGGCCTTGTCCATGTACAGGTCCTGCGCCGGGGTGGCGGCGAGGGCTGTGTCGAGCAGGGCGATGGCGCGCTCCGTGCGGCCGGTGCTGGCCAGTGCTCGCGCGGCCTTGCGCGTGGGTGCCATGCGGCGGGTATCGTCCGTGGCGTTGGTCGTGTTTGCCTCATGGACGGCATTCGCGTTCGGGGCCTCGTTCGCGCGGTCGGCGTCGTCGTGGCGCAGCAGGCAACGCACGGCTTCGAGCGGCGCGTCGAGGGAGAAGTAGATGTCGGCCAGCGTGGACCAGTCCGAAGGGCTGGCTGGGCCGATGCGGCAGGCGATTTCGAGGGCCGCCGCAGCACCTGCGGTGTTGTCGCGCATGAGGCGCACATGGCCGAGGAGTCGCCACAGGCGCGTCTGGTCCGGGTGCCGGGAGAGCGTGGCATCCAGCACGCTCTCCGCCTCCGCGAGGGCCGGGATGCGCAGGCAGGCGTGGGCCATGAGTTCCGCCCATGCCGGTTCCACAGCCGGGACCACGGCGAACAGGGCGCGCAAGAGGTCGCGGCAGCGCGTGGCGTTGTCGGCGCGGAAGGCCTCGGCCGCCGCGTGGTACAGCAGAACGTGCTCGGTGCCGTCGAGGCTGTAGGCCTTTTCGAACAGGCGCGATGCCTCGGCGTGGCGTTCGCTTTCCGAGAGGGTCAGCGCGTAGTTGCGGCAGAGGAGCGCATTGTCCGGCGCGGTTTCGTATCCCTTCTCAAAGGCGATGCGGGCCTTGTCCACCTCGCCGAGGGTCCAGTGGGCGTTGCCGAGTGCCAGTAGCACCTCCGCAACGGGGTGTTCCTCGTGCCGGGCGATGCATTTTTCGAGGATGGCCACGGCGCGCGCGGCGTCGTCATGCTCCATGGCTTCTTGCGCGGCGCATAGGGCCTGCACGGCGAAATCCGGCATGCGCGAGGCAAGGGCCGCTGCGGGGGCGCAGGACGCCAGCACAAGGCACAGGACGGCAAGTGTCCGAAATATGCGTGAAGCTGTGTGTCGCATGGCGTCAGGAATCCAGATCGAAACGCAGGGGAACCTCCACCCACGTGGGCACGGCGCTGCCCTGATATACGCCGGGATGGAAGCGCCAGCGGGCCACGGCGTCGAGCACGGCGGCCTCGAACACGCCCTGCGGTTCGGCGCGGACGATGACGGGGCGCGAGACGTTGCCTGCGGCGTCCACGAGGAAGCGCACGGTGACCACGCCGGTGATGCCCTTGCGCCGGGCGGTGTAGGGGTAGACGGGGCGCACCGGCCGCGTGAGCCGGGGCGGCGTGTCCACCTCGCCGAGTTCGAATCCCGCGCTTGGCGTGGATATGGACGGCGCGGCGCTGGCGAGCATGGACGGGTCCACGCGCATGGCGGCGGCCAGCGGCGGAGCCGGGTCGAAGGCGATGTCCGGCGGGGTGACGTCCGGCCGGGGGCGCGGGGTGCGCTCGGGCCGGGGCAGGTGCGTGCGCGGCGTCTCACGCGGGGTTTCGCGCGGCGGGCGGCGCAGGACCTGCGGTTCCTCGTTCTTGGGCAGAGGCGGCGGAAGCTGGGCGAGCAGGAAGGCATCGCCGTAGTCGGGCGGCTCCGGTGTGCGGCGCGCGTCCGTGAGCAGCGGCAGGCTGCAAAAGAGCACGGTGTTGATGACCAGCGCGACCACGGTGGCCGCGATGGGGCGCAGCGTGCGGGCGCTCACTGGGGCCTCCGGGCGGCCACGCTGACGTTGGCCGCTCCGGCGAGGCGGCAGGCGTCGAGCACGGTGATGACCGTGCCGGTGCGGCTGTCGCGGTCCGCCGCGATGACCACGGACCCGCCGGGCGTTTCGGCGAGGAAGCGCTCCACGTGGGCGCGCACGAGGCGCAGGTCCACGGGCCTGCCCGCGATGTGCACGCTGCCCGCCTCGGTGACGCCGATGACCATGCCCGCCTTGTCCTTGACCGAGGCCGTGGCGGCGGTGGGACGCTGCACGTCCACGCCGGACTCGCGCACGAAGTTCGTGGTCACGAGGAAGAAGATGAGCAGGATGAAGATCATGTCGATGAGCGGGGCCATGTTTAGCTCCACGCCCCGACCGCGACGTCTGCGGCTGTAGCGGATGCTGTTCATGCCGCCTCCCGCCGCGCGGTGCCCCGCGGGAGCTGGAGACAGAACCGCTTGATGCGTCCGCGCAGGCGTTCGGCCCTGCGGCGCAGCATGTTCCCGGCAAGCAGGCCCGGAACGGCGACCACGAGGCCCGCCTGCGTGGAAATGAGCGCGGCGGAGATGCCCGACGCCATGGCGCGGGCGTTGCCGGTGCCGAAGCGGGTGATGGCGTCGAAGGTGTCGATCATGCCAGAGACGGTGCCAAGCAGCCCCAGAAGCGGGGCCAGCGAGGCCAGCACGAAGACCGAGGCGATGCGGCTGCCCGCGCGGCGCGACTGCTCGTGGCGCAGGCGTTCGAGGAGCCTGCGGTCCAGCTTGGCGTTGCCGGTGCGTCCGGCGAGCCAGCCGCCGACGATGGCGCGTTGCCAGCCGTTGCCCGCGTCACTCTTCAGACAATCGGCGAGGGGGGCCTCCTCGCGCTTGAGGGCCGTAAGTTCCATGAACTTGCGCACGGCGAGCCACCACATGAGACCCGATGCCGCGGCAAGGGGAAGCATGACCGGACCGCCTCCGGCGAAATGGTCGCTCATGGCCGCAAGCAGATCATGCATGGCCGTTCTCCGTGCCCACCGCGCCGTTTCTGGCCAGTTCGATGGCAAGGGACGCGCCCTTTTCCTCCATGTCGCCGATGATGGCGTCCACGCGGCGTTCGAGGGCGTGGTGGGCCACCATGATCGGGATGGCCACGGCAAGGCCCACCTGCGTGGTGATGAGCGCTTCGGAGATGCCGCCGGACATCATGCGCGGGTTGCCCGCGCCGAACAGGGTGATGGCCTGGAAGGTGTTGATCATGCCGGTCACGGTGCCAAGCAGGCCGAGCAGCGGCGCGATGGCCGCCAGCACCGACAGCGTGGGCAGGAAGCGTTCGAGGCGCGGCAGTTCGCGCAGGATGGCTTCCTGCATGGTGTCTTCGAGGATTTCGCGCGTGGTGCCAATGGATTCGAGCATGCTCCCGATGACCCGGCAGGCCGGGGACCGGGTGTTCGCTGCGCAGCGTTCGCGGCAGGCGTTCCAGTCCTTCGCGGTGGCGAGGCTCTGGATGTCGCGGAGTTCGTCGCCCGTTGCCGAGTGCACGCGCCACAGGGCGGCGATGCGCTCCACGATGAGCGCCAGCGCCGCGACGCCGACAAGCAGGATCGGCCAGATGAGCAGGCCGCCGGACGCGAGCCAGCCGAGGAGGTCCTTTTCGTCTGCGATGCGGGCGAACACCGCGCCGCCCGAGAGGTCCACGGGCAAAAGCGTCGCCTTTGCGGCCATGAAGTCGGCGGCGTCGTCTGCGGCGTCGGCGTCAGCGCCGCCGGTGACGGCGGTGAGGCCGGTTCCGGCGGCGTCGGGCAGCAGGTATCCGGCACGTCCGTCAGGCAGGCTATAGCAGGTCGCGAAGCGGCCGATGCGCAGGATGCTGCCGTGGGCAGGGCTGCCGTCCGGACCGGTGAAATCGCCCTCGCGCCGGGCCAGCTCGCCCGTGGCAGTGATTTCGTCGAAGAAGATGCCCGTCAGCGCGCGCACGTCGTCCATGCCGGGGAAGCGTTTTGTATCCAAAAGCGCGCGCACCACGTCGTCGCGGTCCGGATGTTCGGCGGTGATGGGGTTCTGGCGCGAAAGGGTGTCGGCCTCCTTGGCGGCGGTGCGGATGGTGCCTTCGAGGGCCTTCATCTCTTCCTGCTGGTCCGCCAGTTCGGTGCGTAGCCCCTGTTCGCGTTCGAGCAGGGCGTTGAATTCGCGTTCAAGGTCGCGGACCTCGCGTTCGAGAGCCGCCGTGGAGTCCTTGGCCGCGCGGTGTTCGGCGATGAGGGCGTCTCGCTCCTGCTCCATGGCGCGCCGCGTTTCTGCGGCGTCGGCCCGAGCGGTGGCGAGATTGGCCTCCACGCCGCGCGCGGCCTCGGGCCAGCCGGTTTCCGCGCCGCGTCCCGTTGCCGCGAAGGCGGCCATGGCCGCCAGCACCACGAAGAGCACGATCATGTTGCGGGTCATCGCGCACCTCCCATGGGCAGGGCGAGAATGTCCGCCGCACGCCTGCGCTGGGCCATTTCGATGCCCTGACGCACGGAGCGTGCGCCGTCGTCGTCGATGACGGTCCATTCGCCGCTGGCGCGGTCCCACATGGCGCACAGGGAGCCGTCCGCCGCGCGGCAGTAAAGTCCGATGCGCCCGAGGCGCAGCAGGGTGACCTGAAGCCTGCGTCCGCCGATGTCGAGCACGGTGTCCGTGGCCTCTGCGCCGCGTCCGTAACCGGCCTCCACCTGCAGGGTCTCCAGTGTGCGCCGGAGCTTCTCGCTCAAGGGCAGGTGGTAGTCGTCGAGGGAGTCGCGCAGGAAGGCCATGCGCGCCGCGCGTTCCTCGGCGAGGAACGGCAGGTCCGCCGCGATGGCGGCATCCAGCCGCTTGGCGGTGTCGTCCAGAAAGGGTTCGAGCTGATCGCGGACCTTGGCGAACTCGTCCTTGCGGCGTTCGAGTTCGGCGATGGTCTCGCGCTGGTTGGCGATGTAGGCGCGGTACTTGTCGCGGCGGAAGCCGAGCCACGCCTCGCGTGCCTTGAGGTCGCGCAGGCGGGCTTGCAGGTCCGCGCGTTCGTCGGCCCATGCGTTGGCGATGCGCTGGGCCTCGGCGGACACGCTCACCGTGCTGCGCACGGCGCGCTGGGCCTGCGTGGCGTCGGGCGCGTCTGCGGCGCGGACCGCCTGCGGCGCGGTGGCCAGCAGGCAGCAGAGCGCTCCCGCGAGGAGGGCGGAATGGAGCGGTTGTCTTGTCATGCGTCTCCCGTACATGAAAATGAAGCTCGTGTCACCAAATGGCGGAAAGTGTTACTGGACCGGAATCACGGAGCATTGTTCCCGCGTGTCCCGTTGCCGACGGCTGCCTCCCACGCCATCTCGGGCAGGAAGAGTTCCATGCCCTCGGCGGTGGTGATGCGCCGGGTCGGCGTCTCGTAGAGGCGGCTCACGCTGTCCTCGGTCATGACCTCGCTTGGCGGACCCTGTGCGATGATGTGGCCGTCGCGCAGCATGATGACGTGGTCCGCGAACAGGCGGGCGACGTTGGGATCGTGCAGGGTGGCCACCACGCGGGTGCCGCGTTGGCGGCACAGTTCGCGGATGCGCGCCAGCAGGGTGTGCTGGTTGTTGAAGTCGAGATGGTTGGTCGGCTCGTCCATGAGTAGTGCCTCGCGCGTCTGGAGGAGCGCCCGCGCCAGAAGCGCCGTCTGCCGCTCGCCGCCGGAGATGCGGTTGAAGTTGCGCGTGGCGAGGTGGGCGGCGTTGAGCGTGCGCAGAACGTCCATAGCTGCCTCGTAGTCCTCCGGCGTGGGGCGACCGGACAGCCCGAGGTGGGCCGTGCGGCCCATGACCACCACGTCGAGGACCGGAAAGGGAAAGATGTCGACGTGTTCCTGCGGGACGAGGCTCACCGTGCGCGCCACGCTGGCCCGGTCCGCGCGCGTGATGTCCAACCCGTTGATGGTGACGCGGCCGGAGCGCGGGCGTTCCAGCCCGCACAGGCAGGCGAGCAGGGTGGACTTGCCGGAGCCGTTGCGCCCGAGCACGGCGCACAGTTCCCCGCGCTCCACGCGAAAGGAAATGTCCGCGAGGATGGGGCGGCCGTTGTAGGCGAAACCGAGGGATTCGCAGATGAGGCTCATGACCAGCCGCTCCCCCGGTTGCGGTACAGGAGATAGGCGAACAGCGGTGCGCCGGTGAAGGCGGTGACGACGCTGATGGGCATTTCGGCCGTGGTGATGCTGCGCGCGGCGGTGTCGGCCAGAAGCAGGAACACGGCCCCGGCCACGGCCGCCACGGGCAGCATGCGCCCATGGTTCGGGCCGACGAGCGTCCTGGCGATATGCGGGATGACCAGCCCCACCCAGCAGACCTGCCCGCAGGTGGCCACGCTGACCGCCACGATCATGGACCCCGTCGCGAGGAACAACAGCCGCCACGGTCCGGGCGTGACGCCGAGGGAGCGCGCCTGCATGTCGCCGAGGGAGAGGACGTTCAGCCGGTAGCGCAGGCCGAGGATGAGGGCGATTCCCACGCCGATGACGGGCAGGGCCACGGTCAGTTCGTGCCACGAGGCGCGACTCATGCTGCCCATGATCCAGAAGATGATGGCGGGCAGCTCGTTGTAGGGATCGGCGACGTATTTGAGCAGGGTGATGCCCGCGTTGAACACTGAGAGCACTACCAGCCCGGCCAGCACGAGCACGAGCACCGGCTTCACCGCCACGGCCCGTGCGATGGACACGGCCAGCCCCACGGCGAGCATCCCGAAGACGAAGGCCAGCGTCTGGATGGAGCCGAAGGCCGTTCCGGGCAGCACGAGGCCAAGGGCCGCGCCGAAGGTCGCGCCGGCGGAGACGCCGAGAATGTCCGGAGACACGAGGGGATTGCGGAAGAGTCCCTGATAGGCCGCGCCGGACACGGCCAGCCCCGCGCCCACCAGCGCGGCCATGATGCAGCGCGGCAGCCGCACGAGGAAGAAGGCCAGCGCCTTGACGCGAAGGGCCGGGTCCGCGCCCTCCACACCCCGGAAGGCGTCCCACGCCATGGGGAGTTCAGCGGGGGAGATGTCCACCCGCCCAACCCACAGCGATGCCGCGAAGACGCAGCAGAACAGGGCGCACAGCGCGGCGAGTGGCGTGACGTCGGTCCTGCGTGCGCGGGCGGCCGCGAGGGCGATGGCGTGTTCGGTCACTCTGCGGCTCCGTGGTGGTGGAGTGTGATGGCGCGGTGGAGCATGGTTCTAGCCGTCCGTTCCGTCGTCAAGACGGCCTTCGAGGTCCGTGAAGCTGCGTCCGAAGAGCGTTGCGTGGAAGCGGTCGATCTCGGTCATGAGGTCCACGTCGGCCATGCGCTCCGGGTACAGGCGCTTGGCCAGCCACAGCACGCCAAGTGCCGAGAGCGGCGAGGGAAAGTCCCACGGAGCGAGTTCCGACGGGAATCCGTAGACCTGCCCGCTGACCACGGCGGACACCTGCGCGAACTGCGCCCCGGCCAGCGCCTCGGCGGCCTTGCGCCGGGCATGGGCGGATACCGCCACCAGATCGGGGTTCCACAGCATGAACTGTTCCGGCGAAATCTCGTGGAAGAAGCCGGACAGCTCGTGGCCCACGTTGCGGCCGCCGGCGCGGGTGATGATGTCGTCCTGCAGGAGATCGCCGGTGGCCGTGGCGAAGAAGTCGTGCGGTGCGGCGAAGTAGACCGAACGCCGGGCCGTAGCCGGGATTTCGTCCACGCGGTCCCGAACGAGGCCGAGAACCCGCTCGCATTCGGCGATGGCGCGTTCGGCGCGCTGCGGCTCGCCTGCGGCGGTGGCGATAAGGCGTAGCGCGGCGAAGAGTCCCTCGAAGGTCTCCGGTTCGATGATGACGGCGCAGATGCCGTACTCGCGCAGGCGTTCGGCGATCTGCCTGCCGTCCTTCTGCGAGTAGAGGATGACGAGGTCCGGTTGCACCGAGAGGATGGTTTCGAGGTTGAGCCCGGTGGATTTGCGGCCAACGCCGGGCAGTTTGCGCAGTTGTGGGCGCAGGCCGCTTTGCAGGTCGTCGAACTTGGAGTCCGTGTCGATGCCCGCCAGCCGGTCCATGAGGCCGAGAGCGGCGAGGCATAGGCTCGCGGGCTTGTAGGTGGTCACGATGCGCGTGGCGCGCTCTGGGGCCTCGACAACGCGCCCGGCCATGTCCGTCACCGTGCGGGCGGAGCCTATGGTTGGCGCGAAGAGCGTGGCAAGGACCACCGCCGCGCACAGCGCGAGGGCGGACCATGCGGGGATGTGGGGCGTCGGGACGGGGCGTTTCATTGCGGGCCTCCTGTGCGTGCGCCTCCGATGCGTGCTGTTTCGCGCCGGGCAAGGCGCAGGGCGAGGACCACGATGCATGCGATCATCACCGCATAGACGCAGAAGAACACTTCGTGCAGCGGATTCCATGACAGCGCGAACACCGCGCGCAGGGGTGCGTCCAGAGCGTCGTCGCGCTCGATGCGCGTCAGCGTGAGGCGCAGGCCCTCGCGCACGAGGGGGGCGAGCACGCGCACCGTGCCGTCCATGAGCGTTTCGCCATTGCGTAGCACCTGCACGGTCACCGGGTTGGCCTCGGGGTGGAATTCGGCGCGCGTCATGCGCCCGCGCGGGTCGGAGCGGCTGTGGCGCAGCAGTTCCGGATTGTCAGTGAAGTCGATGGTCGCGACGCGCACGGCGTATCCATCGTCGAGTTCGGCCTGTTCGCCGGGGGAAAGGCGGATGCCCGTGTGCTTGAAGCCCACGGTGATGTCCGAGAGGTGGCCGATGAGCACCACCGCGAAGAGCAGATGCACGAGGAGCATGGCCGTGCGCTCGGCGTCGCGGTGGCGGCGGGCCTGCGGGACGAGGCGTGTCCACAGGCTGGCCAGCAGGTTGAGCATCAGCATGCCCGCGGCCGCGAGTCCGCAGGCGAACCACGCCGCGATGAGCGGGTGCGAGCGTGCGGCGTCGGCGAGCCAATCGATGACGAGGGTGGCGTTCATGGCCTTGAAGATCTCGGGAGCGCCGATGCGCGAGGCCATGACGCAGCCGACGACGAGCCATGCCGCCAGCGCGGCGAAGCACCACATGGTGCAGGTGAGCGAGGCGAGTCTGCGCATCATGCCTCCAGAAACTGCTGGGCCACGTAGACCGCGAGAATTGTCACCGATGCCGCCAGCGACACCGCCGCCCGCGTGCGTGGCGACGCGGCGAGTCTCGGCGGCAGGTGGCAAGGGATCATGATCAGCAGAAACATGCCGTAACCCATGAAGAAGTTGAAATTCCACTGCCACGTGTCGCCCCAGCCGAGCAGGCACCACACGCTGCCACACAGCTCCCCGCACAGGAAGGCCGCCGCGGCCAGCACGAGGTGCACCCGGCCGCGCGCGGCGAGCTGGGCGCGTTCGTCCTCGGTGCGGTCTGGCAGGAGCGCGCCGAGGCAGGGGGCGGCGGCGCAGGCCAGAAGGGCCATGGCCGTCATGCGCATGAAGAAGAAGCCCTGCGCCCACGGCGAGGCGTACATGAAGTAGTCCGCATTGAGCGTGTAGGTCGACAGCGGGGCCAGCGCCAGCAGGAATGCGCCAATGGCCCACGCGGCGGGTGAGGTCTGCACCGCGCCGGGGCGGCGGTCGCCTATCCATGCCGCGATGCCGCCGACGAGGGCGATGTAGGGGAAGGCCTCCATGGCGCCGAACAGCGGTGGGCGTTTGGCGATGAGGATCACCAGCCCCACAGCGGCGGCGTTGGCCGCCATGGCGATGAGCGCCGCCGCACGCGCGGCGGCCGGGCGCTCCAGCCGGAACAGCCCGGCTGCGGCGAAACTCGCGGCGAGGGCCAGGCTGAAGGCCTGATGGACATGGACTTCGTTCACGACAGGTCTCCTCGGGATGTGTCGAGCAGGCGGGAGAGCCTGTCGAGGGCGTCGGGCGCTGCGGCGTCGACGCAGATGGGCGAGAGGGAAAAAGCTTGGGCCACGTCGGCCGCGAAGGCCGTCCGCACAACCCACAGATGCGTCACGGGCAGGGCGAGAAGTGGGGCGAGCAGCGGCGCGAATCCCCCGCCGTTGAGTTCCATCCGGCCCACTTCGTCGACCACGGCCACCCCGGCCGCGAGGCAGCGTGCGGGCGCGAGGGCGCGGCGGATGGCTTCGTCCGCGCCGGGCTGGAACGCGAAGGGTGCGCCGTTGCCGGGGGGCGACACGCGGCGCGAGAGCGGCGTGCGCGTCCCGGTGGAGAGGTCCTCCAGCACGAAGCCGGAGCGGATGCCGTCCTCCCACAGGCCGTGGGCCAGCACTCCGGCGAGGGCGCGGCCCTGCGCGCGCTCGCGCTCGGCGAGCCGCGCGACAAGGGTGCTCTTGCCGACGTGCCTGTCTCCGGTGACGAAGATGGCGGCTGGCCGCTTGTTCATCGTGTCTCCGCGCCGTGCGGCGGGAGGGCGGACCCTCCCGCCGGGGCGGTTTGCGCTAGAAGCTCGCCTTGAGGCCGAGCAGGAAGTTGCGGCCGGGCGAGGGGTATTCGTTCCCGTCGTCGTAGTAGTTGACGTCGAAGATGTTCTTCATCTCGAAGTACACTTCGTAGTGCTCCATGAACTCCTTGGAGATGCGGCCATCCACCACGAAGAAGTCCTTCATCTTCACTTCCTCGTCGGTGGGGTTGGTCATGTCCGGAAGATCGGAGTACGCGCCGCGCATGTGACGCGCACGCAGGTGCAGGTTCACCAGCGCCTTGGGCACGAGGTAGTCGAGCCCGAGGCTCAGGATGTGCTCCGGTGCGCGCTCGATGTAGTCCGTTGCGCGTCCGTCCGTGCGGTTGCGAGCATTGTTGTAGGTGTAGCTGGCGCTGAGCGCAAGGTCGTCGATAGGTCTGAAGCGTGTTCCTGCCTCGAAGCCCATCATGCGTACTTCGCCGATGTTCTGCTGGAGCCTGTTTCCTGCGGAGTCTTCGGTGAGGGTGATGTAGTCGTCGACGTCATGCATGAAGAGGGAGAGTTCCACATCGAGGCGGTCGGTCAGGGCGCGCTCCGCACCGATGAGGTAGTTGATGGACTTTTCGGTCTTGAGGTCAGGATTGCCACCCTTGCTGCTGAAGTAGTTGCTCAGGGTGGGGAAGCGGGACTTGTGCGCCACGGAGCCGTAGAGCCGCGTGCCGTCCTCGAAGCGGTAGCTCAGGCCGATCATGGGATTGAACGCGGTTTTGTCGTCGGGAGTCTCCAGCTCCGTGCCGTCGGCCTCCTCGGCCTTGTCCACGGTGGACCAGTCGTAACTTGCGCCGACGACCACGGTGGGCCAGTCGCCGTAGTTCATTTCGTTCTCCACGGCCACCGAGCCGGTGTAGGAGTAGTACTCCTCGAACTCGGCATCTTCGGTTTCGCGACTCTTGTGCGAATCGCCCCGGTAGTGGACGGCGAAGCGCACGGTGTCCCACTCGCAGGGGGCGACGTCCGCGAAGAGCGCGGCGCCAAGCACGTGATCTTCGAAACGGCTGGTGGCCAGGAAGGTGGAGTGGTCCGGCTCCGCATAGGAGGAATATTCGTCGTCATGGGAGTGGTAGAAGGCCTGCCCGCGCAGGGTCAGCCACTGGGTTGCCACGCGGCGGGCGCTCAGGTCGAAGCCCCAGTCGCGGTATTCGTCGATGTCCGCCATGTCGGAGAAGATGTTGCCCTTCTTGACGAAGCCGCCCTTGTCGCTGACCGGGATGCCGTATTCGGACCGCGTGTGGAAGGCGTTGAGGTAGACGTCGGTGTCCTCGTCGGGGCTTATGCCGATGCGGGCCCACAGGGTGTCTGCCTCGCGGTCGGAGTGGTCGCGCAGGCCGCCGTCCTCGTGGACATAGCTGGTGCCCTTGATGTCGGCCACGTGGGTCTCGTAGTCGTCCGAGAGCCAGTAGCCGTCGGTGGAGGTGCGGTCGTAGCTCAGCCAGTAGTTGACGTTGCCCACGGTGTTGGCGTGGGCGGCTGCCACGCGGTAGGTGTTCGCGTCACTGACTTCGCCGGTGAGGTCGATGGTCGGTTTGGCGGTGCCCTTCTTGGTGATCACGTTGATCACCGCGCCAAGGTAGTTGGGACCGTAGAGCACCGAGGGGGCGCCCTTGGAGATTTCGATCTTCGAGATGATGGACGCGGGAATCTGGCGCAGGTTCAGCTTGCCGTAGTAGGTCTCATAGTAGGGCACGCCGTCGATGAGCACCAGCGAGCGCGACTGGTCGAAGCCGTGCACGAAGAATTGCGGTTCGCTTTTTGCGCCCGTGCCCACGTGGATGCCGGGCGCGTACTGGAGCGCGTCGACAAGGGTTTTTGCACCCATGGCCTCGATTTCCTGCGCATCGATGACCGTGTTGATGGAAATGTCCCGAACGCCGGGTTTTTCGCCACTGACGATGATCTCGCCAAGGGTGAAGACCTGTTCCGAATCGTCCGCCCAGGCGGCGGTGGTCGTGAACGTCACGGCCAGCGCGAGCGCCAACAGGCGGATGCCGAGCCTCCTCATGATTCCAACCTCCGTGTGAGTTCGAGAGTGGCACGCAGGCGACTGCGTGCGGAGTCCAAGGTCCGTGCGAGAATGGATGCTTCGGCCACATGTTGCCACGCCGCCGAAAGGTGCTCCGGGTTCAGGGCTAATAAGTCGGGTTCGGTATTGTCAAGGTAACTGTCATGAATCGTTGTAAATGGTGTGCAAAAGTGTGCTCAAGATGGTTGGAAGGCGGATAGTGTAATACTTACTAAAAAGAACTGAAGGCAACCATAAATGACAATGAATTGCTTGGACTCCGCGTGCGTTTCCAAAATTCTGACGACAATCTGTATTGAAACGCTATGGCATGTGGAATGAGGTGGGAGGATGGAGTTTTGGCGCAGTGTGTCGCAAGAAACGCGTGTGCCGGAAGTGAGTATGGAGCGGCTGCACGCCGGTGAGTGCGGATGTTGACCGCTCCTGTTTGTGTATCCCTTTGCAAATGTTCATGTTGCGTGTATATAGTAGTGTGGACTGCGTGCCCCGCGCCGTGCGGCGGGGAACAAAAAAGGAGTGGAACATGCGCATGACGTGTCTCAAGCTGGCCGGAGTCTGTGTGCTGTATCTGGAAGGCGCGTTCGATGTGGACGCCGCCGGGGTCGTGGCGGATGAGATTGCCCGGCGCGTCGATGGTGGGCGCTATCGATTTATTCTGGACTTGAGCGGACTTGATGAGGTGAACGAGGAGGCCATCGGCACACTGGCGCGTGCGCGCCGTGCGCTTCGCGAACGTGGTGCGGATATCTGGCTCGCGGCACCGTCGGACGAGTTTTGCGATGTGCTGGGGGATGCGCGGCTGGGGTGCAGCTTCGACATGTACGGCGATGTGCGTGCCGCGGCCGACGCCTACCGCTGATGGGCCATGGCGGGGCGGATGATCAGGCGTCCGCCTCGGCGGGCGCGGCGGCGACGGGCCTGCGGTAGAGCAGGCGCAACACGAGCCTGTCCCCGCTCAGTTCGAGCTGGCCGCCCTCGATGAGCGATGTATCCGTGCGGAGGTGATCGAGGAATGCCGCGATGCGCGGTTCGGGCCTGCCGTCCCAGCCTGGGGCGAGAGTGGTGGCGCTGGGCTGCGGAGGGATGGAGAGCGCCCGGTCGCCGGTGGCTTCGCGCACGAGGGCGTCGTCGGCCCAGAGCGCGTCGAGGCCCGGACATTGGAACGTCGGGGTGGGGTGCGCCGTCAGTCGGAGCATGTCCGCCGAGAGCGGCAGAAAGCGCGAGAAGTTGAAGGGTGGGGCCTTGGGGATGCCCGAAGTGCTGAGCATGGGGGCCTGAAGCAGGCGTTCGGCGAGGACGTCGGCCAGCCGGTCGCGCAGTTCGGGACCAAGGCGCGTCTCCACGCCGTTCATGAGTAGACGTGCCCATGCGTGCCAGCGCTGTGCGCTGGAAGCCATGGACAGGATTTCGTGGGGGATGCGCGGCTTGTAGTAGTGACGACAATGGGCGCGTATTGCGTTGTTGAACGCATTGCGCGCCTCTTTCATCGCAAGGTGGAGGACGACCTGTTTTACGTCGCACAGGTAATCATCCGGCTCGCAGATGCAGACGGGGATGATTGTTTCCGCTGTGGGAACGCCCATGGCCATCAAGTATAATGGTGCGACATTCCTGTCAATGCGTGAATCGTTGCATGTTGATGCTGCCGGATGTCGGCGAAATCGTCACTACACACAGTCGGACTGGAGTTCCGGGCCGAGGTAGGCGCGCTCCTGCGGGCCGAGGATGCCGAGGGACAGGCAGATGAGCGTCCACAGGTGTACGGTGTGCCATGTGCCGCCGAACGCCGCCCGCAGGTCGTGTATCTGCGAATGGCAGTTGTGGCAGGGGGTGATGACGTAATCCGCCCCGGTGGCCATGATCTGGTGCGCCTTGAATGCGCCGTAGGCCCTGCGCTGTGCCGGGAAGCCCGCCTGCAACGCGCCGCCGCCCCCGCCACAGCAGTAGTTGGCGCTACGGTTGGGGTGCATCTCCACGAAATTTTCTTCGCCCACCACGGCGCGCGTCACGAAGCGCAGGTCCTCGGCCACGGGATCGCCAAGGGTCTTGCGCACGAGCTGGCAGGGGTCCTGCACCGTGAATTTCAGCCCCTCGCGGTTCCAGTCCGCGTTGACGGGAAGCCTGCCCTCGCGAATCCAGCGTGCGTACCACGGGATGATGCTTTGAAGCTCGAACGACGGGGTGATGTGGAATTTTTCCAGTCCGGCCCGGACTGCGTAGAATTCGTGGCCTCACTCCGTGTTGAGCCAGACCTTGCAGCCGAGGTCCTCCACGGCCTGCACCTTGCGCCGCACGATGCGTTCCCAGCCGTCGTCATCCGCCGCGAACATGCAGTAGTTCTCCGCCGCCCAGCCTACGGAGCCGTAGGTCCAGTCCGCGCCGACGCGGTTCAGGATCTTCCACAGCGGGACCATCTCCTCGGGTTCTGTGACCGGTTCGCGGGAGTTCTGGTTCAGAAAGAACATGGCTCCCTTGCGGTCGATGGGCGCGTCGAGCGTCGTCTCGCCGTCCTGCGTTTCCCGGACTTCCTCAAGCACGTCGCCGACCACGAAAGCGAAATCCTCGGAGCTTGCGCCCATGGCGCTGGTCCCCTCGGTGCGTAGCGCCTGATCGCAGGAGCCGACGATGCCTCGGGGGCGGCTTTCGCGCGGCCACATGGCGCGGGCCTCGTAAACGAGGGCCGGGATGTCGATCTGCATGGGGCACACGTGCACGCAGCGGCGGCACATGGTGCACATCCATACCCACGGCGTGGCGGCCAACTCGTCGTCCATGCCCAGCGTGGCCATGCGCACGAAGCGGCGCGGGTCCATGCCCGCAAGCCCGGTGGCCGGGCAGGCCGAGGAGCACATGCCGCAGGTCAGGCAGGTGTCGAAGCTGCCGCCCGAGGGGAAGAGCCTGCGCGAGATGGCGCGGAAGGAGGACGCGCCGGAGTGTTCCGTGGATGCGTGCATGATGCCTCCATGTCGGATTTCGGGGCAGGACGGGGGTTGCGCTTTGCATCCGTGCATTCGATGTGTATGCCGAATGATGCAAAGCGCCACACAGTATCATTGATATAGCATTGATGCGCACGCACTGCCAGGGTGTGCCGTGTGATGCGCATGTATGGCGGTTGAGCGGGTGAACAGGATGCATTGTGTTGACAAATGCCAGTCATATGGTACGTTTGCCACGATTTTCCGGCTGCGCCGTTGTATCAGGAACCAAAACACCGGAGCGGATATGCAGACGCGGGTGCTCATCATCGGCGGAGGCGCGACGGGGACCGGTCTCGCGCGGGATTTGGCCCTTCGCGGTGTGCGTTGCGTGGTTGCCGAAATGGGCGACGTCAACGCGGGCGCATCCGGCGGCAATCACGGTCTGCTCCACAGTGGCGCGCGCTATGTCCAGTCCGACCCTCACTCTGCGGCGGAATGTCGGGAAGAGGGCGAATTGCTGCGAAAGCTTGCCCCCCAGTGCATTGATGACACCGGGGGGCTTTTTGTTGCCGTCGCCGGGGACGACGAGTCCTACGTGGCGGGGTTTCCGGGCTGGTGCGCGGCGGCTGGGGTGCCGTGCCGTGGCGTCAGCGTCTCCGAGGCTCGCGAGATGGAGCCGGAGATTTCACCGCACGCCATCGCCGCCTTCGAGGTGCGCGACGCGTCCATCGACCCGTTCCGGCTGTCGCTGGAGAATCTGTGGCACGCCCGCGACCTCGGCTGTACCTACATCCGCCGCAACCGCGTGGACCGTTTCGACATTGAGGGCGGCCGCATTCGTCGCGTGGTGCTGCGCCATGTGCGCACCGGGGCTGAGACCATCGTGGAACCGGAACTGGTGGTCAGCGCTTCCGGGGCGTGGGCCGCGAACGTTGCCCAACTGGCGGGCATCCGCATCCCCATGCTCTATTCCAAGGGCACGCTTCTGGTCACGCACGAGCGCATGGCCACGCGGGTCATCAATCGTCTGCGGCCGCCGGGAAACGGGGACATCCTTGTGCCGGGGGGCACGGTGTCTGTGCTTGGCACCACGTCGATCCGCCTGGAGGCGCTGGACGAGATACGCCCGACCATGGCCGAGGTGGACGAGAACGTGGACGAAGGCGCGGCCATGGTGCCGCGACTGGGCACCACGCGCTACATTCGCGCCTATGCGGGCGTGCGTCCGCTCATCGGAGAGGGGGGGGGCGAGGACGACCGTGGGGCGAGCCGAGGCTTCGGACTCTACGATCATGCCCGCGACGGCGTGGAGAATTTCGTGACCATCACCGGCGGCAAGCTCACCACGTTTCGCCTCATGGCCGAGAAGACCGCCGATCTCGTCTGCGAGCGCCTCGGCGTGGACGCGCCCTGCCTCACGCGCAGCATGCCCCTGCCCGTGGCGGACCGCTGCCGCTGGACCGAACCGGGGCTGTCGCCGCGCGAGTGGGCACATCGCTCCGGCGGCGAGGACGGCATCCTGTGCGAGTGCGAAATGGTGCCGCGCAGCACCGTTGATGACATCCTCGGCGGCTGTCGCGAATTTGCCAGCCAGCCAGCCCTGCGCGCCATCGGGCTGCGTAGCCGCGTGGGCAAGGGCGCGTGTCAGGGGGCGTTTTGCGGCATGCGGGTGGGGGCGCATCTCTACGACGAGGGCGTCTTCGATTCGCCACGAGGGCTGCTGCGCATTCGCGAATTCCTTTCCGAACGCTTCAAGGGCCAGCGTCCCGTGTTGTGGGGCGTGCAACTGGCGCAGGCCGAATTGGCCGAGGCCATGCATTGCGGGCTGCTGGGGCTTGATCTTCTGGATGAACCGCCGTCGGACGGAGGTGGGGCATGACGCCACCCATCGTGGATGCCGATTTGGCCGTGGTCGGCTGCGGATTGGCTGGATGCGCCGCCGCTGCCCGCGCCGCCGAGCGCGGACAGCGCGTGGCGTTGATCGGGAGCGTCGGAGCCATGGTCTTCACCAGCGGCTATCTGGACGCGCTTGGTATCGCGCCGGGGCCGCAGCGCCGTCCTCTCGACGATCCGTGGGCGGGCATCGCCGCGCTTTCGGACGCCGAACCCATGCATCCGCTTGCGCGGTTGGGGGCGGGCGAGGTCCGCGCGGCACTCGAATGGTTCCTGAACGTGCTTGCGCAGGCCGGCGTGCCCTACGTCGCCGCCGGGGACGCCAATTTCGTGGCTATGACGCCCGCCGGAACCGTCAAGCGCACATGGGCCGTGCCCGCCACCATGCGGCCGGGTGTTGAGGCTCTGTCTGATGGCGGGGTCTGCATGATCGTCGGCGTGGAGGGGCTGCGGGGATTTTCCGCGCGGCAGGTGGCGGCCAATCTGGCGGCTGCGCGCCCTGGCGTCTTGGTCGAACGAGTGGCCTTTCCGGGCATGGCGGGGCGCGAGGACGTCTATGCCGAGCATATGGCCCGCGCGCTGGAGGTGCCCGACATCCTCGACGGGTTCGCCGAAGTTTTGCGCCCGCGCGTGGGCGGTGTGCGCTACGTGGGGCTGCCCGCCATTCTCGGCGTGCACGCGCCGGAGCGTGTCCGCGCCCGGCTGGAGGAGCGGCTTGGCGTCACGGTGTTCGAGATTCCGTGCATGCCGCCCTCGGTGCCGGGAATCCGCCTACGCGAGGCCCTTGAGGAGGCCCTGCCGAAGATGGGCGTGACGCTTGTGCCTTCGCGCCGCGTGCTGGCGGTTCGGCAGAGCGGCGAGGGCTTCGAGTTGGAGGCCGGGGTGCGGGCGACGGATACCATCGTGCGGGCGCGGGGTGTGGTGCTCGCAACGGGGCGTTTCCTTGGCGGCGGGCTTCGCGCCACGCGCGCCGGGGTGGAGGAGACGGTGTTCGGGTTGCCCGTGTCGCAGCCGGAGAGCCGTTCGGGCTGGCATGCCCGTGAATGTTTCGATCCCCGAGGCCACGGGATCAACAGGGCCGGACTGGAGGTGGACGATGCCATGCGTCCGCTTGGGCGCGATGGCGCGCCCGTGTCCGGCACGCTGTTCGCCGCCGGGTCCGTCCTTGCGCATCAGGACTGGATTCGTTCGCGGTGTGGCGCGGGGTTGGCGGTGTCCACGGCCTGCCGGGCCGTGGACGCGTTCGTGGAACCGGAGAGCTGACCGGGCGGCCCATGGCCGCGATGCGTATGGTCGCACAAGGAGAGTGTCACTTTGGGCATACGAGTCGAGAACGTCACCATGACATTCGACGGCGTGGACGTCCTGAAGGACGTGTCACTCGATATCGAGGACGGGGCCTTCGTCACCATCCTCGGCGGGCTGGGGGCCGGCAAGACCACGCTCTTGCGGGTCATGGCGGGCATCGACAAGCCGACGCGCGGACGCGTGCGCTACGACGGGCGCGACGTGACCGACGAGCCGGTGCAGAAGCTGCCGGTGGCCATGGTCTATCAGCAGTTCATCAACTATCCGTCTATGACGGTGTACGACAACATCGCCTCGCCGCTTCTGGCCGGGCGGGGGAAGAAGCCCCCGCGCGAGGAGGTGGACCGCCGGGTGCGCCAGTACGCCGAGCTTCTGGGCCTCACGCGGGTACTTGACCACTATCCCGAGGAGGTGAGCGGCGGGCAGCGCCAGCGTACGGCCATTGCTCGGGCGCTGGTCAAGGAGGCGAAGTTCACCTTCCTTGACGAGCCATTGGCCAACCTCGACTACAAGCTGCGCGAGGAACTGCGCGGCGAACTTAAGAACATCCTGTCCCGCAAGGGCGGTGTGGTGGTCTACGCCACGCCCGAACCCGTGGACGCCCTGTCCATGGCCACGCACGTGGCCTACATGCAGGACGGGCGCATCCTCCAGTTCGGCGATCTGGAAAGCGTGTACCGCTATCCATGCCTCGCCGACGTGGGCGCGTACTTCAGCTATCCCACCATGAACCTTCTCGATGGCCGCCGCGAGGTGCGCGACGGGCGGACCATGATCCGCCTGTCCGACGAGCTGTGCGTGGACGTGAGCCATTTTGCGGACAAGGTGAACGGCGACGACTATCTGGTGGGCATCCGCGCCTACAACCTGCACACCCACCGCGTGCGGGACGATCTGGTGCCGCTGACGGCGGAGGTGGCCCTGTCCGAGACGCTCGGCTCCGACACCGAGCTGCATTGCCTCTTCGAGGGACGTCCCCTCGTGGTGCTCCAGCAGGAGGTGCAGCGCCACTACATCGGCACGCAGGTGGAACTGTTTCTCGATCCCAACCGGCTCTTCCTGTTCGACCCCCGGTCCCGAGAGCTGGTGGTCAAGACCTTCCTCGAATAGCACAGGGGGTATCCATGGCTTCCGTCCAGTTTCTGAACGTTTCGCATTCCTACGACCCGCCCGGAACCCCGGATGACCAGCGCACATGGGCCGTGCGCGACCTGTCCGTCACGTGGGAGGATGGCAGCGCCAACGCGCTTCTCGGCCCGTCCGGCTGCGGCAAGACCACGCTGCTCAACCTCATTTCGGGCCTTCTGCCCGCGCCCACGCGCGGCAAGGTGCTCGTGGACGGGCGCGACGTCACCGGCCTTGGCGCGCGTGAGCGCGGCATCGCGCAGGTCTTCCAGTTCCCGGTGGTCTACGACTCCATGAACGTCTTCGACAATCTCGCCTTTCCGCTGCGCAACGAAGGTATGGCCGAATCCGCCGTGCGCGGGCGCGTCATGGAGGTGGCGCGCATTCTCGATCTTTCCGACCGGCTGAAGGTTCCCGCAGCGCGGCTCAACCCGGCAGACAAGCAGAAGATCTCCCTCGGACGCGGCATCGTGCGCGAGTCCACGGCGGCGGTGCTCCTCGACGAGCCACTCACCGTCATCGACCCCAAGCTCAAGTGGGGGCTTCGGCGCAAGCTGCGCGAGGTGCAGCGCGCCCTCGGCAAGACCATGATCTACGTTACCCACGACCAGCACGAGGCGCTGACCTTCGCCGATGACGTCACCGTGGTCCGCGACGGCGTGCTGGTGCAGAAGGGCAGCCCCAAGGACCTGCACGACGATCCCGCCGCGCCGTTCATCGGCTACTTCATCGGTAGCCCCGGCATGAACGTGCTGGCCTGCACCCTCGACGACGCGGGGCTCGACTGCGGGGCGTTCACCGTTCCCCTGTCGCCGGGGCTTCGCGGAGCGGCCTCGCGGGCCACGGGGGCCCTCGAACTCGGCATCCGGCCGGAGTTTGTGGAGGCGTACCCGAGCGCGGAGGAGGACAGCATCCCCTTCACGGTCACCGTGGTGGAGGATACGGGCGCGTACAGGATTCTCACGCTGGTCACGGGCGACGCGCGCATCAAGGCTCGCGTGGCCGAGAACTTCGCCGCGGGCGAGGGCGAGACCGTGGGCGTGCGCTTCCCGCAGGCAGGCATCAAGCTCTTCGCTGGAGGCAGACGGCTCGTCTAGCCCCGGCGTTCAACGACATTCCGGAGACGCGCAATGAAGAATCGGGCATGGTTTTTCCTGATCCCCGCGCTGGTGCTCATGTCCATCAGCGCATTTGTTCCACTGATGACGGTCATCAACTATTCGCTGCACTACATCTTTTCCGGCTCGGCCCCGACCTTCGTCGGCTTCGAGAACTACGTGGAGGTGCTGCGCGATCCGACCTTCTGGGGCGCGCTGACGCGGCAGCTCTGCTTTAGCCTCATGGTGTTGCTGGTGGAGATTCCGCTCGGCATCATGATCGCCATGGCCATGCCGAGGCAGGGTGCGGCGCTGGCCGTGTGCCTTGTGATGCTCGGCATTCCGCTGCTCATTCCCTACAACGTGGTGGGCATCATCTGGCGGCTGTTCACGCAGGCGTCCATCGGCGTGGTGCCGGGCTTCTTCCGGCTCTTCGATTATTCCTACAGCGTGGCGCTCAACCCCGTGGACGCCCCGGTGACCATCTTCGTGCTCGACGTGTGGCACTGGACGCCGCTGGTGGCGTTGTTGTCCTTCGCGGGGCTACAGGCCATTCCGGACGCCTACTATCAGGCCGCGCAGATCGACGGGGCATCCACTTGGAAGACCTTCCGCTACGTCACGCTGCCCAAGCTCAAGCCCGTGCTCATCCTCGCGGTGCTCCTGCGCTTCATGGATTCCTTCAAGATCTACGCGGAGCCGCTTCTGCTCACCGGCGGCGGACCGGGCAACTCCACCACCTTCTTCAGCCTGCACGTGGCGCGCAAGGCGGAGTCCTACGAGCTGGGCTACGCGGGCGCGGTGTCCATCATCTACCTGTTCATCGTCATCATGTTCAGCTTCGTCTTCTTCCAGGCAATGACCAACATCGGCAAGGGAGAGCAGCAATGAGAATCCGCAAGCGGCACATCGCGCTGATCGTCTACTTCGTCCTGCTGTTCATCCCCATCTACTGGATGATCATCACCTCGCTCAAGACCGACAACGAGATTCTGAAGGAACTCACCTTCTTCCCGCACGAGCTCACCTTCAAGAACTACGTGGAGATATTCACCAATCCCTTCTGGCGGGCCAGCTTTGCCAACTCGCTGACCTACGTCTTCCTCAACGTGGTCATCACGCTCATGGTGGCGGTGCCCGGAGCCTACGCCTTTTCGCGCTGGAAGTTTCGCGGTGGGCATCACCTGTTCTTCTGGCTGCTGACCAACCGCATGGCCCCGGCGGCGGTGTTCATGGTGCCCTTCACGGAGCTGTATTACATCCTGCACCTCTACGACACCTGCTGGGCCGTGGCGCTGGCGCACTGCCTGTTCAACATCCCATTGGCCATCTGGATCCTCGAAGGCTTCATGTCCGGCATCCCGCGCGAAATCGACGAGACCGCGTTCATCGACGGCTACACCTTCCCGCAGTTCTTCCGGAAGGTCTTCTTCCCGCTCATCGGTCCCGGCATCGGCGTGACGGCCTTCTTCTGCTTCACCTTCTCGTGGGTGGAACTCATCCTCGCCAAGGCGCTCACCGTCACCAACGCCAAGCCCGCCGTGGTGCAATTGACCGTTGGCATCGGCGCGGAGGGCGTGAAGTGGGGCCTTCTGGCTGCTGCCGGGTTCCTGACCATCATTCCCGGCGCCATCGTGGTCTACTTCGTGCGTAACTACATGGCCAAGGGCTTCGCCCTGGGGAGGGTCTAGAACATGTGGGACTGGATTCTGGAGCAGACCGCGTGGATGTACTGGACGGCCCCGAGTCTTCTTGCCATCGGCGGGCTTCTCGTGGCCATCGCCGGAATGGCCGCGTGGGACGTGGTATCGCCAAGCGTGCCGAGGCGGGGCTTCTACCCCATCGAGACGCGCCGGGGGGACAGGTTCTTCATCGCCATCATGTCCACCATCCTCATCTTCCTTCTGTGGCTCGGTTTCGTGGGCGACGAGAACCTGCTGGTTCCCGCCGCCGCGTCCGCCGCATGGGGGCTGGTGCAGGGACGGTGGGGATAGGAATTCCGACGCTCCGGGTGGGGCGTCGCGTCGGATGACGGCATGCGCTTAAGGCGGCAGGCCCCTTTGGCCGCCACAGGGGCGCACACCATTCACCTCATGCACGGAGGGCTGGCCGACACGAAGAATTGGGGCCAATGGTCAAGGCGTTCTCTTTCACGAATTTCAAAAGGAGACTGGGACATGCTGAAACGCTACGTCTGTCTGATCGCCGCGTTTGCGCTGAGCTTCTCTCTTGCCGTCCCGGCATCGGGAGCCACCGACAAGGATGCCGCGATCGAGAAGTGGGTGGAGTTCTTCCAGCCCTGCGCCATCGACAAGGATGCGCAGCGCGCCGAACTGAAATGGTTCGCCGAGGCGTCCAAGCCCTTTAGCGGCATGGAGATCAAGTCCGTGGCCGAGGGCATCGCCACCCACAAGTGGGAATCCGAGGTGCTGACCAAGGCGTTCTTCGAGCTGACGGGCATCAAGGTCACCCACGACATCATCGGCGAAGGTGAGGTCGTGGACCGCGTGCAGCGGCAGATTCAGACCAACCGCCCCATCTACCACATCTACGTGAATGACGCGGACCTCATCGGCACGCACCTGCGCGCCGACAGCGCCCTGAACTTCACCGAGTACATGGCCGGTGAGGGCAAGGACGTCACCAACCCCGGTCTGGACCTCGCCGACCTGCTCAATCCCGAATTCGGGCAGGACTACGACGGCAACCAGCTTCAGATTCCCGACCAGCAGTTCGCGAACCTCTACTGGTTCCGCTACGACTGGTTCACCAATCCCCAGTTCATGAAGGAGTTCAAGGAGCGCTACGGCTACGAGCTGGGCGTGCCGATCAACTGGCAGGCCTACGAGGACATCGCCGAGTTCTTCACCGGCAAGGAGATCAACGGCCAGAAGGTCTACGGACACATGGACTACGGCAAGAAGTCCCCGTCCCTCGGCTGGCGCTTCACCGATGCGTGGCTCTCCATCGCCGGCGTTGGCGACAAGGGTCTGCCCAATGGCTACCCCGTTGACGAGTGGGGCATCCGTTGCGAAAACAAGATCCCCGTGGGCGCTTGCGTGGAGCGCGGTGGCGCGACCAACAGCCCCGCAGCCGTGTATGCCACGACCAAGTACGTGGAATGGATGAAGAAGTATGCGCCGCCCTACGCCGCGTCCATGACGTGGTCCGAGGCCGGTCCCACCCCCGCGCGTGGCAATATCGCCCAGCGCGTGTTCCAGTACATTACCTGGCTGGCCGACCCCGCATTCAACGATCCCTCCAGCCCCGTGACGGACGAGAACGGCAAGCCCCTGTGGCGTGTCGCCCCCACTCCCCACGGCAAGTACTGGGACGAAGGCATGAAGGTCGGCTATCAGGATGCCGGGTCCTGGACCATCCTCAAGAACTCTGTGAAGGGCGACGAGCGCAAGGCCGCATGGCTGTGGGCGCAGTTCTGCATCTCCAAGACCGTGTGCCTCAAGAAGTTCGTTGTGGGCCGCACGCCCATCCGCAAGTCCACCGTGTTCTCCGACTACCTCGCCAAGGAGGAGGAGAAGGGCACCTACGGCGGCATCGTGACCTTCTACAAGTCGCCCGTGGAGCACATGTGGACCGATTCCGGCCCGAACGTTCCCCACTATCCGGTTCTGGCCGAGCAGTGGTGGAAGCACGTGGCTCTGGCCGTCACCGGCGAGGCCACTCCGCAGGAGGCCATGGACCAGTTGGCCTACAAGATGGACGAGCTGATGGGCAAGCTGCGCCTTGCCAAGTACTCGCCCAAGCTGAACCCCATGAAGGATCGTGAGTACTGGCTGAACCAGCCCGGTTCGCCCAAGCCCGAGCGTCCCGACGAGAAGGGCATGACCATGCCCTATGACGAGCTTATCAAGCAGTGGCGCGGACAGTAGCGCCATGACCGACGCGGCGGGCCGATTCGTCCCGGTCCGCCGCGTCCCCGGAAAACACATTTGAATGAACCGCATTCCGGGAGCCGCGTTCCGCAGCGGAGATTCCGCCTCGGACCCCGCCCCCCGGGAAGCACCGCATCCCCAAGGGATACAGCCTTCCAGGACAACGCAAGACAGGAGCACAGCGATGGCTAGCTACATCGGTGCCGTGGATCAGGGAACCACCAGCACCCGTTTCATAATTTTCGACAGGAAGGGCCGCATCGTCGCCCTCGACCAGAAGGAACACGCCCAGATATACCCTCGCCCCGGCTGGGTGGAACACGATCCTATGGAAATCTGGCACAACACGCAGGAGGTCATCCGCGGAGCGCTTGCCAAGTCCGGAATCAAGGGGGCGGAGCTCGCCGCCATCGGCATCACCAACCAGCGCGAGACCACCGTGGTGTGGGATCGCGCCACCGGAAAGCCCTTCGGCAACGCCATTGTCTGGCAGTGCACCCGCACCCACGAGATCTGCAAGACCCTCATGGCCGACGGCGGGCAGGACCGCTTCCGCGAAACGACTGGGCTTGCCGTGGCCACCTACTTTTCCGGCCCCAAGATACGCTGGATTCTCGACAACGTCCCCGGTGCGCGAGAAGCCGCCGAGCGCGGCGATGCCTGCTTCGGCACCATGGAGACGTGGGTCATCTGGTGGCTTACCGGCGGGCCGCAGGGCGGGGCGCACGTTACCGACGTTACCAACGCCAGCCGGACCATGCTCATGGACCTGCGCTCCCTGCGTTGGGACGACGACATCCTCGCCGTCCTCGGCATTCCCCGGCAGATGCTTCCGCGCATCGTCCCCTCGTCCGACGCCGGAACGTGGGGCACCACGGACGAGCACGGCCCTCTGTCCGCCCGCGTGCCCGTGTGCGGCGCGCTTGGCGACCAGCAGGCCGCGCTGGTCGGGCAGGCCTGCTTCGAGCCGGGGCAGGCCAAGAACACCTACGGCACCGGCTGTTTTCTCCTCATGCACACCGGGCACGAACCCATGCCCTCCCGCCATGGTCTCATCACCACGCTGGCCTACCAGTTCAGCGGACGCGAGCCGTCCTACTGCCTTGAAGGCTCCATCGCCATCGCCGGGGCGCTGGTGCAGTGGCTGCGCGACAACATGGAGATGTTCAAGGACGCCGCCGAGATCGAGGAACTCGCAGCCAAGGTCGAGGATACTGGCGGCGTGTACGTCGTCCCCGCATTTTCCGGACTCTTCGCTCCCTACTGGCGGCCCGACGCGCGTGGCGTCATCGCCGGGCTGACCCGCTACGTGAACAAGCATCACATCGCCCGCGCCGTCCTCGAAGCCACGGCCTACCAGACGCGCGACATCGTCGAGGCCATGAACCTTGACTCCGGCGTGCCGCTCAAGTCCCTCAAGGTCGATGGCGGCATGGTGCGTAACGAATTGCTCATGCAGTTCCAGTCCGACGTGCTCGCCGTCCCCGTCGTCCGTCCACGCGTCTCCGAAACCACTTGCCTTGGCGCGGCCTACGCCGCAGGCATCGCCTCCGGCTTCTGGACCGATCGCAGCGAACTCGTTGCTAACTGGGAAGAGGACCGCACATGGCAGCCCCTCATGCCCGATGGCCAGCGCGAACAGGGCTACGCAGGCTGGAAAAAGGCCGTGCAGCGGACCTTCGATTGGGTGGAGTAGTTTCTGCTGGCGTTGGCGTGGGGCGAGGCGCGGGAGCCGCTGCGCGGGGCATAGCCTTCGGCGACCGGGGCGCTGCCCCGGCCCCGCTCAAGGGCCGTGGGCCCTTGAGAATCCCAACTAGGGCTTCGTTGTGCAAAGCCGTACGGCTCGCCAAGGGCAGACGGCTTGTCGCATGTCGGGGTTCCAAGGGGCCAGCGGCCCCTTGGCCGGCGGAGCCTACGTCTTGCACCTGTCAGTGAACGATACGCCCAGCCACTGCGACAGGGCGGAAGCCGCTGCGCGGGGCGAGGCCTCCGGCGACCGTGGCTCTGCCCCGGACCCGCTCAAGGGCCGTGGGCCCTTGAGAATCCCAACTAGGGCTTCGTTGTGCAAAGCTGTACGGCTCGCCAAGGGCAGACGGCCTATCGCATGTCGGGGTTCCAAGGGGCCAGCGGCCCCTTGGCCGGCGGAGCCTACGTCTTGCACCTGTCAGTGAACGACACGCCCAGCCACTGAGACGGCGCGGAAGCCGCTGCGCGGGGCGAGGCTAGCGTTCGGTGATGCGTTGGATGATTTCGTCGAGGGGGGCGGAGTCGTCGATGACGTATTGCGGGTCATCGGCGGTGGCGGGGCGCAGGGCAAACTGCGGCATTGAGGGAGTGTTGGCGAATCCGGGGCGTCCGGCGTCGTAGTCGAGCAGCGCTGAGCGGTGTTCGGCTTCCTGCGCGGTATCGCGGGAGGGGCGCAGGCTGACGGACGGCGGGGTGAATGCCGCACGCGTGTTGAGAAATTCCTGCTCGTATCGGCGCAGGGAGAACATGCCGTCGCGCTTTCCGGTCTCCATGATGTTTTCGATCTGGGAGAACTTGTTCTCGCGGATGGTGGTTCGCACGGCGTCGTTTCCGCGCAGAATGGCGAGGTGCGGCACGCGGTAGCCGACGCTGGGGAGCATGGTGAGGTGCTGGACGATGACTCCGGCGAGGCAGGAGGAGAGTTGCAGGCGCACGAACTCCTGTGCTTCGAGCGGGAAGGAGTTGCAGATGCGGTAGATGGCTTCCTCGGGCGTGCTGGAGTGCAGGGTGGAGATGACGAGGTGGCCGGATTCGGCGGCGTTGAGGGCGAGGCGCATGGTTTCGGCCTCGCGCAGCTCGCCGACGACGATGACGTCCGGCGCCTGCCGCAGCACGTCGATAAGTCCCTGCCCGTAGCTTTGGAAATGCAGACCGTGCTCACGCTGTTCGATGAAGGACTGCCCCGAGCGGAAACGGTATTCCACTGGGTCCTCCATGGTGACGATGTGCGCGGAGCGGGTGCGGTTGATCTCGCCCAGCATGGCGGCGATGGTCGTGGTCTTGCCGCTTCCGGTCGCTCCGCAGAAGAGCAGCAGGCCGGAGCGCAGCGAGCAGAAGTCCTTGAGGCTCGGGTGCAGATTCAGGGATTCGATGGTGGGCGTGGTTCCCGGCAGAAAGCGGATGGCCATGGACAGCCCGCGCGTGGTGGAGAAGACGTTGATGCGCAGGCGCGCGCCGGCCTCGGTGATGGCAAAGTCCACGGACCAGCGACTGCGCAGGGTTTCCTTCTGGCGCGGGTTGATAAGGCGCGCCACCAGCGTGTCCACCTCTTCCGGGGAAAAGGCGGTCTTGCGTTGCGGAAACACCTGCCCGTGCTTGCGGAACACCACGGGGTGTCCGCCGGTGATGTGCATGTCGGTGATGCCGTCCTTGAGACAGGCCACGACGAGGCTTCTGAATCGCTGCATCTGCGTGTTCCTCCGGGGAACAACTTTAGCTTTCCGGGGGAGTGTAGTCCACAAGCGCACGCAATGTTTGCGGAAACGCCTTTTCCTCGGCCAGATCGAATGCCGTCCTGCCCGATGCGTCGGCCCGTGCGAGGTCGACGAAACCGGTGAGGAGTGGACGCACGGCGTCGATGGGGTCCGCCGTGGCGAGGCGGATGGTGGCGAGTACGATGCGCTCGCGCGAGTCGAAGATGTCCGCATCGGGCAGCAGGCAACCGAAGATGGCCTGTCCATCGCCGTGGTGGGCGGTCATCAGGCATTCGCTACCGTCGGGGCTAGGGAGAAATTCGAGGTTCATACCGCGCGGAAGCGGAGCCGCGCCGTGGCGTTCGAGGTCGCGCAGATTGCCCGCAAAGCGAGCGTGGTTGATGAAGTGGTCCATCTGGGCGCGGATGTAGCCCTTGAGCGCGAGACGCGTGAAGCGGTCGTACTCCGGGGTGAGGCCGCCAGTGCCGGTCTGCGTGTCGATGAAGTCGTCGAGCACGCGCCGCCAGTCTGCGTCCGTGGGCGGCACGGGGCGGCCGGTGGGCGCGCCGAAGCGGATGAGGCGATAGCTCTCGCGGGTGTCATCCGTGGGGCGCAGTTCGAGGGCGAAGGGCGTCTGGCCCTTGTCGCCGTTGTCGATGACGCCTTCGACGAAGGGGCCGTCCGGATTGATGCCGTCGAGGTCCGTTGTGGCGTGGAAGTCTTCGTCGCAGTGGGCCACCAGCGCCTCGATGGTGAAGCTACCGCGCACGGCGTCGGGATCGACGAACGCGGCGATGGCCGCCTCGCGCAGGATGCCGTCCGGCGCGTCGACGAGCTTGTGCGCCGTACCCGCGTCGTTGCAGCCGGGAAGGACGAGGGCCAAGAGCGCGCACACGGCAAGGAGCGCGCGGCGCGGCGCAGCGTAGGTCGAAAGCGAAAATCGGTCGAATCGGTGCATGCGGTTCGTAAAGTCCTTGGGTCTAGTTGGAGTACATGATGGGTGCGCGGAAGCCCTTGCCGCCGCGGCCCGTCCAGGCCTGGAATCCGAAGTCGTCGAAGTAGAGGTTGGTTGCCGTGTTGCCGACTGCGTGGATGCCGAGGTCCGTCGATTGCAAGGCCATCCCTGAATCCGGGGAAAGAAGCGTGCTGATGGTGACGATGGAATTCTGCTCCTCCGCTACGGATGTGGTGACATTGGTGGCACCCCCGCTGACGTTGTCCCATTGCACCAGCGTCATGCAGTCGTTGTTGGTGGTGAGGGACTGCCTGTCGTCCGGCGGCCAGTGGACCTCGTTGCGCGGGTTCGCGTGGCGGTTGTTGTCGTTCCATGCCGTTCCGGTGGTACCGTGTGCGGTCGTGTCGCCGTAGAACGCGCGGATATAGTTTGTCTTTGCGCCGAGGGTGCCGGTGAGGGTGAGCGTCCCCTGCGAGCCGTCGGGATTCTCGAAGAGCACGCCGCCGGTGCTGCGGATGTTCCCCTTGATCTTTGCCAGAGGCAGAGTGCCCTGAACATTGCCACCGCCGCCCCATGTCCTGCGGGTGAGGATGGGCTGACCGGCCAGACGCGCGCTGCCCGGGGTGTCGCCGCCGATGTTGATGACGGCACCGGACATGATGGGTGTGGAGGCCGGTGCCGTGAAATTCATGGGTTGGGCTTCCACGAGCCGCAGCATGAGCGTGGACCATGGCTTCATGCGGAAGTTCGGATAGGAACCGGAGAGAACGGAGTCGCTGGCGTCGAGAATCTTGTAGGCCAGCCACTTGAAGCCAGCGTCCGGGCTTGTGGCATCACGCGCCCAGAGCACGATTGCGGGCTGGGAGTAGCGGTGCTCCGGCCACCAGAAGCCTTGGTCCCACCGTTCCATTGTCCCGGTGAAGAGTTGGCTTGGAACGATGGCGTTAGGAACTTCGTCCACGTCGCCATCGAGGAACGTTGAACTGTACCATTCTCCGACTCGCTTCACCTGACGCGCGCGAAGGTAGGAGAGGCCGTAGGTGAAGAGTTCGCTGCCGCTGCTATTGTTCTGCATGCGGAAGGTGATGCCGCCGACCCAGTAGCGGTTGTCGTCAAGACTTCCAGGGCCGACGTACAGCTTGAGCTGCGCATCGTAGCTGAGCGTGTTGCCGTTGGTGCGCCAGATGCTGCTCAGGTTCACCGGCGAGCCAGCGCCGGGGCTGAAGGAGATGTTGCTCCAGTACCCGGTGTTTCCGAACAGTGAGATGTTCTCCGATCCTGTTACATCCAGCGCGTTGCCGCCGTCGACGTTGGCGATGGTGTGCGAGCCGATCTGTCCTCTGTCGTGCCCGCCCGTGGCGAAGTTCGCGTTGATGTTGTCGAAGCGTTCATGCAGGCTCGCGCGTTCCATGTCGTCGCCCGCCTGCGTCCAACCGATGGGCGTCAGGTAGGTCAGCGTGTGCGATGCGTCGCCGAGCTGGCCCGTGGTGCGGATGGTGACGAACTTGTCGAGGGCCACCACGTCTCCGGACGTGACGGAGACGGCGGGGAAGTCCGTGGTTGGGCTGTCGGCGAGGCGGATGCCCGTGAGCGTGGAGCCGACACGGCGCTGGTAGGTGTAGGTGTTGCTATCAGATGAAATGGTGAATGCGCCGCTGAATTCCGGGAAGGCGTCCGCACCGCTTTGCAGAACGAGATCGTTGGTGCGGCTGAACGTGTCCGAGGCCGCCGTAGCTCGGGGCAGGGCCTCGAAGCCGGTGAAGTCGTAGCCCGCGGCGGACGTGGTCAGGGAGAAGACGAGCCTCGGGACGGTGTATCCTTCGTAGCTTGTCGTGGAGCGGGTGACGCCGTTGTAGTTGAAGGGCACGCCGTTGACGAGCAACTGGCCAGAGTCCGGCGGAAAGTTGTTGTCCAGTTCGCCGAGGACCACCGTTGTCAGTTGCGTGTTGTTGTTGCCGGTCACCTCGAACCAGCGGGGGCGCATGCGGATGGTAAAGCTGCCATCGCCGTCGGCGAGGGTATAGGTCTTGCCGTGGAGTTCGAGGAGCTTGGTGTCCTTGTTGGTGCCGTCTGCAGTCAGATACTCGTGGGCGGCCACGGCGTATCCTGCCTCCGCGAGGTAGAAGGCGCGGCTACCACGGTTCATGACGGTCTGGTCGGTGATCGAGGTCGTGAACATGGGGACCATGGCCGCGCCCACGATGCCCATGAAGACCATGGCACCGATGACGGCGAGCATCACGCTGCCCCGCGCGTGATCGAACATGTTGCGGTCACGGTCTCGGGGGCGGCAGGCGCGGCGGACGGCGCGTACGGCCAGCGGCGTGCCAAGCACGACGCCTGCGGCCGCCCATGGCGACCACAACAGCAAGAGCGCCAGCCCGGTGAGCGGCAGCAGGGCCACATAGGCCGCATCGCGCGCCCATGGGCGCACGCGGATGTAGTCCGCCCACGCCGGGCCGTTGGTGTAATAGAAGTCCACGAAGGCGCGGCCGCCGTCCCATGTCAGCAGGAAGCGGTCGCGGAAGTTGCGCAGGGCGATGACCATGGGGTGCGTATCCCCACCGCACGCGGCCGTGGCCACGAAACAGTAGTCCGGCACCTCCGGCACTTCGTCGGGCGGCGGCGAGCCGCCGAGATTGTTGTTGTTGCGCGGCAGAACGGTGGTGGACACCGTGAGCGTTCCGGCGCTCTCGTGCTGGTAGGCCAGATTGATGCGGATGGCCGACAGCAGCTCGATGTCGTCGGAGGTGCGCCACGCGTTGGTTCCGCTGAAGGGCGTCAGGGTGAAGCCGCTGACGTCGTCGATGAGCACATGCCCGGTGGAGGCGGTGGGCAGCGTCCTTCCGTCGATGACCTTGATCTGGTTGCCGACGAGGGCGATGGCGCGTCCATTGGAGTTCCCGGGGCGTTCGAACACGATGTGGTCCGAGGTGGGGCTGTCCATGTTGCTCACGGCCATGACCTCGCGCAGTTCGCGTTCGAGGCGCATGATGGCGAGGTCGAGCTTCTGGCTCGTCTCCGTGTTTTCGCGGGTGAGCAGATAGCCGCGTGCGCCCTCGGTGATGAACATGCCGCCCGCCACGGAGATGATGCCGAGCAGGACTGTCGTGGCGATGAGTTCGATGAGGGTGAAGCCGTTGCCTCGGGGATGGGTGGGCGTGTGCGTCATGGTGGCCGTCCTATCGTGCGAAGAGCGTGACGACGGTCTGGTCGCCGACGGTGATGCGGACCTTGAGAATGTTGTCGCCCGAGGGGGCGGTCTGTTCCATGCCGCTGCCGTCGAAGGAGATGTATTTCGTCTCGACGGTGTAGGTGCCGTAGTGCCCGCCTTCGAGGCGGCTTTTGAGGGTCGAGAGGGCCGTCTGCGATGCCGAGGGGTTGTCGGCCAGCAACTGGCGGTAGTCTGCGCTGGCGGCCTCCACGACGCCCTGCGCCGAGCCTCGGTCGAGCACGCGGACCACCGGCAGGGAACTGTGCGCCACTGCGCTCATCATGTAGTTGGCCACGATGGTGGCCACGAAGGCGAGCAACACGATGGTGACGATGATCTCGATGAGCGTGAAGCCGTGCTGGCGGCTGCGGGCGTGACGCGACGTCATGGAATGAACCCCGTGTCTGCGGTGACGGTCAGCGTTTCGGGAGTGCGGTCGGGCATACTGAGGGTAATGGTCCAGCCTGCGGTGGATGCGGCGATGCCCTCGCCCGTGGCGGCGGGTTCGCCATTGGCGTCGAAGGTGACGGTCCATGCGCCTGCGGAGATGCCGTCCGGGATGGTGCGCACGATGTCGTTTTCCGCGGGCAGGTGTTCCTGCGTGGCCGTGGTGCCGTGGAAAAGGAAGTAGGACGTTCCCGCACTGCTCACGCCCCACGGATCGCTAGTGCTGAGCGCCATGTGCTGGGCGTAGCGCAGGTGCCGTTTGAGCACTTCGCTCTGGGCGCGCAGGTTCACATCGAACAGGTTGCCGAATCCGGCGATGGCCGTGGCGGCCATGATGCCGAGGATGGCGATCACCGCGATCAGTTCAATCAGGGTGAAGCCGGAAGCGTCCGTGGCGTGCGAATGGAGGCGTGGTCTGTGCATGGTCGGGCCGCTCTGTCGCTAGTGGTTTCGTGGCAAGTGCAATGATGGGCATGCATCATGTTGTAATGGTAGCAAAATGGATACCATTGCTTTCGATGCATCGCAAATACGATGCGTGTTCAATGCAGGGCGCGTGAAACAAATCGTGATAGCGTATGTTTGAAATGGTCCGCCGTGAGGCTGTATTTCGTCATACGCCTTTTTTTTGTGGCGTCGCCGTGTGTGCGGCATTCGCATCGCTCGTTTCGCCATACCAGCCTACTGTGGTCATGAGCGGCAGATTCCGCGAGCCGAAGCGCCGAAACGTGACGCGGTTCAGGAAGAGATTCCAGCGCAGGCGCATGCGGTCCCCGAATCCGTAGTGCTCGGGAAGTTCCGTCGCCTCGGCGGAGGCGTCCACGGCCTCGGCAAGGCTCGCTCCCTCGGCAAGGCGCTTGGTCACGTGGGCCATGCGGATGAGGTCCGTTCCGGATTTCGGCACGGGCACATAGGCAACGCCCTCGTTGCCCGCCATATCGTGCAGGGCCTTGCGACAGGCCGGGCAGGAGGGCGAGAAGTACAGCCGCACGGGCGAGACCTGCGGTCCGGCGATGATCCATGGCTGCGCGGTTTCCTGCGCGACGGCGGCGAGGTTGGGCGTGAGCGCGCACAGCCACACGACGCCGAGCGTCAGCATGGCGGGCCGGGCGAGGAATTTGCCGGAGTAGAGGCAGAGGAAGACGAGCGCGAAGAGGCTTCCGGCCAGCAGGCAATTCACGCACGTGGCGGACAGCGCCATCCAGCCGAGCAGCAGGATGTCCACGCCGAGGGCCACGGCGGCAAGCCCGCGCGCGAGGTCGAGATGTTTGCGAAAGCACAGCCCGCCGAGTGTGACGAAGCACGCCGCGCCCCACCACCACAGGGAAAGGCCGAGGAACGATGTGCCCCGGTAAAGCTCGCAGCCGGACGTTATGCATGCGCTGTCGAGCGCGCCGATGGCGGCGGCGATGCAGAATGCGGCCCCCGCGAGGGAGCAGAGGATGCAGACGCGGCGTTTCCCGGCGGCGTTTCGTTCGCGAACGTGCAGGGAAGGGAATGTGGTGGTGCCCATGAGTGCCTCGTACGATGCCCGCGAGGGCAGGATTTTTTGACGTTCACAGCGTGCGTGCGCCGTGCTCCGGCGTGCGGGCTGGCGCGGGAATGTTCCGCCATGAAATGAGCCGGTTGGCTATGGCGGTTGGCTCATTCCTAACGTGAAGGCCTGTGCCTGTCAGCAGTTTTCGTCAGGAATTTGAACCGGCCAGCCCGCGCCCCGTCTGGCTTGGTTGGGGAACATCATTTTTTGGAGGTGGCGCTCCAAACTGTGGAGCATGGTCCTTGCTGGGCATCACACCATGGAGCGTGGATGTGGGGGGAGTGTATTGGGCTTGCGTTCCCGTCGTGCCTGCCTCTTGCAATTTCCCGGAATCGCGTGGATACTTTCGCCGACGCTGACCGTCATCCGTCGTACGCTCTGGCACGGAAGATGCTACCTGATTGGCGTGAAGCGGGTCTCGGATGGCCCGGGGCCATGAGTCTCATACTCGAACACAAGAGGAGATGGAGATGAAGCAGAACAACAGAAAGAAGAACGGCTTCACCATGATCGAACTGATCGCGGTGATCGTCATCCTCGGCATCCTGGCCGCCGCCGCTGTGCCGAGATTCCTTGATGCGCGTGCTGACGCGCGTGAGGCTGCGGCTGATGGGATCATCGCCGCATGGCAGAGCGAGTGCAGCCTCCGCGTGGCCAATGCAGCGTTGAATGACGCGACTACTATCGTGTGCCCCACCGGCGCTGCCGCGGACACCTCTTGGACTCATGAGGTGGCGAATTCTGGCCTGTCCATCGTTGGTGCAGTGGGTACAGGTACTGGCGGAACGGGCCAGTGCACCTTCCAGGTTACGGGTACTGGATTGACCAGATCAGTCACCTACACTCTCCCCACTGGATTTACCGGTAGCTGATCAATTTTTGTCCAAGGTGAGGGGCCTGCCCCTCACCTTGGTGATAGGCGTTTCTACTGTCGCGCTACCTTCGTTTTTTTCATCCTTCCTTGTATTCCCCCACATTGATCTCCAGCTTCTTTACCCTGTGCCACAGACTCCGTGGCTTGATTCCCAGAAGTTCCGCCGCTCTGGCCTGAATGCCGCCGGACTGTTGCAGCGCCGCGCAGATCATCTGACGCTCCATGGCCGCGAGGTAGGTGTCGATGTCTGTCTGTCCGGTTGGGCTGTGCTCCGCTGTGGGGTGGCCCGGCGTGGCATCGGATGCGGCGTCATCAGCATGCGCCGTTTCCCCGCGTGACGTTTGCTCCGGCAGGGGGCGCATCACGCCGTCCTCCGCAAGCACGGCCGCGCGCTCCACGTGGTTGGCCAGTTCGCGGATGTTGCCCGGCCAGTCCCGCGAAATGAAGAGTTGCAGCATCTCCGGGGCGCAGTGCAGGTCGTGCCCCTGCCGCTCCAGAAAGTGCTGCACCAGCGCAGGGATGTCCTCCCGGCGTTCGCGCAGTGGCGGAATGTGGATGGGGAAGACGTTCAGGCGGTGGTAGAGGTCCTCGCGAAAGGTCCGCTCGGCCACCATGGTTCGCAGGTCGCGGTTGGTGGCGGCCACCACGCGCACGTTGAACTTCTTCGCCTTTGTCCCGCCCACCCGCGTGCATTCGCCGTTCTCCAGCATGCGCAGAATCTTGGCCTGCGTGGCCAGCGGCATGTCCCCCACCTCGTCCAGAAACAGCGTGCCGCCGTCGGCAAGCTCGAACTTGCCCGGCTTGGCGGATACCGCGCCGGTGAAGGCGCCGCGCTCGTGTCCGAAGAGTTCGCTTTCCAGCAGTTGATCGGGAATGGCCGCGCAGTTCACGGCGATGTAGGGACCTTCCGCCCTGCGGCTGCGGCTGTGGATGCCCGAGGCCACCAGTTCCTTGCCCGTGCCGGATTCGCCGGTGATGAGTACCGTGGCGTCGCTCTGTGCCACCTTGGCCGCGCGGGTCAGCACCTCGCGCATGGGGCGGCTGTGGCAGACGATGTCCGGAAACAGGGCCTTGGCGTCCAGCGCGCTCAGCACGTTGGACACCTGCATGAACAGGTCGTCGAGGATTGCGGGGTCCGTGGCGGGCTTGTCACCAGTGTCGCGCTCGGCCACGTCCGAGAGGACGTTGATCTCCCGTGCGCGCTTGAGGAAGCGCTCCAGCGGGCCGGTGAGCCAGCGGAAGGTGATGAGCGATGCGGCGAAGCACACGCCGCCGGACACCGCGCAGAGCAGGGCGAGGCGTGCCTCCATGCTCTGCGCGAAGCCGGGATGAAGAAGGGCCAGTGCCCGGTCCGTGACCAGCACCGAGAGGACCGTCACCCCCGCGAGGACGAACGGCACCAGAAAGCCGAGACCGACGCGGAACCGCATGGCGTCATCCCGCCATTTTGGTCAGGTCCCACATGGGCAGGAAGATGGCCAGCGCGAAGAAGCCCACCACGCCCGCGAGGACGAGGATGAGGATGGGGCCGATCATCTCGGCCATTTTCTTCACGGAGTATTCCACCTCGTAGTCGTAGTGGCTGGCCACCTCGCGCAGCATCTCGTCCAGATTGCCGGACTCCTCGCCAATGGCGATCATGGTGATGATGAGCGGGGTGAAGAAGGGCGAGGACTTGAGCGGCCGGGAGATGCCCTTGCCTTCCTGCAACTGGTCCTTGAGATTTTCGAAGACGCGCTCGATGGCGGCATTGCCGATGGTCTGCGCCAGCACGCTCACCGAGTTGATGACCGACACGCCGCTGGACTGGAGCAGCGCGAAGATGGCGGCGAAGCGGGACATAGCGGCCTTGAGCATCACCTTGCCGATGAGCGGACAGCGCAACAGGAACTTGTCGCGCACCAGCCGCCCCTGCGGGGTGCGGCAGTACATGACCAGCGCCGTCACGCCGAGCACAACGCCGCCCACGATGAGCGGCCAGTAGTTGTTCAGCCCATCATACAGGAAGATGCACACGCGCGTGGGCATGGGCAATTCGATCTTGGCCGAGGCGAAGATGCCCATGAACTTCGGGATGACGAAGGTGAGCAGGAAGATGAACGCGCCGAATAGCGCCGTCACCACGATGGCCGGATAGGTCAGGGCCGACTTGATCTGCTGCTTGATCTCGAACTCATGCTGGATGATGTAGATGAGCCGCTCCAGCACCTCGGACAGATTGCCGCTGACCTCGCCCGCGCGCAGCATGCTGCAATAGAGATTGTCGAAGATGCGCGGGTGCTTGCTGAAGGCCTCGTAGATGGTCGTGCCCTGCCGGATGTCCTGTGAGATGGCGATGACGGCCTTCTTGAGCTTGGGGTTCTCGGTCTGTTGCTCCAGCACGTCGAGGACGTTCAGGATGGACAGGCCCGCGTTGACCATGGTCCGGAATTGCTTGGTGAACAGGATGAGGTCGCCGGGCTTCACCGTGGCGAGCATTTCGTCGATGGCCTTGAAGTTTAGCGAGAGGCTTGCACCCGCCGGGCGCACCTCCGAGGGCAATAGACCCTTGGAGACGAGCATGTCCAGCGCGAGTTCCGTGCTGTCGGCCTCTATGACGCCGCTGACGGGCGATCCCGAGTCCGTGATGGCTTGATATCTGAATTTCTGCATGGCGTCGTTTCCCTATCAGATGAGGACCGTCGAGGCGGCTTCTTCGAGGGTGGTGATGCCCTGAAGAACCTTTTCCGCGGCGTCCTGCTTCAGGGTGTGGAGCTTTCCGGCCTCCATGGCGGCGCGGGTGATGTCCGCCGACGAGGCGCGGGCCATGATCATGTCCTGAATCTGCTCGTCGATCTCCAGCACCTCGAACACGGCGATGCGGCCCGAGTAGCCGGTGTTCTTGCACATGCGGCAGCCCGTGCCCCGGAGGTAGGTCTGGCCGGTTTCGGGCAGGCCCATGGCGCGAAGCGCCGGTGCCGGCGGCTGGTATTCTTCGAGGCAGTGCGGGCAGTTGCGCCGCAGCAGGCGCTGGGCGATGGATACCAGCAGCGTGGAGGCCACGAGGAACGGCTCGATGCCCATGTCGATGAGGCGCGTCACCGCGCCCGACGCATCGTTGGTGTGCAGGGTGGACAGCAGGCGGTGGCCGGTCATGGCGGCCTGTACGGCGATGCCCGCCGTCTCGCCGTCACGGATTTCGCCCACGAGGATGACGTCCGGGTCCTGCCGCAGGATGGAGCGCAGGCCGCTGGCAAAGGTCATGCCCGCGCGGCGGTTGAGCTGCACCTGCCGGATTTTCGCGACGCGGTATTCCACCGGGTCTTCGAGGGTGATGATGTTGATGTCCGGCTGGTTCAGGCGCTTGAGCGCGGCGTAGAGGCTGGTGCTCTTGCCGCTGCCCGTGGGGCCGGTGGTCAGAATCATGCCGTAGGGCTTGTGCAGCGCATTCAGGACCTTGGCGCGGTCTGCGTCGGCCATGCCGAGGTCTTCGAGATTGGCGATCTGACCGTCGCGGGCGAGCAGGCGCAGGATGATGTTCTCGCCGTGGATGGTGGGCAGGCTGGAGGCGCGCACGTGGATGTCCCGCTTCTCGAACTGGAAGGAGAAGCGGCCGTCCTGCGGGATGCGCGACACGGCGATGTCCATGTGCGCGAGAATCTTCACGCGCGAGACCAGCGGCAGGAAGTAGCTTTTGGGCGGAGCGGGAATCTCGCGCAGCTTGCCGTCCACGCGGAAGCGAAGCTGGATGTAGTTCTTCTCGGGGCTGATGTGCACGTCGCTCGCGCCTTCGCGCACGGCCTGCGAGAGGATCGAGTTCAGGAGCTTCACCACCGGAGCCTCGGAGGCCATGCCTTCGAGGGAATCCACGGCGAGGTCCTGCTCCGCCTCCGGCAAAGCGTTCTCGTCTGTCTGGATTTCCGCGTTCTCCATCGCGCCGAGCACGTCATCAAGGTCCGACTGGATGCCGTAGGTGGCGTAGGTCAGTTCCTGCAATTCGCGTTCGGTGCAGATGATGGGGTCCACTTCGAGGTTGGAGAATATCTCCACCGCGTCGATGGCGTTGATGTCCATGGGGTCGGACATGGCGACCGTCAGCAGCCGCCCCTTGCGCTGCAGCGGCACGAGGTTGTGCTTCTGCGCGAGGTCTGCGGGCACGAGGTTTTCCGCGCCCACCTCCACGGGGTAGGTGTCCGCCTTGTAGGTGGGAATCTTGAGCTGTCTGCTGACAAGTTCCACGATCTGGGATTCCTTGAGGAACCCCTTCTGAACGAGATACTGGCCCAGTCGCAGGCCGGAGGAGGACTGGTCCTTGAGGATGGCAGGGAGTTCCTTGTCGTCCAGAAGTCCGGCCTGAACGAGCATCTCGCCGAGTCTCATGCGTTTGCGAACAGTCATGCCCCTCTCCAGGTGCTGATGTTTTTCGATGCGGGTCCGGGGCGCGGATCAGGCGCCGGGGCGCGAGCCGCCAAGGGAGCGGGAAAAGCCCGCGCCGCCCAGATAGACCATGTTCTCGGCCTTGCCGTCCAGAAGGCGTGCATTGTCCCGCAGGGACTGGGGCAGGCGCGCCATGGCGGCGCGGGCCTCGACCGGCGAGGTGAATGCATCGCGCAGGACCACGCTGAAGGCGAGGCCTTCGCGCGGGGTCCAGTGGCTCAGGATGCGGCAGTCGTCGGGCGCGGACGGCAGCAGGGCATAGGCCTCGCGTAGCGTGCCCGCACGGTTCAGTTCAATCCATGTGTGACGGGAGAATTCCCCCGCCGGATAGGTCGCCACGCAGGGGAAGCGCAGGGCGCTACCGGGCGTGATGACGTTGGGATCGCGGAGTTGCCCGTTGGCTTCGAGCACGTGGGCGAGGTCCGCGGTGTCGTATATTCCGTAGACGCGGGCCATGATGAGCGACAGCTTGTCGCGCGGGGCGACGACGATGCAGCCCAGTTGGCGGGGAGGTTCGAAGTCCTGCGCCGTGTCCTCGCGCATGTCCTGTGCGGGCAGTGGCGCAGGGTGCGTGGCGGCAGTATCCTGACTGATCCCGGTCGCTGCGAGGTCGCGTCCGTCCGGGGACGGCGTCGCCCGCAGGGCGGGAAGCGCGGACATGGTTGCCTCGGCCGGTGCGGGAAGTGTCCCTTCGAGCGCCGGAGTGCCGTGGGGACGCTCCAGACCGTTCGCCGTTGTGTCGGCTGTCAGTTGGGGAGCTGTCGTGATGGCGACTTCGGTCCATCCGTTCACGCGCTCGATCATTGGCCTGCGGACCTCGGGAAAGGCGAGCATCGCCGCCCCGATGGCGATGACCACGAGTGCCGCGGCAGCCCATCTGGGCAGTCCGCGCTTGTGGCGTCGTGGCATATTGCGTGCGCAGGACCGGACCATCGCCGCGTCAGCGGTGGTCTTGTTCTGGAGGATGAGCGCGAGGATGACCTTGTGGCAGAGGTTTATGATCTTGCGCGGATGCCCGCCCGTGGCCATGTGCAGAGCCGCAAAGGCCCCGCGCGAGAAGATGATCGGCTCCGCATAGCCCGCCTTGGCGAGGTCGATGCGGTGGCGGACCATTTCGGTGGTTTGGGCGAGGGTGAGCGGTTCGAGGAGAATGCGCTCGTTGATGCGATCCTCCACGTTGCGCATGGCGGCGAGCAGCTCGTCGAACTCCGGCTGGGCGAAGATGACGATTTGCAGCAGCTTGGCGTCGTTGGTCTCGTAGTTGAGCAGTTCTCGGAGCAGTTCGAGGCATTCGGGGCTGATCTTCTGCCCCTCGTCCACGATGAGCACCACGATGCGCCCCTGATCCACCGCCTTGGTGAACAGGGTGTTCTTGATGCGCTCCTTGATCTCCCATTCCGATGCGTCCGGCGGGGCGGGCGCGTCGGTCAACATGGCGTGCAACTGCCCCAGAAGCTCCGCCGCGGAGCCGAATGCCGGGTCGAGGATGAGGTGGGTCTCGATGCCTTCCACGTCCAGACAGCGCAGAAGCTGTCTGCACAGGGTGGTCTTGCCGAGACCGACCTCGCCCAGCACCACGTTGAGTCCGCGGCGGAGCCTGAGGGCGATTTCCAGCCGATTCAGGCAGTTCGCATGCCCCTCGGACCGGAAGAAGAAATCCGGGTCCGGGGTGTTGGAGAACGGCTCCCTTCCGAAGCCAAGTATGCCGTAGTAGTCCATGTCGTCAGCTGTCGCCTCGGGTTTGGCTACTGGTCACCGTTTTCGTCGTCGGTCTTCTCGTCGTATTCCTTTTCGAGCTGCTCGATGTTCTTCGTCGGAGTGCCGTCGGACCATTCGCTCAGGATGGACGGCGTGATGAAGATGAGCACCTCTTCGAGGGAATTGGACTTGCTGTCGCTGGAGAAGAGCTTGCCGACGCCCGCCACGTCCTTGAGTCCGGGAATGCCCGTGTCGCCCGTGGAGGCGCGGTGCTTGGTCAGGCCGGAAATGACGACGGTCTCGCCGTCTCGCGTGACGAGGGTGGTCTCGGTCTGCTTCTTGATGATGTAGGGATTGCCCTGCACGTTGCGGGTGAGGTCCACCTCGTCCTTCTTGACCTTGATCTTGAGCTTCATGACGTCGCTGTCGATGACGTGCGGCGTGATTTCGAGGCGCAACACGGCGTCCTTCCATTCCACGTCGGCATTCCCGGCCTCGTCCAGCGAGATGTAGGGCACTTCCGCGCCGTTCTCGGTGAATGCGGTCTGGTTGTCGAGGGTGGTGATGGACGGACTCGACAGGATGCGCAGCTTGTCGTCGCTTTCCAGCGCGGCCAACTGGGCTTCGAGAATGTTACCGCCGATCTTGCCGAACATGAGGCCAAGCGACAGGCCCGAGCCGTCCTTGGGGAAGGTCTTGGGGATGAAGCTGGACACCATGCCGTGACCGGACAGGCCGTTATTGTTGTTGTTGAGCGTGGGCGTGGTGCCGCCGCCCTGAACGGGATCGGTGCCGACGGTGCCGCCGGTGCCGCCCGGGACGACCCACATGTTGTTGTTGTAGCCGCCCATGCCGTCGCTTTTGAAGCCGCCGCCCCACTGGATGCCCAGTTCGCGCGCGGTGTCGCTGGTGGTCTCCACGATGTGGGCCTTGAGCTTGATCTGGCGGCTAGGCCGGTCCAGATGCTCCACCAGCTTCACGATGCGGCGGACGTCCTCCGGGATGGCCTGCACGACGAGGGCGTTGGCCTGCGTGTCGACCTCCACGGTACCACGGGCCTTGCCCTCGCCATCCTGCGTGAGCATCTTGCCCAGATACTCCTGAAGGCTGGCGGCCTCGGCGTAGCGGATATTGAGCACGGTGGTCGCCAGCGGCTGGCGATTCCTGAGGGCGTTGAGCTTGATGGAGGTTTCGAGATCCTCCGGCGTCATCACGCGCAGGATGTCGCCTTCCCACTCGTAGGCGAGGCCGTTGGTCTTGACGATGCTCTTGAATATCTCGTTCCACGGCTGGTTGACGATGTTCACGTTGACGGAGCCGGAGACGTTGGGGCTGACGATGATGCTCTGTCCGGCGATGCGGCCCAGCGCCTGCAGCACGGCCACGATGTTGGCGTCGTGCATGCGCAGGGAGACGACCTTGGTCGGCAGCTCCTTTTCGGCGATGACGGCCTTGTCGACCTCGGCCGGGACGAGCGGTTCGTAGGTATGCGGTTTGAAGGAGGGGGAGTGCCCTTCCGACTGGGCCGCGATGGTCTTCCACTTCTCAAGGAACTTCTCGGACTCCTTGGCCTTCTTGTCGTGGGCGCAGCCGGCGATCGCAAGGATCAGACAAAGGGCCAGGGCGCCGAGCAGAATGGGCTTATTGCGGGATTCTCTGCGCATTTCTGTCCTCGGTGAAGGTTATGATGTCCTCTCTGATGGGGACGATGATCTGTTCTCTCATGCCGCTTGCGGGATCGGTGCGCTCCAGCCGGACCGTGTCCGGTCCAATGGTGATGATGGCGCAGCCGTTCTCGTCGACATGCTCGCCGATGCCGAATTCCTCGCCGTTTATGATGGCGAGCTTGCGGCGGTTGAACTCGACGTAGCCGCTGTAGACGTAGTCGGTGCTGTTGGTGGTGACCACGACGTTTTCCTCCTGCCCGGCCAGGTCGGCCTTGGGCAGCTTGAGGAAGGGATCGGCCATTTCGGTGCCCTCGGCGAGCGAGAGCTTGTACATGTCCAGTTCGCTCGGGCGTTCTTTGGCAACCATGGACCGCATATCCTTGATCATTGCCTTGAGGTCCGCGGCGGCGATGTCCTTGCCCTTGGCGCGCACGCTGGCGGTGTCCTGGAACAGCAGCGTGTAGCCGCCGTAGAGGATGGCCACCCCCATGATGCATATCAGGATGATTTCGCGTTTCTGCATGCTGGTTCCTCCGGCGGCTAGCCGTTATCCACGGCCACCCAGGCCTTGAGTTGGAAGCTCGTGACACCGGGGCCTTCCGTCACGCGCATGCGCTCGATGTCGCGCAGATAGGGCAGCGCGCCGAGTTCCACGTAGAAGTCGCGAAAATCGCCGAGACCGCCGGTGACGGTGATGTCCACGGCCATGCGGCCCTCCTCCAGCGCCAGCGACAGCGGGTCGCAGTTCACGCACTGTGGGAGGAGGTTGCAGCTGCGGGCCAGAGCAGTGATGTCCGGCTTGACGCCTTCGATGTCCCCCGTGGCGAGTGTGGTTGACTCGGGAAGGGGCAGTGAGGATGCCCGGGTTTTGAGGCTGCTCACGAATTCCGCATACAGCGGGTGCAGTATCTGCTGGCGTTGGCGCACGGATTCTGCGCGCTGCGTCTCGCGGCGGATGTCCTTCGTGCGGGTCGCCGTGCGCAGGTTGAAAAGCGTGAAGAACACGGCCAGCACCGCGAGGCACACCAGCCCCCGTACCAGATTGCTTTTGTGGAGAGTCTGTGTCTTGCGCATGGCCGCTACCTCTGGACGTTGACGTGCAGGATGAAGTGCAGTCCGCTTTCGGCGGCCGGGCCGATGGCCTCGCGGCTGTGGATCATGGGATCGGCGAACAGCGGCGAGTTCTGCAGTTTGACGATGTATGACGCGAGGATGGAATCCTTGGCGTCACCGCCTTGCGTGATGCGCCCCTCAAGGATGAGCAGCCTCGGTTCGTCGATGGCGGCGTTGTGTCCGCGAGCCTTGCCCTTGGCGGGCTTGGCCGTGTCGCTCGGCCTGCCGATTTCGAGATCCAACTTGGTCAGCCGGATGTTGGACGGCGTGAGTTTTGACACTTCGCTTAGGACGGCGAGGCCCTCGTACTTTTCAGCCAGTGCCTTGAGGTTGCGCTGCTTGGTCTGGACCTGGGAGGCCAGCTTGAGCAGGAGTTGCTCGTCCACCGGCGGGGCGTAGGCCGCTATCTCCGCGTTGATGGCGTCGAGGTGCGCCTGCTCGGAGGAGGCGACGCCCGTCTGCCATGCGAAGAGTCCGACGAGCAGAGCCGCCGCGCCGAGGAAGGACGAGTAGACCATCCGTGTCTGACGCGCGGACTGCCACGCCTTCTGCTTGTCTTTGTAGGTGAAGAGCAGGTTCGGCGTGTGGGCGTTGTCCGACATGGCAAGCGCCGCGGTGATGTTGAAGGTCATGCGCTCGGCGAGATCGCTCGGCGGCGTGACGCCCTGCAGGGCGACCTCCCCGGCGGCGAGCGGATCGAAAAATCCGCACTCGATGTTGAGCTGCGTGGCGAGGAAGTTTTTCATGGGCGCGCTGGCCGCCACCTGTCCGGACAGGAAGATGTGCCCGACGGGATCGCCGCCTTCGGTGTTCACGTAGTGCTCGAAGGTCCGCTCTATCTGCCTGACGAGACGGTCGAGGGCGCTACTGATGGCGGTAAGGAGAGCGTCGGCATCCATTTCCGCACCCGGAACGTCTGCCCCGATGGGCGTGCCAAGCAGGCGGGCCATGATCAGATCGCGGGCCTGATCCGGCGTGAGCGTCGGCGCGGCCTCGCGCACGGGTTCCGGCTGGGCCGGCGTGGCGGGCTGGGCGGTTTCCAGTTCGAGAATGGGCGCGATCTCGATCTCGGCCGGTTCGGTTTCCGGTTCGAGTTCGAGTTCGAGAAGCGGAACCTCCGCGTCCTCCATGCCGACCGGTTCGGGAGCCGGAGGCTGGACGGTGGGCGGCGTGTAGTTGGCCTGAAGTTCGTCGACCATGCTGCCGAGCCCGGCCTTGATGCCGCGGCTCATGACGAGGTTGCCGTGATCGAAGATGTCGATGCGCGACCAGTTGCGGCCGATGAAGACCGAGGCCGCGGTGGCCGCGCCGTGGGTGATGCCCGTTGTGCGGCATGCCGTCTGGAGCGCCAGCGGCGGGATGGTGGCACCGGTCAGCGTCAGCCCCGCACCTTCGACGAGGTCGCGGATGCGGCGCAGCGCTGCATGCGGGATGGTGTAGGCCAGTGCCTGAAGCTTCGGGACGCCCTTGTCGATGACCTCGCCCTGGATTTCGAAGTCCAGAAGCGTTTCGGCCTCGTTGAGCTGCTTGTCGCGCCGGGCGGCCCAGTAAATGGTTTCCGATTCGCGTTTCTTGGGCACGCGCGGCACGCGGACCCGCCAGAGGTCCGCTTCGGCGGTGGGCACAAGTGCCCAGACCTCGGGCTTGCCCGAGCCTGCGCTTGCCGCGTTGACCTGCGTTCGGAGAAATTCCGGAAATCCCGGTGTGCCGGGGCCGGATTGCGGAGGATATTGAGCTTCCCGGAACGAGCGCAGGACATGTCGTCCGCCGGAGCGTTCCATTGAGACGATGCGAAGGCAGTCATGGGCGATGTCGAGACCGACGATGATGCCTTTGCCCTTGGTGGGAAGCAGTCCCTTCCGCGTGTCCCTTGTCGGCACGGAAGCCTTGACGTCGCGAGACGTCTGCCGTGTGGGCTGCCGGGTGGCGTCGTCGCTTGCGGCATGCACGGTAGACCCCTCACGGATCGTCTGCAACAGGCGTTCCGTGGAGCTGTTTTCGGATCGAGTCGCCAAAATCCCCCTCCGTTTCAGCGGACTTTTCTGGTGGAAGAACCTTCCTTGTTGACGTGTGGCGCCGTTGAGTCCGCCAGATCACGAAGCAACGGCTGGTCCACTATCATGAGTCATGCCCGCTCACAACCGATGCCCCTCAAACATCGGAAATGAACGATATGGTACGTCTATTACATATGTATTGGGAACAGTGTCAATGCCCAAAATGCGCAACAACCTGTTGTTTCAGTGAAAAATGGCCGGAGTTGGGCGTTTTTGGGGTTGAACTCGTTTGAAACCAACCTGTTATCTCGTGTATGTATGATGCTTTGACTGGTTTGTTGCATATTGGGTATTCCGGCGCATGGCAAAATCAACCATTGCTTATGGAGTTGCGTTGCATTCAGTCGCTTACTGTGCATGCCTCGTATCGGAGTGTTGTATGCGGAATTGGCGTTGCCGGTGGGGCGTCTTCGGGGTGACGATGGGATTTGCGCACAGCGCCCTGCCTCTGATACGCAGGGAATGATTCTTGTAAGGGGTTGGACCGAAGGCGGATGACCCGCCATGTTTCGATCCACAGAGGTGACGATGCTCAAGATACTTGCGCGTATGGGCCTAGCGCTCCTCTTCGCGGCGGCGTGCTCCGGCGCGTGGGCCTCCTCCGACGGGGCCGCGGGCGCGCGCGGAAACATTCTCTATCTCAATTCCTATCACGACGGATACTCGTGGTCGGACGATATTCTCGACGGTCTGCGCGGTGCGCTGGCCGGACACCGTGACGTCGATCTCCAGATCGAGTACATGGACTTCAAGCGGTACGAGGGTGAACTCGTGTCGTCCATTCTTGGCGATCTCTACCGCAAAAAATTCCGGAATCGTCGGTTCGACGTCATCGTCGTTTCGGACAACAACGCCTTCGACTTCATCCTCGACAATGGGGAGGCGCTCTTTCCCGGCGTGCCGGTGGTGTTCTGCGGGGTGAATGACTACCACCCCGACCGCATCAAGGGACGGCGCGTAACTGGGGTGGTGGAGAACTTCGACGCCGAGGCCACGCTACGGCTGGCCCTGCGTCTGCACCCTAAAAAGAGCAGACTGGTCATCATCGGCGACGAGTCGGTCACTGGCGTGGCCATCCGCAATCAGATACTCGCCGCGACGCCGCGCTTCGCGGATAGGATGGATGTGCGGTACTGGTCGCGCTTCGACATCGACGAACTGCGCTCACGAGTGCGCGAGACACCGTCGGACACCTTCTATTTTTTCATTCCGTTCTATCAGAAGATAAAGGGACGCTTCTATTCGGCCTCGGAGGTGCTGGAGGTTGTGGCCGCCAATTCGGACGCCCCCATCTATTCGAGTTGGGAATTCCTGCTCGGGCACGGCATCGTGGGCGGCAAGCTCATTTCCGGACGCGAGCACGGGCGTATGGCCGCGCAGATGGCCCTGCGCGTGCTGGGTGGCGAGGCTGTGGAGAATATCCCGTTGCACGAGGCCACCGGCGGGCGCTACGAATTCGATTACAATGAATTGAAGCGTCTTGGCATCCGCGAGGGGAACCTGCCCTCGGGCAGCTTCATCCTCAACGCGCCGCGCGCCTTCTACGAGGTGGATCGCGGCCTGTTCTGGACGATCATGGTCAGCTTCTTCCTGCTCATGCTCATCACGCTCTTCCTCGTGCGCAACATCGCGCGAAGGCGCACGGCGGAGATGGAGATGGAGAAGCAGTTGTCGTTTCAGGAAATCCTCATGGACACCATCCCCATGCTGGTGACGTGGAAGGGCAGCGATCAGCGCTATCTTGGCGCGAACCGGTACTTCGCGGAATTCTTCGGGCTGTCCTCTCCGGGGAGCCTCATCGGGCACGCGGAGTCGGGCATTCCGGTGCTTGACGACTTCCTGCGTTGGGCCGAACCGCTGGACCGGCGCGTGATTCGTGATGAAAGCCCCATCCGTCGCCTGCGGCGCAGTGTGGTCAACGCGCGTGGCGAGGCGCGTATGCTCGAAGTGAACAAGGTGCCGCTGCTCGACGAGAAGGGGAACGTGATGGGCACGCTGTCCACCTGCGAGGACGTGACCAAGGAATCGAGCCTCGAAAAGCAGTTGCTCCAGTCGCAGAAGATGGAGGCCATCGGCACGCTGGCCGGTGGCATTGCCCACGACTTCAACAACATCCTGACGTCCATCATCAATTCGACGGAACTCGCCTTGCTCGACGTCGCGCCGGATACGCCAGCCGGAATAGACCTCGAACGCGTGCTCAAGGCCGCACAACGCGGTAGCGGGCTGGTCAAGAAGATACTCACCTTCAGCCGTCCCTCGCAGGAGGGCTTCCAGTACGTGAAGATCGAGGACGTGGTGCGCGACGCCGTGGGCCTTCTTTCGGCCTCGCTGCCGCGCAATATCAAGGTCTCCACCCATATCGGCGTCGATCTCGGCACCTGTCTGGCTGACCCTACGCAGATTCATCAGGTGATCATGAATCTGTGCACCAACGCCTTCCACGCCCTGCGCGCTGAGGGCGGGCGCATCGAGATAAGTCTCGAAGTGGAGGAGCTGGACGCCGAGGGCGCGGAACTGCACAACCTGCCGCGCGGCAGCTACGTTTCGCTCTCCGTGGCGGACAATGGACCGGGTATTCCCACGGACATTCTGGACAAGATATTCGACCCCTTCTTCACCACCAAGGGCAAGGCCGAGGGCACCGGACTCGGGCTTGCCGTGGTGCTCGGCATCGTCAAGGTCCACAAGGGCGGCATCGAGGTGTCCAGCGCGCCGGGCCTGCGCACGGCCTTCACCATCCGCCTGCCGCGGGCCGACGGCGCGGACGCGGAGCGCACCCTTGATGCGGAGCAGGCGCGGCCCGGACGCGGGCGCATCCTCTTCGTGGAGGACGACGAGGACCAGTTGGCCACCATTCCCCGCGTGCTGGAGATGCTCGGCTACGCAGTCGTCGCCGCCTGTGACGCCGACGCGGCGATGGAGTTGCTCGGTGCGGACACGCAGGGAATCGACCTCGTCATCACCGACTACGATATGCCGGGACACAACGGCGTGCAATTGGCGCGGATGATCGGCGGCGTGGCCCCGCATCTGCCCATCATCATGGTCTCCGGCCGGGAGCTGGCCATGGCCGCAGCCGAGGACGAGGCCAACATCGTGCGGGTCGTGCTCAAACCATACGACAGGAACATCCTGTCCGAAGCCATAAGGGATGTGCTGCGTGACAATGCTCAATGATCAGAACATATTCGGCAGGATTCTCGTGGTGGACGACGATCCCGAGGTCCGTGGCACCATGGAGAGCCTGCTGCGGCGGATGCTGTTGCACTGCGAGTGTGCGGCCACGCTGGGTGAGGGACTGCGCGCCATGCGCGAGGGCAGTTTCGACGTGGTCTTTCTCGATGTTCGCCTGCCGGACGGCAACGGACTGGAGGCGCTGGCCGAGATCAAGGCCATCCCCGACGCGCCCGAGGTCATCATCCTCACCGGGCAGGGCGATCCCGACGGCGCTGAATTGGCCATTCAGGGTGGCGTGTGGGACTACCTCGTCAAGCCCACGCCCATCAAGCAGACCATGCTCAGCGTGCAGCGCGCGCTCAAGTATCATGAGGAGAAGAAGGCCGAGGCCCCGGTGGTGGCCCTGAATCTCGACAGGGTCATCGGCCATGCGCCGGGCATGCACGCCGTGTTCGACCTCATCGCGCAGGCGGCGCGGTCCGTGTCGTCCACGCTCATCACCGGCGAGACGGGCACCGGCAAGGAACTCACCGCGCGCACCATCCACGAGAACGGTCCGCGCAAGGACGGGCGCTTTGTGGTGGTGGACTGCGCCTCGCTCACTGAGACGCTTGTTGAGAGCACACTGTTCGGCCACCGCAAGGGCGCGTTCACCGGCGCGGACAAGGACCGTACCGGACTGGTCCGGATGGCCGACGGCGGCACGCTGTTCCTCGACGAGGTGGGCGAGATGCCCATGTCGCTCCAGAAGTCCTTCCTGCGCGTGTTGCAGGAAAAGCGCTTTCGGCCCGTGGGCGACACGCGCGAGGAGCAGAGTGATTTTCGGCTCATCGCCGCCACCAACAAGGATCTGGAGGCCATGGTCCGCGAGGGGCGCTTCCGCGAGGATCTGCTCTTCCGGCTCAAGACCATTACCATCGAGTTGCCGCCCCTGCGCAGCCGTCCGGAGGACATCCGGCCGCTGGCCATGTACCACGTGACGAACCTCTGCGAGGAGTACTGCCTGCCGGTGAAGGGGTTCGGCTCGGACTTCTTCGAGGTGCTCGGGGCCTATTCGTGGCCGGGCAACGTGCGCGAGCTGTTCAACGTGCTGGAGCGCGCCTTCGTGGCCTCCGGGCAGGAGAAGACGCTCTATGCCATGCACCTGCCGCACGACATCCGCATCAAGGTGGCCAAGGCCAGCCTCGGCGGGAAGGGCGGTCCCTGCCGCGAGACGCCCCGTCCCGGACTGGAGGCGACGCACGTTCCCGCCGTGGACGCGAAGAGCGGCTCGCCGTTCGCCGGGCTGGATGCGCTGTTCGTCGGGCCGCTGCCCAACCTTCGCGACTTCAAGACCATCATGGAGAAGCGCTACCTCGAATACCTGATGGAGCGCTACGATGGCGACCTCGCCAGCATCCTCAAGGTGTCCGGATTGTCGCGCTCCCATTACTACGCGCTGCTCAAGAAGACGGGCATCGCCTCGCGGCAGGGATGAGCGGAGGTCCGCTTTTTCGGACGGATGGACCACTGTCCGGAAAAGCGGACGGCATTCGCCGTTCCCGGTGCGCGTCGTCCGTCCACCCGTCTATTTTGCCACTCGGCTGATTTTGAGTGGACAATGATTTCATGAAATGGAAGGTAGAGAATGAACGTGGTAGAAGCTTGCTGATTGAGCGAATAAACGGCCTTCGCCGATTCCTGTCCGGAAAAACAGACCTCCGGGGCTATGCCGACGGGGTTGGCGGGGATGTCATTCTTGCAATGCCCCGTATTCGCTTGGAAATTTTGCAAAGCTGTTTCTGGCACGGTTCTTGTTGGACTTGGGCGCTTTTCCCACACGTCCTCGGTTCCCGTGCCCAATGCGACGGAAACCGTTCATAAATCTTAAGGAGAGGATTTATGTCTAAACACATGAAGACCATGGACGGCAACACGGCCACGGCACACATCGCCTACGCCCTGTCTGACTGCGCCGCCATCTACCCCATCACCCCGTCGTCCAACATGGGCGAAGTGGCTGATGAGTGGGCCGCCCAGGGCCGCAAGAACATCTTCGGCCAGACCGTGAACGTGCGGCAGATGCAGTCCGAGGCCGGCGCGGCCGGTGCGGTGCATGGCTCCCTCGCCGCTGGCGCGCTGACCACCACGTTCACCGCCTCGCAGGGCCTGCTGCTCATGATTCCCAACATGTACAAGATTTCCGGCGAGCTGCTGCCCGGCGTGTTCCATGTCTCCGCACGCGCCATCGCCGCGCACGCGCTGTCCATCTTCGGCGACCATCAGGACGTCATGGCCTGCCGCCAGACGGGCTTCGCCATGCTGTCCTCCGCTTCCGTGCAGGAAGCCATGGACCTCGCGCTGGTCGCGCACCTGACCGCCATCGAGGCCAGCGTGCCCTTCATGCACTACTTCGACGGCTTCCGCACCTCCCACGAGATTCAGAAGATCGAGGTCATCGAGTACGAGGACATCGCGAAGGTCGTGAACTGGGACGCCATCGAGGCCTTCCGCCAGCGCGGCGCGAACCCCGAGCATCCCGAGATTCGCGGCACCGCCCAGAATCCCGACATCTACTTCCAGGGACGCGAGGCTGCCAACCCGTACTACAACGAGCTGGCTTCCCTCACCGTCGAGAACATGAAGAAGGTCGAGTCCATCACTGGCCGCCGCTACCGCCTGTTCGACTACGTCGGACATCCCGAGGCCGAGCGTGTCGTCGTGGCCATGGGCTCCGCCTGCGAGGCCATCGAGGAGGTCATCAACCACCTGCTGGCCAAGGGCGAGCGCGTCGGCCTGATCAAGGTCCGCCTGTTCCGCCCGTGGTCCACCGAGGCCATGCTCTCCGTGCTACCCGCCACGGCGACCACCATTACCGTGCTCGACCGCACCAAGGAACCCGGCGCGCTGGGCGATCCGCTCTATCAGGACGTGTGCACCACCTTCATGGAGCGCGGCGAGATGCCCACCATCATCGCTGGCCGCTACGGCCTCGGCTCCAAGGAATTCACCCCCGCCATGATCAAGGCCGTCTTCGACAACATGAAGGTGGCCCAGCCCAAGAACAAGTTCACCGTGGGCATCGAGGACGACGTCACGCACACCTCCCTTGAGCTGCGTGCCGATCTCGACACCACCCCCGCGGGCACCGTGCAGTGCAAGTTCTGGGGCCTCGGCTCCGATGGCACCGTCGGCGCGAACAAGAGCGCCATCAAGATCATCGGCGACAACACCGACCTCTACGCGCAGGGATACTTCGCCTACGACTCCAAGAAGTCCGGCGGCATCACCATTTCCCATCTGCGCTTCGGCTCCTCGCCCATCCAGTCCACCTACCTCATCAACGCCGCGGACTACATCGCGTGCCACAACCCGGCCTACGTCCACCAGTACGACCTGCTGGACGGCATCAAGGACGGCGGCACCTTCGTGCTGAACTGCCCGTGGACCGTGGAGGAGATGGAGAAGGAGCTGCCCGCTTCCCTCAAGCGCACCATCGCCGAGAAGAAGCTCAAGTTCTACACCGTGGACGGCGTGAAGATCGCCGGCGAGGTCGGCCTTGGCGGACGCATCAACATGGTCATGCAGACCGCGTTCTTCAAGCTCTCCAAGGTTATTCCCTTCGAGCAGGCCGTGGCGCTGCTCAAGGACGCCATCACCAAGACCTACGGCAAGAAGGGCGAGAAGATCGTCAATATGAACCATCAGGCCGTTGACCGTGGCATCGACGCCATCGTCGAGGTCAAGGTTCCCGAGTCCTGGCTTGAGGCTTCCGACGAGTGTTGCTGCGGCTGCGGCCACGACGCCCCCGAGTTCATCACCGACGTGGTGCGGCCCATCCTCGCTCAGAAGGGCGACGATCTGCCCGTGTCCGCCTTCGAGCCCGATGGCCTGTTCCCGGTGTCCACCGCCGCCTACGAGAAGCGCGGCGTGGCCATCAACGTGCCCGAGTGGATTCCCGAGAACTGCATCCAGTGCAACCAGTGCGCCTTCGTGTGTCCCCATGCCGCCATCAGGCCCTTCGTGGCCACCGAGGGCGAGCTTGAGGGCGCTCCCGAGACCTTCGTCACCGTCGACGTGAAGGGTGCCAAGGAGCTGAAGGACATGAAGTACCGCATGCAGGTCTACGCGCAGGATTGCCTGGGCTGCGGCAACTGTGCGGACATCTGCCCCGCCAAGGAGAAGGCGCTGGTCATGAAGCCGCTGGGCACCCAGATCGAGGCGCAGGTGGCCAATCTTACCTTTGCCGAGGCCTCCATCAGCGACAAGAGCGACCTGCTCGCCAAGCGCGACAGCGTGAAGAACTCCCAGTTCTTCCAGCCGCTGCTTGAGTTCTCCGGCGCATGCGCTGGCTGCGGCGAAACCCCGTACGTGAAGGTGCTTACCCAGCTCTTCGGCGAGCGGATGATCATCTCCAACGCCACGGGCTGCTCCTCCATCTGGGGCGCGTCCGCTCCCACTACGCCGTACTGCACCAACCGCAACGGTCAGGGCCCGACCTGGGGTAACTCCCTGTTCGAGGACGCGGCCGAGTTCGGTTACGGCATGGCCCTTGGCGTGACCCAGCGCCGCAACAAGCTGTGCGACCTCATGCGCGAGGCCATCGAGTCCGACATCCCGGATGCGCTCAAGGAAGCCATGCAGAACTGGCTGGACAACAAGGACGACGCTGAGAAGTCCAGAGTCTACGGCGACGCCGTGCGCAACATGCTGTGCGAGGCTTCGCCGAGCCCCGTGCTGAGCGACATCTTCGCCATGGAAGACCTTTTCACCAAGAAGTCCGTGTGGATCTTCGGCGGTGACGGATGGGCTTACGACATCGGCTACGGCGGCGTGGATCACGTGCTGGCCTCCGGCGAGGATATCAACATCCTCGTCATGGACACCGAGGTCTACTCCAACACCGGCGGCCAGTCCTCCAAGGCCACGCCGCTCGGCTCCATCGCCAAGTTCGCGGCCTCCGGCAAGAAGACCGGCAAGAAGGATCTCGGCCGCATGGCCATGACCTACGGCTACGTCTACGTGGCCTCCGTGGCCATGGGCGCCAACAAGCAGCAGATGATGAAGGCCTTCCAGGAGGCCGAGGCCTACAAGGGCCCCTCGCTCGTCATCTGCTACGCCCCCTGCATCAATCAGGGCATCCGCAAGGGTATGGGCAAGTCGCAGTACGAGCAGGAGCTGGCCGTCAAGTCCGGCTACTGGCCGCTGTTCCGCTTCAACCCCGAGCTGGCCGATGAGGGCAAGAACCCCTTCATCCTCGAATCCAAGGACCCCGACGGCTCGCTTCAGGAGTTCCTCTCCGGCGAGAACCGCTACGGTCTGCTCGAACGCACCTTCCCCGAGGAATCCAAGAAGCTGCGTGCCGAGATCGAGACCCAGTACCTGCACCGCTTCGAGCACTTCAAGGCGCTTGCGTCTCTTGAAGGCCCCACGGTCATCGGACCCGAGGGCGTCACGCTCAAGGGCGGCGAAGCTGGCGAGCAGTGCGCGGTGTCCGACACCGCCGAGCATGCCCGCGCCAAGGGCGGCGAACCCTGCGACGACGGTCGCGAAGGGAAGTAGCCCCTACTGGTTCATTCGAACGCTTGAAACGGGGCGCGGCGACACGCCGCGCCCCGTCTTTTTTTGTGGAGTTGACAGGAGCGGCGGTGCGCCTTGCGAAGCGCCCGTGCGCAGATTCCGGCGGCAAAGCGTGCCTGCGCCGTACGGGAACAGGGAAGAGGGGTGTCCACCACAGCGGGATACCGTGTTGAGGAGACTGGGACGTTGCGTCAGCAAGCATTGTCCCGCAACGGTCGATGGTTGTCCGCAATGGCGAACACGTCCGTTTTTCCGGACCGGAGAGTGTCGTCCAGTTTGTCGGACGCGCTTTCAAAACCCGGAAAATCGCGGTATCATCGGCATGAATCCTCATTCGACGGATCTTGCCTACTCACTTCTCCTCCTCCAAATCGACTCTCGCAATGGATAATGTCTTTTATTTCGGCATGTTGTACTCGCAGCGTGGCCGGAGTCCGTTTTCCCGGACCGGTTCCGATAGCCCCGGAGCCGAAGAAGGGGAGGGCGTGAAGACAATATCCCGGAATAATGGAAGAAGTCGCAACATGTAGAAGTTGGCACGCAACTTGTTCTTGGAAAAAACGGATTATCGTTCAACCTCTAACTCGCTTTCCAAGGAGCCTTTCTATGTCCATTGGAGTCCTGGCCCTTGTCGCCGTTCTACCCATCGTGCTGGCCCTCGTGCTGATGGTCGGCATGCGCTGGCCCGCCACCAAGGCCATGCCCGTCGCGTGGCTTGTCACCGCGCTCGGCGCTGTGCTTGCGTGGCAGCTTCCCGCAGGATACGTCGCGGCCCTTACCGTTCAGGGTTTCGTGACCGCCATCGGCATCCTGATCATCGTTTTCGGAGCCATCCTGATCCTCTACACGCTGCAGTACAGCGGCGGCATGGAGACGATCCAGTGTGGCTTCCAGGGAATCTCCCGTGACCGCCGCGTGCAGGCCATCATCATTGGCTACATGTTCGCGGCCTTCATCGAAGGCGCAGCCGGCTTCGGTACGCCCGCCGCACTGGCCGCACCGCTGCTTCTGAGCCTCGGCTTCCCGCCGCTGGCCGCAGCCGTGATGTGCCTCGTCTTCAACTCCTTCCCTGTGACCTTCGGCGCCGTCGGCACCCCCGTGGTGCTCGGCCTGAAGTTCCTGAAGGACCTCGTCGAGGCTGCGGTGGTCTCCGGCGTGGCCGGGGTGAACTTCACCAGCATGGAGTCCTTCAACCTGCTGGTGGGTCAGTGGGCGACGCTCATGCACCTGCCCATGATCTTTATCCTGCCCATCTTCACCCTCGGTTTCATCACCCGGTTCTTCGGCCCCAACCGTAGCTGGACCGACGGTTTCAAGGCGTGGAAGTTCTGCATTTTCGCGGCAGTGTCCTTCACCATTCCCTACATGATCTTCGCATGGTTTGTCGGTCCCGAGTTCCCGGCCCTCATCGGCGGTCTCGTGGGTATCGGCATTCTGATCTTCGGTGCCAAGAAAGGCTTCTGCGTGCCCGAGGACACCTGGGATTTCGGCCCTCACGACAAGTGGGAGCCTGAGTGGACCGGTTCCATCGCCCCTGACGAGAAGGCCGAGTTCAAGGCCCACATGAGCCAGTTCCGCGCGTGGGTGCCTTACATCCTCATCGGCCTCATCCTCGTGCTGACCCGCATTCCCGAGCTTGGCCTCAAGGGCATTCTGGCCGGACAGAAGGTCTCCTTCACCGATATCCTCGGTTATCAGGGCGTGGACGCCTCCATCGCCTACCTGTACCTGCCGGGCACCATTCCCTTCATGCTCGTGGCCGTGATGACCATCTTCATCCACGGCATGAGCGGCGCAAACGCCAAGCGCGCATGGACCGAGTCCATCGCCAAGATGAAGAACCCCACCATCGCGCTGTTCTTCGCCGTGGCGCTGGTGTCCATCTTCCGCGGTTCCGGCGTGGGCAACGAGCTGCTGAACCCCAATGCGTACCCCTCCATGCCGCTGGCCATGGCCAAGACCGTGGCGGCGATGGTCGGCAACGCGTGGCCCATGTTCGCCTCCTTCGTGGGCGGTCTGGGTGCGTTCATCACCGGCTCCAACACCGTGTCCGACCTGCTGTTTGCCGAATTCCAGTGGGGCGTGGCCACCACCCTCGAACTGCCCCGTCAGATCATCGTTGCCGCGCAGGCCGTCGGCGGCGCCATGGGCAACATGGTCTGCATCCACAATATCGTCGCGGCATGCGCCGTGGTTGGCCTCTCCGGCATGGAAGGCCAGATCCTCAAGAAGACCGTGTGGCCCTTCCTGCTGTACGGCACCGTGGTTGGCATCGTGGCCAGCCTGCTGAGCTTCGTGTTCTTCCCGCACCTGTTCTAGCGGAAGAAGGATCGATCGGAAGCGGATGGCGTGCCACGCGCGCCATGGACTCCGACGGAAAGGAAAATGAGCGGGCCGCGGGCGGCCGCAAGGCCGCCCGCTCCCCGACGCCAAACGTCAGCCCATTTGTTTCTGGAGAGCAAGATGAACGATGCCCTGATCAAGGAATTTGAAGCGATAGTCGGTAAGGAAAATGTGATGCACGCCGAGGCCGACAGACAGGCCTACTCGTACGACGCCGCAGTGCTCGAACCTGTGGTCCCCGACTTGGTTGTGCGCCCGACCACCAGCGAGGCACTCGGCAAGACCGTGCGCCTGTGCAACGAGAACGCGCTGCCCATCACCCCGCGCGGCGCTGGAACCAATCTTTCCGGCGGCACCATTCCCGGCCGCAAGGGAGTGGTGCTGCTGACCAACTCCCTGAACAAGATCATCGAGATCAACGAGCAGGACATGTACGCCGTGGTGCAGCCCGGCGTGGTCACCGCCAAGTTCGCGGCCGAGGTCGCCCGGCGTGGCCTGTTCTATCCGCCGGACCCGGGTTCGCAGGCCGTGTCCACCCTTGGTGGCAACGTGGCCGAGAACGCCGGAGGCCTGCGCGGCCTCAAGTACGGCGTGACTAAGGACTACGTGATGGGCGTGGACTTCTTCGACGTCAACGGCGAACTGGTCAAGGCCGGATCGCGCACCGTGAAGTGCGTCACCGGCTTCAACCTCTCCGCCCTTCAGGTGGCGGGCGAGGGCAGCCTCGGCGTGATCAACGAGATCATCTTCAAGCTCGTTCCTCCGCCGGCGGCCAACAAGGCCATGATGGCCGTGTTCGATTCCATCGACAAGGCCTCCGAGACCGTGGCCGCCATCATCGCCGGTAAGATCGTGCCCTGCACCCTTGAGCTGATGGACAAGAAGACCATCGAACTGGTCGAGGCCTTCACCAAGGCCGGTCTGCCCACCGACGCCGCGGCCATCCTGCTCATCGAGGTGGACGGCCACCCCGCGCAGGTTGCCGACGAGGCCGAGAAGGTCGTCGAGATCGCCAGGCGCATCGGTGCCATCGACGTGCGCGCCGCCAGCTCCGACGCCGAACGCAACAAGATCTGGGAGGCCCGCCGCGCCGCGTTGCCCGCGCTCGCCCGCGCCCGTCCGACCACCGTGCTTGAGGACGCCACCGTCCCGCGCTCGCAGATCCCAACCATGATTCGCGCCATCAACCGCATCGCCGAGAAGTACAACGTGACCATCGGCACCTTCGGCCACGCTGGCGACGGCAATTTGCACCCGACCATCCTCTGCGATCGCCGCGACAAGGAAGAGTTCAAGCGCGTGGAGGACGCGGTGGATGAAATCTTCGAGGTGGCGCTGTCCCTCAAGGGCACGCTGTCCGGAGAGCACGGCATCGGTCTGGCCAAGGCCAAGTGGCTGGAGAAGGAAACCTCCCCCGCGACCATCGCCTACGCCAAGAAGATCAAGGCTGCCATCGATCCCAAGGGCATCCTCAATCCCGGCAAGATCATAGGAGCGTAGCGACATGGCAGACTTGCAGAAACTCGCGACGATGCTTCAGGAGCTGGACGACCAGATGGCCGCCTGCATGAAGTGCGGCATGTGTCAGGGCGTCTGCCCCGTTTTCGCGGAGACCATGGCTGAGGCCGACGTCACCCGCGGCAAGATCGCGCTGCTCGAAAACCTCGCCCACGAGCTGGTCGTCGACGCCGAGGGTGTCAAGGACAAGCTCAACAAGTGTCTGTTGTGCGGCTCGTGCGCGGCCAACTGCCCCTCGGGCGTGCGCATCATGGACATCTTCCTCAAGGCGCGCTGCATCGTGAACGGCTACCTTGGCCTGTCCCCGGCCAAGAAGGCCATCCTGCGCGGCATGCTGACCCGGCCCAAGCTGTTCAATGCCCTGCTCGACACGGCGGGCAAGTTCCAGGGACTGGTCACCTCCAAGGCCGACGAGATCGTGGGCACGTCGTGCTCGCGGCTCATGAGCCCGATCATTGGCGAGCGCCACTTCAAGCCGCTGGCCAAGGAGCCGCTGCACGCGGCGGTGCCGTCGCTCGATACTGCCGTGGGCGCGTCCGGGCTGAAGATTGCCTTCTATCCCGGCTGCGCGGTGGACAAGTTCTTCCCGCAGGTGGGGCACGCGGCGTTCAAGATCTTCAGGCATCACGGCGTGGGCGTGTTCATGCCCGAGGGACAGGCCTGCTGTGGCCTGCCGTCCCTCGCCTCCGGCGACATGGAGTCCTTCCTGCGGCTGGTGGAACTGAACGTGAAGCTCTTCGGCCAGATGCCCTTCGACTATCTGGTCACGCCGTGCGGTTCGTGCACGGCGGCCTTCAAGGAAGTCTGGCCCAAGTTCGCGGCGGAGATGCCCTCCGCCATCCGTCACGCAGCCATGACGCTGGCCGATAAGGCTATCGACATCAACGCGTTCATCGTGGACAAGCTGGGCGTCGAGGTGCCTACGGAAGCCCCCAAGGGTGGCACGCCGCTGACCTACCACGACCCCTGCCATCTGGATAAGTCCCTGCACGTCACGGCGCAGCCGCGTGCCCTGCTCAGATCCAACCCGAACTACGAGTTCCGGGAGATGAGCGAGCACAACCGCTGCTGCGGATGCGGCGGCAGTTTCAACCTCTATCACTACGACGTCTCCAAGAAGATCGGAGAGCGCAAGCGCGAGAACATCGTGGCCAGCGGGGCCAAGGTTGTCGCCACGGGCTGTCCGGCCTGCATGCTGCAGATTAGCGACATGCTTTCGCAGGCGGGTGACGGCATCGCCGTGAAGCACGCCATCGAGATCTACGCGGAGACGCTCGGCTAAACACCGCGACGGGCGGCGGCACGGTGCCGCCGCCCGGAGACAGAGGAAATCGCAATGTCGAACAATCTGTACATCACCGCAACCGAGTCCCGAAGCGGCAAGTCGGCCATCGCGCTTGGCGTGATGCAGTTGCTCACGCGAAACGTGCGCAACGTCGCCTTCTTCCGCCCCATCATCAACAATGGCGTTGATAGTGGCAGGGATCATGACATCAACCTCATCCTCCGGCAGTTCAAGCTCGACATCCCCTACGAGGACACGTTCGCCTGCACGCTCGCGCAGGCCCGCGAACTCATCAACAGCGGCCAGCACGCCCAGCTCCTCGAGAACATCCTCAACAAGTACAAGGCGCTGGAAGCGGAGTACGATTTCGTGCTGTGCGAGGGGACGGACTTTCAGGGCAAGGACCCGGCCTTCGAGTTCGACCTCAACGTCGACATCGCGGCCAACCTCGGCTGTCCTGTGATGCTCGTCGTCTCCGGCCGTGGCAAGACTGACGAGGAGATCGTGGCCTCTGCCCAGATCACCATCGACACGATGGAAGAGAAGGGCGTGGACCTCGTGGCCGCCGTGGTCAACAGGGCGGAGAAGGGCGCGGACCGCGAGCGCATCGTGTCCAGTCTCGAATGCAAGGTGCGTTGCACTCAGCCGCTGTCCGTGTTCGTGATCCCGGAGGAGGAGAGCCTTGGCAATCCCACGGTCAAGGACGTCATGAAATGGCTCGACGCGCAGGTGCTCTACGGGCACGGCCGCCTCGAGACGGTGGTTGGCGACTTCCTCGTCGCCGCGATGCAGATCGGCAATTTCCTCGGCTATATTTCCAAGGGCAGCATGATTATCACCCCCGGCGACCGTGAGGACATCATCCTCACCGCGCTGGCATCGCGCCTGTCGAGCGCCTATCCGGACATCTCCGGCGTGGTGCTCACCGGCGGGCTGCAACCCTCGGCTGGCGTGCATCGCCTCATCGAGGGCTGGACCGGCGTGCCGCTGCCCGTGCTTTCGGTCAAGGGTCACACCTACCAGACCACCCAGAAGCTCGCCGAACTCTACGGCCGCATCGACCCGGACGACCAGCGCAAGGTGGCGCTGGCACTCGGCACCTTCGAGGCCCACGTGGACGTACCCGTGCTGTCCGAGCGTCTCGTCACGCGGCGCTCCACCCGCATCACGCCCAAGATGTTCGAGTACAACCTCGTGGAGACGGCCAAGAAGCACCGCATGCGCATCGTCATGCCCGAGGGCGAGTGCGATCGCATCCTGCGCGCGGCCGAGATACTGCTGCGGCGCGGCGTGTGCGAGGTCATCATCCTCGGCACCATGGACAAGCTGACGGCCAAGATTTCCGAGCTGGGCCTCAACCTTGACGGCGCGCGGCTCATCGACCCCGCCACCTCGGAGCTGCTGGACGACTACGCGCAGACCTACTTCGAGTCCCGCAAGCACAAGGGCATCCTCATGGACGAGGCGCGCGACAAGATGCTCGACCCCACCTACTTCGGCACGATGATGGTCCACAAGGACCATGCCGACGGCATGGTCTCCGGCGCCATCAACACCACGGCCCACACCATCCGCCCCGCCTTCGAGTTTGTGAAGACCAAGCCGGATGCGTCCATCGTGTCCAGTGTGTTCCTTATGTGCATGAAGGACCGCGTGCATGTGTTCGGCGACTGCGCGGTGAACCCTAATCCCAACGCGCAGCAGCTCGCCGAGATCGCCATTGTGTCCGCGCAGACGGCACGCATCTTCGGCGTGGAGCCGCGCGTGGCCATGCTGTCCTACTCCACGGGCGCATCCGGCAAGGGTGCCGACGTGGACAAGGTGAAGGAGGCCACGGTCATCGCTCGCGAGCGCGTGCCCGAGTTGGCCATCGAAGGCCCGTTGCAGTTCGATGCCGCCGTGGACCCCGATGTCGCGCAGACCAAGCTGCCCGGCAGCGAGGTCGCGGGCAAGGCCACCGTGTTCATCTTCCCCGACCTCAACACCGGCAACAACACCTACAAGGCCGTCCAGCGTTCCGCCGGGGCCGTGGCCATTGGGCCGGTGCTTCAGGGCCTGAACAAGCCCGTCAACGACCTTTCCCGGGGGTGCACCATCCCCGACATCGTTAACACCGTGGCCATCACGGCCATTCAGGCACAGGCCGAAAAGGGCCTGCTCTAGGTCCGCGAGGGAGATACGGCAATGAAGATACTGGTCATCAATTCCGGCAGCTCGTCCATCAAGTACCAGCTGTTCGACATGGCAGCCCGTTCGGTCATGGCGTCTGGCGTGGTGGAGCGCATCGGCCTCGACATGGGCAGCCTGACCCACAAGCGCTACCCCGGCACTCCGGACGAATCCAAGAGCGTCTTCGAGCAGCCCATCCCGGACCACGAGGTCGGCATGGAGCTGGTCATCGAGAAGCTCATCGACGCGAACATCGGCGTCATTCACGACACTTCGGAGATCGACGGCGTCGGCCACCGCGTGGTGCATGGCGGCGAGAAGTTCACCACGCCCATGCTGGTGGATGACACGGTCAAGAAGGGCATCGAGGAGGTCGCACCGCTTGCGCCCCTGCACAACCCCGGACACCTCGCGGGTATCAATGTGGCCCAGCGCCTGTTCCCCAACGCGGCGCACGTCACCGTGTTCGATACGGCCTTCCATCAGAGCATTCCGCCGCATGCGTATCACTACGCCGTGCCATACGAGCTGTACGAGGAATTGCACGTGCGCCGTTACGGCTTCCACGGCACCTCGCACCACTACGTGGCCAAGCGTGCGGCCCAGCTTCTGGGGCGTCCGCTCGACGAGCTGAACCTCATTACGGTGCACCTCGGCAATGGCAGCTCCATCACGGCCATCAAAAAGGGCAAGAGCTATGACACGTCCATGGGACTCACCCCCACGGGTGGCGTGATCATGGGCACCCGCTCCGGTAACATCGACCCCGCCATTATCGGCTTCCTCGCCCGCGAGAAGGGCATGGACATCCAGCAGATCGACGACCTGCTGACCAAGAAGGCGGGCCTGCAGGGCATCTGTGGCATGTCCGACATGCGCGATATCCACGCCGCGCGGGAGAAGGGCGACGTGCGCGCCCAGCTCGCACTGGACATGGCCTGCCACCGCGTACGCATGTACATCGGTGCCTACATGGCCGAACTGGGGCATGTGGACGGCGTCATCTTCACTGCAGGAATCGGCGAGAACGACGACATCGTCCGCTACAACTCCATAAGTGGACTGGAAGAATACGGCATCGTCATCGATGCCGAGGCCAACGCCAAGCGTCCCGACGAGTGGATGCGCATCTCCACCGATGATTCGCGCATTCCCGTGTTCGTCATCCGCACCAACGAGGAGCTAGAGATAGCTCTCCAGACCATGGACCTCATCACGAGAAAGTCCTGATCATTCCCGCTTGACATTGCGGCGGGTGGAGTCTTTGGTGTCTCCACCCGCCATTTGTTCAATGAAACCGGACCGCAAGCGGTTCGCATAGGGACTCTTACGCGCCCGCAATAGGGAGATACCAACAATGAGTTCAGTCGATACTCTGGTCACGGAGTTCACACAGCGCGCCGAGAAGGTCGGTGCGGTGGTCTCCATGGTGAAGAGCATGTCCGAGGCCTTCGCCTACACGGTTGATCTGTGCGAGAGGAAGGATGCCTGCCAGTTGCTGCTTTCGGGCTGTGGCCTGCCGCTGTCCGACGCCGCTGGCGAGATGTGCGAAGCACGGACCCAGCCGAAGGTCGTCGCCGCGCCCGCCCTTGCGGGAGAGGAGCGCGAGGCCCTTGCCGCTGCATGCGAAGCGAAGGGAATGACCCTCATCAGCGATGGGATGCGTAAGCACCTTGCAGGAATCGACATCGGTTTCACCGTGGCCGAGTACGGCATCGCCGAGACCGGCACCATCGTCCAGAACTCCAACAGCGAGGAACTGCGACTGGCGACCATGGTCAGCGAGAATCACGTGGCCGTGCTACCCGTCTCGCGCATTCGTGCCACGTCCTACGATGTGGAGCGCGAGTTCGTGAACATGGTTGACGCGTCCCCGAGCTACATGGCCTTCATCACCGGTCCCAGCCGTACGGCAGACATCGAACGCGTGCTCGCCCTTGGCGTGCATGGTCCGCTGGAACTCCACATCCTGCTGCTGGAGGGCGAATAGCATGCAGAAGTCCACGAATCTTTCCGAGTACCGCAAGTCCTGTCAGGAGGCACTTGGCGATGACTTCCTGCGCGAGGCCATGGACAAGTTCGCCACCGCCTACCGCGCCAACCGCGTCAATGCCTTCGCCGACATGCACGAGAAGGAACTCATCGCCGAAATCGCCGAGTCCAAGGACGCCGCCATCGCGCGTCTGCCGGAACTCTTCGAGCAGTTCCGCGCGAAGGCCGAGGCCGCTGGCGTGAAGGTGCACCTTGCCCGCACGGCTGGCGAGGCCAACGAGATCATCGCCCGCATCGCGCGCGACAACGGCGTGAAGAAGATCGTCAAGTCCAAGTCCATGACCGCCGAGGAGACGCTGCTGAATCACGCCCTCGAAGACGAGTTCGAGGTGGTGGAGACCGACCTCGGCGAGTGGATCATCCAGTTGCGCCATGAAGGTCCCTCGCACATGGTCATGCCTGCCATCCATCTCTCGCGCCATCAGGTCCGCGACCTGTTCAGCGAAGTGACTGGCCAGCAGCAGGAGTCCGACATTCAGAAGCTCGTCAAGGTTGCCCGCCGCGAACTGCGCCGCCACTACGCCGAGGCGGACATGGGCATCTCCGGTGCGAACTTCGCCATCGCCGAGACCGGCTCCATTGGCCTCGTCACCAACGAGGGCAATGCCCGCCTCGTGACCACGCTGCCCCGTGTGCACGTGGCCCTGTGCGGTCTGGACAAGCTGACCCCGAGCATCCACGACGCCCTGCGCGTGCTCAAGGCCCTGCCGCGCAATGCCACCGGTCAGGCGCTGACCTCCTACGTCACGTGGATCACCGGTGCCAACGAGTGTGCCACGGCCGAGGGCGGCCGCAAGGAAATGCATGTCGTGTTCCTCGACAACGGCCGTAGCGCCATGGCCGAGGACCCCGATTTCGCGCAGGTGCTCCGGTGCGTGCGCTGCGGCGCGTGCGCCAACGTTTGCCCCGTGTACCGACTGGTGGGCGGCCACAAGATGGGCCACATCTACATCGGTGCCATCGGTCTCATCCTGACCTATTTCTTCCATGGGCGCGACAAGGCCAGAAACCTCGTGCAGAACTGCATCAACTGCGGTGCATGCAAGGAGGTCTGCGCCGCGGGTATCGACCTGCCGAGGCTCATCAAGGAGATCCACTCGCGCATCCTCGACGAGGACGGCCACCCCACGTATTCCGACCTGCTTGGCAAGCTCATGAAGAACCGCAAGCTCTTCCACACGCTGCTGCGCACGGCCAAGCTCGGTCAGGCTCCGCTCAAGGACGGCGAAGGCTTCCTGCGCCACCTGCCGCTCATGTTCTTCAAGGAGCACAACTACCGCGCCCTGCCCACCATCGCCGAGAAGCCCTTCCGCGACATGTGGAAGGAGATTGAGCCGAAGCTCACCGGCACCAAGCTGCGCGTGGGTCTGTTCGCGGGCTGCGTGCAGGATTTCGTGTACCCCGAGCAGATGGCCGCCGCCGTGAAGGTGATGGACCACGGCAAGGCGCACATGGACTTCCCCATGGAGCAGTCCTGCTGCGGTCTGCCTCTGCAGATGATGGGCGAGACCGCCCACGCCGCCGAGGTCGCCGCGCAGAACGTGGCCGCGCTCGATCCCGCGCGCTACGATTACATCGTCACCCTGTGCGCGTCCTGCGCATCGCAGCTCAAGCACAGCTACCCCCGTCTGCTGGCCGATGATCCGGCCATGTCCCTCAAGGCGAAGCAGTTCGCGGACAAGGTCATCGACTTCAGCTCCTTCGTGCGCGACGTGCTCGGCATCGGCGCAGACGACTTCCAGAACGTGGCCGTAACCACGAAGACCGCCTACCACGCTCCGTGCCACCTGTGTCGCGGGCTTGGCGTGGTCGGCACCTCGCAGGAGCTCATCAGCGACAGCGGGCTCGACTACGTGAAGGCGGACGAGGAGGACGTGTGCTGCGGATTCGGCGGCACCTTCTCCATGAAGTTCCCCGAGGAATCCAAGGAACTGCTCAACAAGAAGCTCGACAACGTCGCCAAGACCGGCGCGAAACAGCTGCTCACCGACTGCCCCGGCTGCGTTATGCAGCTTCGCGGCGGTGCGCGCCGTCGTGGTGACGACCTTCAGGTCCGGCACATCGCCGAGGCCCTTGCCGAGCGCCTGAAATAGCGCGACAGGGGGCATTGCCCCCACCCCCCGGCGGACGAGCCCTGTCCGCCGACTCATCCCGGCCGCCCGGTCCGCCGCCTCCCACCATGCGGCGGACCGGGCGGACAAACGCGATGATTCGCGCTATCCTCGAACCCGGCAACGACGTCCGGCACGAATTGGTGCCGAATACATCCGGATTGGAGACACGATGAAGGGAAAGACCAAGCGCGAATCGACCACCATGCTCACCCAGCGGATGCTGCCGCAGGACGCCAACCCAGCGGGCAACGTTCACGGCGGCGTGACGCTCAAGTACATCGACATAGCGGGCGGCACCGTGGCCATGCGCCATTGCCGCACCAACGCCGTCACGGCGTCCATCGACCGCATGGACTTCCTGCAGCCCGTGTACGTGGGGGATCTGGTCACCTTCAAGGCCAGCCTCAACTACACCGGCCGCACGTCCATGGAAGTCGGCGTGCGCGTGGAGGCCGAGAACATGTTCACCGGCGAGAAGCGCTACTGCGCGTCGGCCTATCTGACCTTCGTGGCGCTGGACAAGGACGGGCGACCGCACGAGGTCCCGCCGCTCATCCTCGAAACGGACGAGGACCATCGCCGCTGGCGCGAGGCCGAGGCCCGCAGGGCCATCCGCAAGCAGGAGCGCCAGCGCGAGCGCGAATCCCAGCGGGCCGCGCAGACCGCATCACTCAACGAACAGGGAGACGACGAGTCATGTTGAAGCACATCGTGTTGTGGGTGCTGAAGGACGAGGCCGAGGGCGACACCGCCGCTGGCAATGCCGCCAAGCTGAAGGAGCGCCTCGAAGCGCTCAAGGGCCGTGTGCCTGGCCCCGTGGAGCTGGAGGTCGGCATCAACGTCGATCCGGCGGGCGGCGTGTCGCACGTGGCGCTGTATTCGGTGTTCGAGAACGCTGAGGCCCTGCAGGGCTACGCCGTGCATCCCCTGCATCTCGAAGTGGTCGACTTCATCCGCAAGGTGGCCGCCGAGCGCCGCTGCGTGGATTACGAATTCTAGAAACCGGCCGTCGGCGAGCGCGCGACGGTGCGGATGAGAAAAGGCCCGTGGGTGTTCCCCACGGGCCTTTTTGTTTGGCTGTCAGCGCGTCAGTCGGCGCAGGGGGGCGCTTCGGAAAGCGACGCCATGCGACGTGGGAGCGGACGCAGCACTGCCACCCGCCAGCCGTAGAAGTCCCTGTACTGCTCGCGCGAAAGCGTTACCGCCGGGTCGAGGCGGATGATGTCCGCGATGTCGATGGTCAGGGCGACATCGGCCCCGGCGGGGGTGCGGTCCATGACGAAGATGGCCAGATGGTGGCCCTCCAGCTGCGACGCGGCGGTGATGCCGCCTGCGGGCATGGCGTCGAGACCCTCGAAGAGCGTGAACAGTTCGTCCCACGAGTCGGGCAGGGCGTTTTCGGCGGGGAGATGGTCGTCCGGGACGAGCATCACGCGTACGGCGGGGCTGTGCGTGTACACCGCGCTGGTTTCGGCGGCGTCGATGCGCAGTCCGTCGCGGTCCGCGTCGTAAAGGGCGCTGTACATGAAGCGGGCCGAGCGCCCGTGCGCATCGCGAAGCGAGACGATGCCGCTGGCGTAGCGCCCCGTTGGACCGTCCTCGCGGGCGCGGTATTCAAGCAGCCGATGCGCGTCGATGTGGAAGCCGGGGAAGGCGAAGTCGCCTACGAGACCGGCGGCGGTCTGCTGGTCGATGGTCGCCCCGCGCAGGTCGCGGCCTTGCATGGCGGCGAAGATGGCGCGCGCGGCGAAGACGGCGTCCGGCGGATAGTCCGCCGCGCAGGTCGGAATGTCCTGTGGCACGGGGCTTACAGCAGTGGGATACGTGGCGCAGGCGGCCAGTGCCGCCGCAAGCACGAGTCCCGCGTACAGGATGAGAATGCCCGGTCTGTGGTGCATTGCGTTCCTCCGGCTGGTTCGCGGATGAAATCGTTGCACACCATAGCACACCATCGGGAATCGCACAGCCCCGCAGCGCATGTTTTGCGTCCGGAATGTCGAAAAGTCCGTAACTGGGCGGTGGAAGGGGAAAATCGTGGAGCGCCCGACGCGGCCGGAGAGGCTGGGCTTCTCCGGCCGGTGCGTGTCGCCCTTGTGGGCAAAAGACGTGGGCGATCAGCGGGAGTAGTGGCCCGTGAGCTGCGCCGTGGCGAGGGTGTGCCCGTCCATGGCCGCGAGGAGTTCGTCGCGGGTGGCCTCGGGGGCGAGGTCGGGCGTCGTGTCCAGCGCGTAGATGGTGAAGACGTAGTCGTGCTTGCCGTGTCCCTCGGGCGGGCAGGGGCCGTTGTAGCCGATGTTGCCGAAGGAATTCACGCCCTGGCGCATGCCGGAGGGGTGCTCCGCGGTGCGGGGAATCTTGGCCGCGAGGCGGAAGGCCACGCCGGGGATGCCGTAGATGACCCAGTGCGTCCAGGTTCCGGCGGGGGCGTCGTGATCGTCGCAGATGACGGCGAAGCTTTCGGTGCCCTCGGGCGCGTCCTCCCAGTCGAGAGAGGGGGAGAAGTCGCTGGCGTCGCAGGTGAACTGGATGGGAATGCGCGTCCCTTCCTGAAAGGAACTGCTGGTGAGTTTCATGGGTGGGTGACTCCTGCTGTGATGAATTTTCGCCCGAGCATCCTAGCAGAGGCCGGGGCGGAGGGCAAAGGTCGTGATGGGGGGACAGCCGCACGGGGGCGTCGCATCGGAGCGGATTCTGGTGTATGCTGTGGAGACTGGAGGTCCCATGCCGAAGCGATGCGTGCTCATGCTGCTGGACGGAGCGGGCGACCGGGCGCAGGCCGCCCTTGGCGGGCGTACCCCCCTTCAGGCCGCACGGATGCCGAATCTCGACAGGCTGGCCCGGGCCGGTGCCAGCGGGCTGTATCACGCGTCCATGCCCGGACGTCCGCTGGCCAGCGAAAACGCCCACTTTGCCCTGTTCGGCTACCGCCTGCAGGAGTTTCCCGGACGCGGAGCGCTGGAGGCCCTTGGCGCGGGTATCGCACTCGGCCCGCGCGACGTGGCGGTGCTGGCGCATCTGGCCAGCCTGCGCAACGAGGGTGGCGTTCTTTTCCTCGACTCGGACCGTCCGTCCGTGGCGGAGGAGGAGACGGCCGCGCTGTGTGCGGAGCTCTCGACCTACGAGGGCGACGGCATTGGCATATCATTCCATCCCTACGCGGGGCTGTTCGGCATCCTGCGCCTGCGGGGCGACGTGTCGCCCCATATCACGGACACCAATCCCATGCGTGAGGGAGCGGCCCTCTCGGAGCCTGCCGCCCTGTGGCATCATGCGTCGGACAATTCCTCACTGCGCACGTCGCGCGTTCTGCTCGAGTATCTGACGTGGGCGCATCGCCGTCTCGACGCGCATCCCGTCAACGCCGAGCGGCGCCGTCGCGGTCTTGCGCCCGTCAACGGCATGGTCACCCAGCGCGCCGGGCAGCGGCGGCTGGTGGAGCGCTTTCCCGAGCGCTTCGGCCTGCGCGGGGCAAGCGTGTGTGCTGGCGTGGTGTACTGGGGGCTGTGCGAGTATCTGGGCATGGACTGCCTGCGCATGGAGGATGGCGCGGACTGCGGCGAGGACTTTGCGCGGCGGCTGGATGCGGCCATGAACGCCCTTGGCACCCACGATTTCGTGCATGTGCATTCCAAGGCCCCGGATCTGGCCAGCCACGCCAAGAATCCCGAGGGCAAGGTGGCGGTGCTGGAGGCGCTCGACGCGGCCATCGGCAGGCATCTGGAGCGGATGCTCGGCGATCCGGACCTGCTTGTGGTGGTGGCCGCGGACCACAGCGCGCCCAGTTCCGGACCGCTGGTGCATTCGGGGGAGTGCGTTCCCGTGGCCATGGCCGGGGCCGGGGTGCGCGTGGACGATGTGGCGGCTTTCGACGAGGTCCACGCCGCGCGCGGAGCGCTTGGGACGCTGCGCGGGCCGGAGATCATGTATACGGTGCTCGACCTGCTGGATCGCTCCAAGCAGTCTGGCATCATGGATACGCCGACGGATCAGCCGTTCTGGCCGGGCAACTATCGTCCTTTCCGCATGGAGCCGGAGGCTTGATTCCGGACGCGGACGAGCGGGGGTGAGACGCGGACATGGCGCTTGGCGAACTGATGTCGGGGGCTGCACAGGTGGCGGCCATTTCCGCGCAGACGGCGTGGGCGGTCTTTTGGCTCGCGCTGGTCGTGGCGTGCGCCGTTGCGCTTGGCAGGCGGGCGCGGTGGTTCCCGCGCGTGCGGGGCCGAGTGCGGCTCGGCGGCGCGGACGATTTCCGCTGGCGCGAGCACGAGGTGCTGCGCCACATCATGGCGGCCACGCCAAGCCCGTTGTCCTTCATGGACGCCGGGGGGCGCATCCGGCTGGCGAATCCCGCCTATGAGGACATGGTTGGCAGATCGGCCGAGGAGATAATGGGGCGGACCGCCGTCGACGTGTTCCCGCCCGAGGCCGCCAAGGCCCTCATGCATATGGATGCGCAGCTTTTGACCAGCGACGGCCCGGCCGTCCTGCGGCAGGAACTTCGTCTGGAGGTGCAACCCGGCGACGTGCGCGACGTCGTCGTGACCAAGGAGCTGCTGCGCGACGCGCACGGTCGCACGTTTGGCGTGGTGGGCGTGTTCACGGACGTGACCGAGACGCGGCGGCACATGCGCGAACTCGTCGAGAATCGCAATCTTCTCGTGTCGTTCATCGATACTGTGCCGGACCTTGTGTTCTACAAGGACGCGCACGGAGTGTACCGGAGCTGCAATGCCGCGTTCGCCGCCTTCGCGGGCTGTGCGCAGGAGGAAGTGGTCGGGCGGAGTGATTACGAGCTGTTCGATGAATCGGTGGCCTCGTCGTTTCGCGAGCAGGATAGCGAGACACTCGCCACCATGCGGCCAAGCCTGCGCGAGGTGTGGGTGACGCGCGCTGACGGGACGCCCGCGCTCATGGAGGCGGTAAAGGTGCCGCTTTTGGGGGCGCAGGGCGATCTGCTCGGCATCGTGGGCATAAGCCGGGACATCACCCGTCGCCGCGCCACGGAAACCGCCCTGCGCAACGCCGAGGACGTCTATCGCAACATTTTCGACAACGCCAGCGAGGGGCTGTTTTCCACGAGTCCACAGGGTCGCTTCCTGCGGGTGAATCGCGCCATGGCCGAGCTGTTCGGATACGATTCGCCAGAGGAAATGGTCGCCACCGTCAGGAACAGCGGTCGCGACATTTTCGTGCACGACGAGGAACGCAAGGCCATGCTGGAGCGCCTTGTGCTGGAGGGCGTGATCCGCAACATGCGCTTCAAGGCCCGAAGGCGCGACGGAAGCGTCATGTGGGCCGGGGCCAGCCTGCGCGGCATCCGGACGGAGCATGGCGAACTGGTGAGCATCGAGGGCATCATTTCGGACATAACGGAGTATGTGGAGGCCGTAAGCGAGATGGAGCATCGGGCGACGCACGATCATCTGACCGGCCTCGCCAATCGGGCCGTGTTCGAGGAGACTCTTGAGCGAATGCTGGCCCAGAGCGAGCGCTCCGGCGAGCGCGTGGCCGTGCTGTACATGGACCTCGACGGATTCAAGGGAATTAACGACACCTACGGTCATCAGACGGGCGACACGCTTCTCGTTGCCGTGGGGCAGCGCATCTGTTCGCGGCTGCGACGCTCTGACCTTGCCGCGCGCCTTGGCGGCGACGAATTCGCTGTGCTGTTGTGGAATGTCGCCGGGCGCGAGGCCGTGGCCTCCTACGCACAGGACGTGGTGGACGCGCTGTCGCGATCCTTCGACTGCGACGACGTGACCTGTCGCGTTGGAGTGAGCATCGGCGCGAGCATCTGCCCGGACCACGGCTGCGACGCTCAGACCCTCGTCCGGCTGGCGGACAGGGCGCTCTACCGCATGAAGGCGGAGGGCAAGGGCGGGTACCGCTTCGCCGATCCGGAGGCCGACGCGGAGGAGTAGTTGGGCGATTTGATGAGAAAAAGGCCCCGGGGTAGCGCCTCGGGGCCTTTGACATTCGTGCGGGGGAACGGACTAGTTCGCGAGGCCGAGATGGTTCTCGCAGGCCTTGACCGTGTTCACCAGCAGCATGGCGATGGTCATGGGACCGACGCCGCCGGGAACCGGGGTAATGGCGCTGACCTTGTCCTTGATGGCTGCGAAATCGCAGTCACCCACGAGGCCGTCGTCCGTGCGGTTGATGCCCACGTCCACGACCACCGCGCCGTCCTTGACCATGTCGGCGGTGACGAAGTGCGGGCGGCCGATGGCTGCCACGAGGATGTCGGCCTCGGCGCAGAGCTTGGCGAGCTCGGGCGTGCGGGAATGGCACACGGTGACCGTGGCATTGGCGAAGTCGCCGTAGCCCCAGAGCATCATGGCCATGGGCTTGCCCACGATGTTGGAGCGGCCGATGACCACGGCGCGCTTGCCGGAGGTGGTGACATTGTGGCGGCGCAGCAGCTCAATGACGCCTGCGGGAGTGCAGGGGGCGAAGCCGGGCAGGCCGAGGGCGAGGCGGCCCATGTTCACGGGGTGGAATCCGTCCACGTCCTTGTCGGGCGCGATGAGGTCGAGGCAGGCCTGACTGTCGAGGCCCTTGGGCAGCGGAAGCTGGAGAAGGATGCCGTCCACGTCATCGCGGGCGTTGAGCTCGCGGATGAGGCCTTCCACGGCGTCCTGCGTGGAGTCTGCGGGCAGGCGGTAGGCCAGCGAGCGGATGCCGACGTTTTCGCAGGCCTTTTCCTTGTTGCGGACGTAGACCTGCGACGCGGGGTCCTCGCCGACGAGAATGACGGCCAGACCGGGCGTTCTGATGCCACGGGCCTCCTGTGCCGCCACTTTGTCCTTCAACTCGCTTCTGATTGCGGCAGCGGTAGCCTTGCCATCCAGCAGGATCATGGTCGGTTCCCCCTTGAATATGTCTGATGAAAGGGATGGGGCGCGGAAATGTGCTTTCCGCGCCCCCGATGAGCATGTGATGCGGCTGTGGTTACAACCGGATGCTAGTCCATGTCAAACCACTGTTCGCCCATGATGGGGCCGAAGTAGAAGCCGTCGTCTTCGAGGTTCTCCTCGATGCGCATCAGCTGGTTGTACTTGGAGATGCGGTCGGAGCGGCACAGGGAGCCGGTTTTGATCTGGCCCGCATTCACGGCCACGGCGAGGTCGGCGATGAAGTCGTCGGCGGTTTCGCCGGAGCGGTGGGAGATGACGGTGGTGTAGGCGGACTGCTTGGCCATCTCGATGGTGTCGAGGGTCTCGGTTACGGTGCCGATCTGGTTCAGCTTGATGAGGATGGAGTTGGCCACATCTTCATCGATGCCCTGCGCCAGAATCTCGGGGTTGGTGACGAAGATGTCGTCGCCCACGAGCTGGATGGTGTCGCCCAGTTCTTCGGTGAGCAGCTTCCAGCCTTCCCAGTCGCCTTCGGCAAGGCCGTCCTCGATGGACACGAGGGGGAAGTCCTCGGTGAGTTCCTTGTAGTACTCGACCAGTTCTGCGGCGGTGAACTCGCGGCCCTCACCGGCGAAGATGTACTTGCCGTCGGCGTAGAACTCGCTGGCGGCGGCGTCGATGCCAAGGGCGATGTCGAAGCCGGGCTTGTAGCCGGCGGCCTCGATGGCGCGGATGATGTATTCGAAGGCCTCGCGGTGGCTCTTCAGGTTGGGGGCGAAGCCGCCCTCGTCGCCCACGGAGGTGACGTGGCCGTCCTTGGAGAGGATCTTCTTCAGGTGATGGAAGGTCTCCGCGCCCATGCGCAGGGCCTCGGCGAAGGTCGGGGCGGACAGGGGCAGGATCATGAATTCCTGGATGTCCAGATTGTTCGGGGCATGCGCGCCACCGTTGATGATGTTCATCATCGGGGTGGGCAGCACCTTGGCGTTGGGGCCGCCGAGGTATCGGTACAGGGGCAGGTCGACGTAGTCGGCGGCGGCGCGGGCGCAGGCCATGGACACGCCGAGCATGGCGTTGGCGCCGAGGCGGGACTTGTTGTCGGTGCCGTCGAGGTGGATCATGGTGGTGTCGATGGCGACCTGGCGGGTGACGTCCATGCCCACGATGGCTTCGGCGATCTCGCCGTTGACGTTCTCGACGGCCTTGCTCACGCCCTTGCCGAGGTAGCGGTCCACATCGCCGTCGCGCAGCTCAAGGGCTTCGCGGGTGCCGGTGGATGCGCCGGAGGGAACGGCTGCGACGCCGCGCGCTCCGGATTCGGTGGTGACTTCGACCTCGACGGTGGGATTGCCGCGCGAGTCCAAAATCTCGCGGGCCCAGACGTTCACGATGGTGCTCATGATGTGCTCCTCTTGTATTTGAAATCGTTTGAAATTGCCTATGTGCAGGGGCCGTGTGCCACGTTGGGCCGGTCCCGTCAAACGCCTCATCCTATCAGATGCGGCGTTATCCTTCCATACAGGCGTGCACGAGGCCCGTGAAAATCAGGTCCGGGCGCACGTCGTCCAGCGCGGGGCAGACCGTGGCGACTATCGGGGCGAGGCCGCCGGTGGCGATGACGGCGGCGGGGCCGCCGAGCGCGTCGGTCATGCGGGAGATAAGCCCCTCGGCCAGCGCGGCGAAGCCGAAGATGAACCCCTGATTGAGGCTTCGCATGGTGTCGAAGCCGAAGGCGAGCTTCGGCGAGTCGATCTCGAAGGTCAATTCAGGCAGGCGGGCCGTGCGATCCGTAAGGGCGCTGGCCGCCGTGCGCATGCCGGGGCAGATGACTCCGCCGAGGTAAGTGTTGCCCCGCACGCAGTCCACGGTGGTCGCGGTGCCAAAATCGAGGACGATGACGTTTAGGGCCGCGAGGCTTCTGCGTGCGCCAAAGGCCGCCACGATGCGGTCCGGTCCCACATTGTCCGGCACGTCGTCGATATTGTCGAAGGCAATGGCGAGCGTGTCCGGAGCGAGGCGGGCGCGCAGGCCGAAGGCCTTGCGGGCTGCGCGGTCGAGCATCTCCGACGCGGCGGGCACCACGGAACAGGCGGCCACGTCGGCCACGGTCCGGGTGTCGATGTCCCACTGCCGGGCCACATGGAGCAGGCGCGCGGCCCACTCGTCGGCGGAATCCGTCAGCGTGGGCACGGTAGCGACCGCGGCGGGGCGCTCTCCGGCCTCGGGAGACCAGAGGGCGATTTTCGTGTTGGTGTTGCCGATGTCCAGCAGCAGGGAATGGGATGTGCTCATGGGCAGTGTGTCCGATGATGGGTGTCGGGCAGGGCTGGCCGTGCGCCGCCATCGGGAATGTAGCGGTTTGGGTCCGAATTTCAAGCTGTTATTTTTGTCCGACACGCCGCTGATCGGTTGTCCTTTTTCGTTGTCCGGTATAAGAATGGCACGAGTATCGGGGAAGCAATGACTCGTGAACATTGAAATTTCCGGGAGGCGCGAATGGACCCGGCAACCCTCGTCCCCGCGGCGGGAATCATTCAGGTCGAATGGCAATGGTTTCAGGGACTGTTGCTTGTCACCTTCGTGGCGCATCTGCTGCTCATGAATGCGCTTGTCGGCAGCGCGGTCATGGCGTTGGCCGAGGGCCTCGGTCATGGCAGCACCGCGCCGGTATGTCGGCACGTCTCGCGAAAGCTGCCGACCGTCACGGCGTTGACCGTGAACTTCGGCGTCGCCCCGCTCCTGTTCATGCAGGTGCTCTACGGCCAGTTCTTCTACGTGTCCGACATTTTGATGGGCGTGTACTGGCTGGCGGTCGTCGCGCTCATCATCATCGCATACTACGCGAGCTATCTCTACGATTTCCGGTTCGATGCGTTGAGGAGCCGGCGCACGGCTGTCCTTTTCGTGGTCGTTCTCGCGCTTCTGGCGGTGGCTTTTCTTTTCGTCAACAACCTGTCGATGATGCTGACCCCCGAACGCTGGGTCGTTTATTTCGAGAATCCCGGCGGCACGGTGCTCAATTTTGCCGAGCCGACGCTCGTTCCGCGTTATCTACATTTCGTCCTCGCCTCGGTGGCCGTGGGCGGGCTGGTACAAGCCCTGTACTGGTCCCGCCCCGGCCGTAGGGGCTTGCCCGGTGCCGTGGAGACTGCCGCACGCGGCATGCGCGCCTTTGCCTACGCCACGGCCGCGCAGGTGGCCGTGGGGTCGTGGTGGTTGGTGAGCATGCCCCGTGAGGTGATGCTGACGTTCATGGGCGGCAGCGCGCTGCATACGGTGGTGTTCCTCGCCGCACTGGCTGGTGCAGCGGTCTGTCTCGTCCTCGGTTTCCGTGGGCGGCCGGGGTCGGCGGCATGGGCGCTGGTGGTCACGGTGGCCGTGATGGCCGTTCTGCGCGAATTGGTGCGCGTGGCGTATCTGGCCCCGTATTATCGCGTGGCGGAGTTGCCCTCGCAGGGGCAGCACTCTCCGATGGTCATGTTCGTGGTGGCCCTCGTCATCGGGCTTGGGGTGATCGGTTTCGTCCTGAAGCTGGCGTCCGGCGCACGCAGGAAGGAGGCCTAGCATGGAATATCCCGTCTGGCAGATTCCCTATTTCGGGGGCGGCATCCTCGTGGCGGTCATCGCCGTGGTGCATGTGTTCGTGGCGCACTTCGCCGTGGGCGGCGGGCTGTTTCTCGTGCTCACGGAGATGCTCGGGCACCGGCGCGCATCGCGCGGAATCCTCGACTACGTGCGCGGGCACACGCTGTTCTTTCTGCTGCTGACCATGGTTTTCGGCAGCCTGACCGGCGTAGCCATCTGGTTCATCATCGCCCTGACCAATCCCGCGGCCACGCTCACGCTCATCCGCACCTACACCTTTGGCTGGGCCACGGAGTGGGTGTTCTTCCTTGGCGAGATCGTCACGCTATTGGTGTACCACTACACCTTCGACAGCATGGAGCGCAGGCGGCACCTGCTGGTCGGGTGGCTGTACTTCGGCTTCGGCTGGCTGTCGCTGTTCATGATCAACGGCATCATCGGCTCCATGCTCACGCCGGGGGACTGGGTGGCCACGGGCAATTTCTGGGATGGCTTCTTCAACCCCTCGTTCTGGCCCTCGCTGGTCTTCCGTTCACTCCTGGCCTTCTCCATCGCTGGGCTGTTCGCCTTTCTGACGGCCATGCGCATCGAGGATGACGACCTGCGGCTGACGCTTACGCGTTTCGCCGCCATGTGGGCGGCGGTACCCGTGGTGCTCATGGCACCCGTCGCGTGGTGGTACTTCGGTGCGTTGCCGGAGATTTCGCAGGCCATGATTACGGGACGCAACAACGAGATCGCGCCGTTTTTGCGGGCCTTCCTCACCGCAGGGCCGGTGGTGGTCGCCGCCAGCCTGCTCATGGCCGCGCGCATGCCCCGTTCGCTGGGCAGCCTCGTGGCTGTGCTGCTGCTGACCGCCGGGTTCGTGCAGATCGGTTCCTTTGAGTGGATACGCGAGGCGGCGCGGCGGCCGTGGATCATCGTCGGACACACCTATTCCAACGCCATAACCGTGGCCGATGTCGCACGGGTGGAGGCGGAAGGGTTTCTCAAGGTCGCCAAGTGGGTGGAGCATCGCGAGATCACCCAAGAAAACCGCCTCGATGCCGGGCGCGAGATTTTTGTCAAGCAGTGCCTTGCCTGTCACAGCGTGGGCGGCCCGTCTAACGACATCCTGCCGCTCACGGCGAAATTCACTGTCGTGGGCATGGATTCGCAGTTGAACGGACAGGGGAAGCTCAACGACTACATGCCGCCCTTCTTCGGCACGGAGGAGGAGCGCGGCGCTCTGGCCGCCTACATCGTGGAGACGTTGCATGGCGGCGCGGCGGAGGTGCCCCTCGCTGCGGAGGCTGTGCGCCGTTCGGGCGGTACGGTGGACGTGCCGCCCTTTGATCCAAAGGCCGACGAATATGTGCTGCTGGCGTGGAACAACCTCGGCATGCACTGCATTTCGGATTCCGATCCCTTCTGGATTCTGCTGCCCCCGGCCAACGACCTGTACTGTCAGTTGGTGCGCCGGGGCGAAACGCCGGAGCTGGTGACCGAGGGTGTGAAGATCACCTACCGCGCCGACGATGCCTTCATGAATCCTTCTGGCCATGTGCGCTTCTGGGCGTTTGCCGAGAGCCTGTTCGGCAAGCGGCTGGAAGCCAATGTGGGCGTTTCTGGCAATGGTCTGTCGGGAGAGATGCATTTCGACGAGAAGCTCGGTGCGTTCGAGGCGGGACTCATTCCCGTGGCGCCCTATCCCGATGAGGGCGGGTACAACCCATATCCTCTATTTACTGTGGAGGCGCATGACGCGACGACGGGCGAACTCCTCGCCCGCACGCGGACCGTGGCACCGACGTCAACGGAAATGGGTTGCCGCAACTGCCACGGCGGCGCATGGCGCGTGGCCGGGGTGGCGGGCTTCACGGATGAGACATCGGCCGACGTGCTGGCCGTTCACGACCGCATCAGCAAGACCGATCTGCTTGCCACGGCCCAATCCGGGAAGCCCATGCTCTGTCAGAGCTGCCATCCCGATCCGGTGCTGGGCGCAGAAGGCAAGCCGGGGCTACTCAATCTGCCTGCCGCGCTACACGGCTGGCACGCCAACTATCTCACCGACCGAGGCGCCGAGGCCTGTGCCTACTGCCATCCCAATGCGGAGCAGGGTGCAACGCGTTGCCTGCGCGGCGTGCATGCCGAGCGCGGACTCGACTGCACGAACTGCCACGGTACGCTGGAGGATCACGCCCTGTCGCTGCTCAAGCGCGAGGACGAGCGGGGCGCTCCGGGAGCCAAGCGGCTCATGCGGCAGTTGGCTCCACGCGCCGTGGCGGGGGTAGCGGACGTGAATGCGCGCACGCCGTGGCTGGGTGAGCCGGATTGCCTGACGTGCCATGTGGATTTCCAGCCGCCGGAGAACGATGACGCGTTCAATGTGTGGACCGGGGACGCGACGGGATTGTACCGCATGCGCAGGGACGACATGGGAGCGCTCATGTGCGCGGCCTGTCACGGAAGTCCGCATGCGGAATACCCGGCAGTCGCCGACAGTGGGTACGGGGAAAATCGTGACAATATTCCTTCGTTGCAGTATGTCGGCAATGCCGGACCAATCGGTTCCGGCGGAAGTTGCGGCCTGTGCCATGTCGGAACCGACATGACCGCAGGAGATTCGGCCCATCATCCCAAGGGGTTCCGCTAGGCCGGATGTTCCGCCCAAAGAAGGAAAAAGGGATGCCCCGGCCGCGCCTGCGTGGCCGGGGCGTCTGTTGCCTGACGGGGCGAAGGACGGTAGGAACCCGAGGGGGCCGAGGCGACGGTGACGTCGCCCGCCCGGCCGGACCGGAACCGATACCGTGGCGGCGTGCAGAACGACTGGACGAACGACCGCGGCGAACCTCTTGACCTTCGCATGGCCGTCGGGTAAACAACCCGCGCCGTGTCAAGCTTGACTAAATGGAAGAGGTTCTTTAACTAGAACCTCTTTTATTTTTTTGGGACGGGAAACACACTATGTTCGACAGCCTTTCAGACCGCCTGGAATCGGCATTCAAGAAGTTCAAGGGGCAGGGTCGCCTCGATGAGTCCAACATTCAGGAAGGCCTGCGCGAAGTTCGTCTGGCGCTTCTGGAAGCGGACGTCAATTTCAAGGTCGTCAAGGACTTCACCGAGCGCATCCGCGAGCGCTGCCTCGGGCAGGAGGTTCTGGGCAGCCTGACCCCCGGCCAGCAGGTCATCAAGATCGTCAATGAAGAGATGGTCGGCCTGCTCGGTGGCGAGACGCAGGACGTCGATCTGCGCGGCAAGCCCGCCGTCGTGATGATGGTCGGCCTGCAGGGCTCGGGCAAGACGACCTCCGCCGCAAAGCTGGCCCTGCACTTCCGCCGCCTGCGCAAGATGAAGCCGTACCTCGTCCCCGCGGACGTGTATCGCCCCGCGGCCATCGACCAGTTGCAGACGCTGGGCCGTCAGTTGGACGTGCCCGTCTTCGCGTCCGACACGTCCATGGACCCCGTGGAGATCTGCCGCAAGGGCATCGAGGCCGCGCGCGAGGAGGGCTGCAACGTCGTCCTGCTCGACACCGCCGGTCGTCTCCACATCGACGAAACGCTCATGGACGAGCTGGCCAACATCAAGGCCGCCTGCGCCCCCGGCGAGATTCTCTTTGTCGCCGACGCGATGATCGGCCAGGAGGCCGTCACCGTCGCCGAGGCCTTCAACGAGAAGCTCGATATCTCCGGCGTGGTGCTCACCAAGATGGACGGCGACGCCCGTGGCGGCGCGGCCCTGTCCATCAAGTCCGTGACCGGCAAGCCCATCAAGTTCGTGGGCATGGGCGAAAAGGTCAACGACCTCGAAGTGTTCCATCCTGACCGCGCTGCGTCGCGCATCCTCGGCATGGGTGACATCCTCACCCTCATCGAGAAGGCGCAGACCACGATGGACCAGGAGGAAGCCGAGGCCATCGGCAAGAAATTTCAGCGCGCGGAGTTCGATTTCGAGGACTTCCGCACGCAGATGCGCCGGCTGAAGAAGCTCGGATCCCTCGAAGGCATCCTGAAGCTGCTTCCCGGCATGAAGGGCCTCAAGGAGAAGCTTGGCAACCTCTCCGTTCCTGACAAGGAAATGGGCCGCATCGACGCCATCATCAGTTCCATGACGATGGAGGAGCGCCGCAACCCCGCCATCATCAATGCCAGCCGCAAGGAACGCATCGCCCGTGGTTCCGGCGTGAGCGTCAACGACGTGAATCAGCTGGTGAAGAACTTCGAGCAGATGCGCAAGATGATGAAGCGGATGATGGGCGGCGGCACCAAGGGCAAGACGCCCCGGATGCCGCGCATGCCCAAGGGTATGCCGGGTATGCCCGGAATGCCCAAGGGTCTGCCCGGAATGGGCGGCATGCCCGGTGGAATGCCGGGAATGTCCGGAATGCCTGGCATGGGCGACATGGGTGACGCCGAGGGAGGACGTGCATCCGCAGGTTCCACCAAGGCGAAGACCGAGCGCAAGAAGCGCAAGAAGACAGCCGGCAAGAACAAGAAGAAAAAGAAGTAATCCCGGATCGTTGCGGGCATCGGTGTGTGCCCGGTTCCGGCTCGGATCGCGGTCGAGTGGCTGCGAGTTACGCGCAGACTGCTTGCATTTTCTTTCAATTGTAATACTATCTATCAGAATGGGGGAAACCACATGGCTCTGAAACTGAGACTGACCCGCATGGGTTCCAAGAAGCGTCCCTTCTACAGGATTATCGCCGTCGAGAGCACCACGCGCCGTGATGGCCGTGCGCTTGATTTCCTGGGTCACTACAATCCCATGGTCAAGCCTGCTGAGATCGTCGTCGATTCCGAGAAGGTGCAGAAGTGGATGGAGCGCGGCGCCACGCCGTCCGACACCGTCCGTTCCCTGCTGAAAAAGGCCGAGTCTGCCAGCGAGTAGCATCCGTTCGTACGGACACCACGCGGCGAAGTGTTCGCACACCCCGTCGATTCCCTAGCCGGAGGTCATCATGTTGAAGGATCTGATTTCCTATATTGCGAAATCCTTGGTCGACAATCCTGAGGCGGTCGAGGTTTCGGAAATCGAGGGAGAGCAGACTTCGGTGATCGAGTTGAAGGTCGCCAAGGAAGACCTCGGCAAGGTGATCGGCAAGCAAGGCCGCACCGCCAGGGCCATGCGAACCATCATCGGGGCAGCCTCCACCAAGGCCCGAAAACGGGCCGTGCTGGAGATCATCGAGTAGGAACGCCGGCCTCGCGGCCAGCGGTTCCGTCTCGTGCTCCCATGAGCCGACACGCTCGTGGTGTGCCGTATACGGTACATGCGCGTATTCCGTGATGAGCAAATCATTCGGCATGCAAGCCGGGAGCGGGAACCTCGTCCTCGTTGGCGAGGTGACCAAACCTCATGGACTCAGGGGGGAAGTCTGCGTACGTCTGTACGCGGACTCCCCTTCTTTTTTTGATCTCGTGGACGTCGTCCACCTGCGTCCCGCAGCGGAAGCGCCAGCTCCCGATCCGGTACCCGCAGGTCGCGGCCGTCGTCCCGCTCGTCCGCAACCACCCCGCATGCGCCGTGTGCGCATCGTGTCGTGGCGCGAGCACAAGGGCATGGTACTGCTCGTCTTCGAAGGCGCGCAGGACCGTTCCGCCGCCGAAGCATTGCGCGGCAGCGAAATCCTCGTCCGCGAGACCGAACTTCCCGACCTCTCGGACGACGAGGTCTACATCCATCAGATCGAGGGACTTGCCGTGCGCCTGGAAGGCGGCGAGCCGCTCGGTGTCGTGCGCGAGGTGCTCACGCCCGCGGGACAGGAAATCTGGGCCATCGAAACGCCGGACGGCCGCGAGGTCCTCTTTCCCGTGGCGGAGCAGTTCGTTCTCGCCGTTGATCTGGAGGCCGGATTCGTGGAGATAGCTCCGCCGCCCGGACTTCTCGATCTCTATCTTAGCGACGACGCCTGACCCCTCGGGCCGCGCTACGCGGCACGGCCATCCCAAGGAAACGCTTCACGTGAAGTTCCATATCGTCACTCTCTTTCCCGAGTTCTTCGATTCCCCCCTGTCCAGCGCCATGCTCGGCAAGGGGGCGGAGGAGGGACTCGTGGCCTTCACCCGGACCAACCCGCGGGACTTCACCGAGGATCGCCACCGGACCGTGGACGACCGCCCCTACGGCGGCGGCCCCGGCATGGTCATGATGTGCGAGCCGCTTTCCCGTGCGCTCGACAGTATCGAGACTCCCGGACGCATGCTGGCGCTCACCCCGCGTGGGCGTCCGCTCGATCAGGCTTTTGCGCGCGAGCTCGCCGCGCAGGAGAATCTGACGCTCATCTGTGGCCGCTACGAGGGCATCGACGAGCGCATCTTCGATCAGTATCCAATTGAGGGCGTCTCCGTGGGCGATTTCGTGCTCAACGGTGGCGAGGCCGCCGCGTTGTGCGTCATCGAGTCCGTGGCGCGGCTCGTGCCCGAGTTTATGGGCCACGAGGATTCCGGCGACGAGGAGAGCTTTTCGCACGGACTGCTGGAATATCCGCACTACACGCGGCCACCGGTCTTCCGTGGGCAGTCTGTTCCGGACATCCTGACCTGTGGCGATCATGGCCGTATCGCCGCATGGCGCAGGCACAAGGCGCTGGAAGTCACCCTCGCCAACCGTCCGGACATTCTGGAACAAGCGTCGCTCACCGGCGACGACATCGAGGTGCTTCGCGAAATTCGCGCTCAGGGCGGCATTGAAACGCTTGGGCGCAATTTGTACGTTGCGTTGCTACATGCACCGGTGCTCAATAAATTTGGGCAAACCGTTGCTGTGTCTTTGACAAACCTCGACGTTCACGATATAGCCCGCGTTTCGCGCACCTATGGTCTCGGGGGTTATTACATCGCAACGCCCCTGACCGATCAGCGCAATCTGCTCGAACGTCTCGTCGGGCACTGGGTCGACGGGCCCGGTCAGCGAGCGAACCGCGACCGGACCGACGCATTCGGAGCCATCCGCACGGCCAGTGATCTTTTCGAGATCATCGCCGACGTGGAACGAAGAGCAGGGCAGAGGCCGGTTGTGGTGGCAACGACCGCCCGTGGCGCTGGCAACGCGAGCGTGCCCGCCGTCAGACAATGGCTGGCGGACAAACCCGTGCTGCTGGTGATGGGTACGGCCTCCGGGCTGGCCCCGGAAGTGATGGAGGACGCCGACGCGGTGTTGCGGCCCGTGCGCGGCATCGGAAGGTACAACCACCTCTCCGTTCGTTCGGCCACGGCCATTATCGTTGACCGCGTCCTCGGTGACGCGTATTAAAATGTTTTCGGACGACGTAAAATATCCCGTGAAGGAGTTTTAATATGGACGCTATCCGTAAGATCGAGAGTGAACACCTCCGCCTGGACATTCCTCAGTTCAAGGCCGGTGACACCGTCAAGGTGCATCAGCGCATCATCGAGGGCGAGAAGGAACGCATCCAGGTGTTCCAGGGTGTTGTGCTGCGCGTGCAGCGCGGTACCCTTGACAGCACCTTCACCGTGCGCAAGGTTTCCGACGGCGTGGGCGTGGAGCGCATCTACCCCATGAACAGCCCCTTCATCGAGCGCGTTGAAGTGCTCGCCGAGGGCAAGGTTCGCCGTGGCCGCATTTACTACCTGCGTCAGCGCAAGGGTAAGGCTGCCCGCATCAAGACCAAGAACCAGTGGGATTAGTTCCGCTGGATGCCGTCCGGCCGTCCCGGCCGGGGGCGCCGCAGGCGGCAGGAGACCGTATCCATGCCGTTGCTTGCATGTGAGAGAATGGCCGGGGATTCCTATCCCCGGCCATTTGCAGGCGTAGACGAGGCCGGGCGGGGCTGTCTCGCCGGTCCGGTCGTCGCCGCCGCCGTCATTCTGCCCGAAAGGTTCGACCTTCCGGGTCTTGCCGATTCAAAAAAACTCACGGAAAAGAGACGTTCGGTTCTCGAACCGCTGGTCAAGTCGCAGGCCCTCGCGTGGGGCATCGGCGTGGCGTGGCCCGGCGAGATCGACAGCATTAATATCCTTCGCGCATCGCTGACGGCCATGTGCCGCGCGGTGGGCGTCCTTCGCATTCCCCCCGTTTTCCTCGCCGTGGACGGCAACCAGCCTGTTCCCCTCGATACGCCCCAGCAGACCGTGGTGGGCGGCGACGGGAAGATTCCGGCCATTTCCGCAGCATCCATCCTTGCCAAGACCTTTCGTGACAGGCTCATGATCAAGCTCGATGTCCGCTATCCCGGTTATGGGTTTGCAGTGCACAAGGGCTATGGTACCAAGGTACATCTTGAGGCCATCCGGAGGCTTGGGCCATGCCGGATGCATCGCATGACCTTCCGGGGCGTGCTTCCCGGAGAGACATCCAAGGAGGAGGCGCTGTGTCTGCCCGGCATCTAGAAACCGGAGAGAAGGGCGAGCGCGCCGCAGAGGACTATCTGCGCGCGCACGGATATCGCGTCGTCGAACGCAATTGGCGCTGCCGTAGCGGCGAGTTGGACCTCATCTGCGATCAGGGCGGCACCATCGTCTTCGTCGAGGTCAAGACGCGCACCAATGGCGCGATGGCCGACCCCTGCGGTGCCGTGAACCGCGCCAAGAAGGCCCGCCTCTCGCGGGCGGCGGGCGAGTACCTCACCATCCACGACGCGTGGGGACGCCCCTGCCGCTTCGACATGGTTTCCGTGCTCAACGGCACAAACGGCGACGCACCAGACATCGAGCATCTCGAAAATGCCTTCGAGCTGACGCATTCCGGCCTCGGGGCCTGTCCGTGGCAGCCCTGGTAGGCGAATCCTTTTCCATTGTCCCGCTGGGCGAAAGCGCGTACAGCCATCATTGCGGTCGCGCGTTTTGCATCGCTTACATCCCGAAATGAAAGAACACGTCGTGAACGAAGAAGTTTTGCGCCCGGCGCTGTACGTCGTGGCAACTCCCCTTGGCAACGCCGACGATCTGTCGCCGCGTGCCCGTTTCGTGCTGGCCAATGCCGAGGTCGTCCTCGCGGAGGACACTCGTCGCGCAGGTCAGCTCTATCAGCGTCTTGATATTCCCTCGCACGGCTTCGTGAGCTTTCACGAGCACAATGAGGACCAGCGTGTGGAGCACGTCGTCTCCGCGCTGGAGGAGGGCAAGAGCGTGGCCATGGTGTCCGACGCGGGCACCCCGCTGTTGTCCGACCCCGGCTTCACGCTGGTGCGCGCCTGCCGCCAGCGGGGGCTGGCCGTGGTTCCCGTGCCGGGGCCGAGCGCACCGCTCACCGCCCTGTGCGCCTGCGGATTGCCACCCCTGCCGTTTACTTTTCTCGGCTTCCTGCCCCGCAAGGATAGCGACAAGGTTCGGCTGCTCACCGCGCATGGGGCCACCGGGGCCACCCTCGTCTTCTTCGAGCGCAAGAATCGCCTTATGGAGAGCCTCGCCGTCGCGGCGCAGGTTCTGGGCGCGCGCGAGGTGTGCATTGCACGGGAATTGACCAAGACGCATGAGGAATTTATATATGGTCGCTTGGACGACCTCGACGCTCTCGACGTCCCCATGCTTGGCGAATTCACCATCGTGATCGGCCCGCCGGCCGAGGTCGAGGTGGCCGAGCGCGATGAACTGCTCGATGTGCTTCGCGAGGAACGCGAGCGCGGCGGCAAACCGCGTCAGGTCGTGCGCAGGGTGCTTGAGCGCGTGGAGGGATGGTCGTCCAAGGACGTCTATGCGCTGTTGAATGAACTGGGGGACGAGACTCCACAGGAGTAGCCCCGAAACCCGGGAGGGCGAGTGGCCGAGGCTGGCGCGACAAGACGCACCGATGCGGCCGGGCGAAGGGTATTCCCCAACGCCCGCGTGCTGCACGACTGCTTCGTGCGCACCCTTTTCGTGGGTGCGGGCTTCAACACGCGCGGCATGCAGAACGTGGGGCTGGCCAACGCCATGGACCCCGGCCTGCGGGCCATCTACGGCTCCGGCGAGCAGTTGCGCCGCGCGCGCAAGCGCTACGTTGGGCACTACAACACGCATCCCTTCTGGACTCCGCTGCTGGTGGGCATATTCCTCGGCGTGGAGATGAAAATTTCGCGCGGGCTTCTGGCTCCCGAGAGCTTCGAGAGCCTGCGCGGCACCACGATCTATGCGCTGTCGGCCATCGGGGACTCGTTCTTCGGCGGCAGTGTGCTGGTTTTGTGGTCGCTGGCCACCTTCCTTCTGTGGGCGGCTGGCTATGGTTGGCTTGCCGTGGTACTGGGTGTGGTGTGCTTTCTGGCGCTTCAGGCCTTCAAGGCATACACCTTCTTTGCCGGGTTCCGTCAGGGCTTGCAGTTCGTGCATACCTTGAAGCGCTGGGATCTCATCAACTGGGGCCAGCGCGTCAAGATGCTGAACGCGGCCCTTGTGGTGCTGGTGTGGGTGCTGGCATGGCCGGAACCCTTCCTATGGTACGAGTGGCTGGCCGCGGTGCTCGCACTCGGGGGACTTGCCGGGGTGGTGTTCACCGCCGGGCTGTCCCGCGAGATCATCGTGGCGCTGCTGGTGGCCGGGTATCTCGGCTACCCATGGCTGGAGCGCATCGTCGCGGGGCTTTTCTCGTGACGGGCCGAATGAGAGATGACGACGACGCCCATAGGGCGAGAACATACATTTTGGAGGATGCGGTGATCGAACCGGGAGCTGAGGAAGAAGGCTACCGAAGCGCCGAGGTCTGTGTGCGCAACGAGCTGGGGCTGCATGCCCGCCCCGCTGCGCGGCTGGCCCAGGAGGCGCAGCGGTTTGACGCTGAAATCAGGCTGGCGACGCAGGATCAGGAAGTGGATGCCAAGAGCATTCTGGACATTCTGACCCTTGCCGCGCCGCAAGGCTGCGGGCTGACGCTTCGGGCCAACGGGCACGACGCCACCGAGGCGCTGGCCGCGCTCATCGAACTGTTCCGGACCCGCTTCGGCGAGGAGAAATAGTGGCGACCAAGGTCATCACGGGCATTCCGGTGTCTTCGGGCATTGCCATCGGCAAGGCCTTCTTCATGAACCGCAGGCTCTACGGTTTCATCCCGAGGCAGTCCATCGCCGCGGACATCGTGTCCGACGAGGTGGCGCGTCTGGAGGAGTCCATCGCCCGTGCGGCAGCGGAACTCTCCGAGGTGCGCGAGAGCCTGCCGCCGGAATTGCGCGACCACGCGCTGCTCATCGATTCGCACATCACCATCCTGCGCGATCCGAAGCTTGCGAAGTCCGCCCGTTTCTACATCGAGGACATGCGCATTAACGCGGAGTGGGCGCTGCTCAAGGCCGTCAAGGACATGGAGCAGGCGTTCTCGGCCATCAAGGACGACTACATCCGCGACCGCATTCAGGATGTGCGGCTCATGGCCGACCGCGTGTTGTCCAAGCTCATGGGCCTGTCCACGGGCCTCAAGGCCATCGAGGGGCGCGTCATCCTGCTTGCCCACGATCTCGCTCCGTCGGACACGGCGGGGCTTGAGGTCGACAAGATCATGGCCTTCACCACCGCGGAGGGCGGCAAGACCTCGCATACCGGCATTCTGGCTCGTTCGCTCCAGATTCCGGCCATCGTGGGCGTCGTGGGGCTTGAGGACAACGTGCAGGACGGGCAGTTCATCATCATAGACGCGCTCAAGGGGCGCATCCTCGTGGAACCCAACGAGGACGAACTGGCTCGCTATACGGACCTTCAGAACAGGTTCGAGTCGTACCAGAAGAACATCCACCGCAACTGCCACCAGCCCGGAGAGACCATCGACGGCTACCGGGTGAAGGTGATGGCCAACATCGAACTCTTCGAGGAGGTCGCGGCGGTTCTGGATCACGGCGGCGAGGGCATCGGCCTGTACCGCACCGAATATTCCTACATGAACCGCAAGACGCTGCCGAGCGAGGACGAACTCTACGAGGAGTATCGCGATCTGGCGGCGATCATGGACGGGCGCAAGGTCGTCTACCGCACGCTGGATCTCGGATCGGACAAGTACATGTCCCAGTACGGCCAGACGCAGGAGCGCAATCCCGCCCTCGGCCTGCGGTCCATCCGCTTCTGCCTGCGGCACAAGGAGATGTTCAAGACGCAGCTTCGGGCCATCCTGCGCGCCAGCGTGGAAGGCAACTGCGCCATGATGTATCCGATGATTTCCGGCCTGCGTGAACTGCGCGAGGCCAACAAGGTGCTCTTCGAGGTCAAGCAGGAGCTCAAGCGCGACGGGCTGCCCCACGCCTCCGACATTCCCGTCGGCATCATGGTGGAGCTGCCTTCGGCGGTGATGACGGCCGAACTGCTGGCCCGCGAGGTGGATTTCTTCTCCATCGGCACTAACGATCTCATCCAGTATTCGCTCGGCATCGACCGGACGAACAAGGACGTCTCGTACCTCTATCAGCCGCTGCACCCGGCGGTGCTGCGCTCCATCAAGCTGGTGGTGGACGCCGCGCATCAGGGCGGGATAGAGGTCAGCCTGTGCGGCGAGGTGGCGTCGGACCCGTTTTGCATCCCCATTCTTCTGGGTATGCAGATCGACTCCATCAGCATGAATCCGCAGGCCATTCCGGGCATCAAGCGCATCATTAGGCAGACCACGATGGACGAATGCAAGGAGCTGCTGCGGCGCATCCTCGAATGTCGCACCGTGACCCGCATAAACCGCCTCGTGATGGATTCCATTTTTCAGCGATTCCCCGAGGAACTCACATTCTACTCGTCCTTGCTCGACGTGGACGATTTCGTCTAGGCATCCATGGCAAACACTCCCCAGAAGTCCGGCATCAAGATTATCGCCCAGAACAAGAACGCCTGGCGCAATTACGAGATTCTCGAAACCTTCGAGGCAGGCATTGCGCTCATGGGTTCGGAAGTGAAGTCCCTGCGCGAGGGCCGGGTGAATTTCAAGGACGGTTACGTGCGCCTTGCTGATGGTGAGGCGTTCCTTATCGGCGTGCATATCGCACCCTACGAGCATGCCGTGCACACCGGTCACGAGCCGGAGCGCGAGCGCAAGCTCTTGCTCCATGCGCGCGAGATTCTGATCCTTGCCGCCAAGGTGGAGCAGAAGGGCCTGTCCGTGGTGCCCACTAAGATTTACTTCACCCGTGGCCGCGTGAAGGTGGAGATCGCCCTCGGGCGCGGCAAGAAGAACTACGACCGTCGCGACGACATCAAGAATCGCGATATCGCGCGTGATACCGAGCGCGAAGTGGCGCGCTACAAATAGCGCCGCCCGCTCCCCCTCGTCTTTCTCCGCAGCCGCCTCCGGGCGGCTGCGTCGTTTCCATCCCTGCGTCCCTCTTCCCTTTTCCTCGCGCACTCCGTACCATTGTCGTCGCGGGCACAACCATCTTTCTACCCCCCTCCCCCTCTTTTTTCCCCGCCCGCCAAGTAAAGGTTTTTGGGGGAAGGGATGAGGGTCCGGGAGAAGGGGAACCCCCTTTTTTCCTTTCAAAAAGGGGGTTCCCCTTCTCCCGGCCGCCGGAGGCACCCAGACCGCAATGCTCACAGCCACCCAGAAACGCTTCCTCACCGACCTTTTCCCCGGCGACGCCTGCGTGCTCACGCCGGAGGAAACATGCGCCTTTGGCGCGGATTCCAGCCGCATCTTCGCGCAGCCATGGGCGGTGGTCCGCCCCGAAACCCTCGACCAGACGCGTAGCCTGCTCAAGTGGGCGCACGAGGAGCGCGTCCCGCTGTTTCCGCGCTCGCGCGGGACCAACGTGGTGGGCGACTGCACTCCCAAGGGCGGCGGCGTGGTGGTCTCGGCCCTGCGCATGAACCGCATCGTGGAGGTGAGCGGCGATGACTTCGTGGCCGTGGCGCAGCCCGGCGTGGTCACTGCCGATCTCCAGCGCGCCTGCGAGGCCAAGGGCCTTTTCTACCCGCCTGACCCCGCCAGCGTGCGTATTTCGACCATCGGGGGCAACGTGTCCACCAATGCGGGGGGCATGCGGGCCGTGAAGTACGGCGTCACGCGCGACTATGTGCTGGGGCTTGAGGCCGTGCTGCCCGGTGGCGAGGTGATTCGCACGGGCGGGCGTACGCACAAGAACGTAGTGGGGCTGGACCTGACGCGGCTCTTCGTGGGTGCGGAGGGCACGCTTGGCTTCATCACCGAGGTGACGCTGAAGCTCCTGCCACGTCCCGAAGCGTCGGCCTCTGTGCTGGCTGGGTTCGCTGCGCTGGAAGCGGCGCTCGACGCCGCGCGCGACGTGTTCCGCGCGGGCATCCTGCCCGTGGCCATGGAATTCATGGCCGACGAGGTGCTGCGCGCGTTGGCGAAGGTCACGGATGCGCCGTGGCCGCAGGGCACGCAGGCCGTGCTGCTGCTCAAGCTCGACGGCAGCGGCGAGACCCTGCCGCTGGAACTCAAACGGCTGGAGACGGCGCTTGCGCCTTCGTCGCCGTCGTTCATGGCCCGGGGCATGGGCGCGGATGAGGAAGCCCTGTGGGAGGTTCGTCGGCTCATCAATCCCGCGTCGTTTCGTGTCGCGCCGGACAAGATGAGCGACGATGTGACCGTGCCGCGTGGGCGCGTGGCCGAGGCCGTGGCACGCATCCGCGATGCGGGACGCGAGGCCGGGCTGACGGTGCTCGTGTTCGGGCATCTGGGCGACGGGAACCTGCATGTGAACATCATGCACGACGCGGCGGGCGGCGAGGGCGAGCGGGCGCGGACCCTGAAGGAAACGGTGCTCGGCATCGTCCTCGACGTGGGGGGGACCATGTCCGGCGAGCACGGGGTGGGCCTGACCAAGCGTCCCTACATCGACAGGCAGATCGGGGGACGCGAGCTGGAGATCATGCGGCAGGTGAAGGCAGTTTTCGACCCGCATGGGATTCTCAATCCCGGCAAGGCATACTGATTCGCCATGTTTCGGCCTGTTGGCTAGCGCTGCCGAACGCGCAATCATCACGCAAGTCTTGAATAGTTCCGGAATGTTGCGTACATGGTGAAAGGAATCTCCATGCGTTTGGCTCTCTTCGGAAAGGGGGAGTGATGAATTTCGTCGTCGTCTGCGTCGTCATGCTGGCTGGGGCCATTGCCTTCAGTCTGTATGTGCGTGGGGCGCGGGCGCGCTACATAGCGCGGATTCAGACGCTTCGGCTTCAGGCACGGCGCAAGGAGACGGAACTCGGCGACGTGCGCAATGATTTGGCCGTGCGCCGCGAGAACGTCCGGCTACTGGAAAAGCAGCTGGAGAAACTGCGCTGGGAGGGCGAGCGCGAGAGGAGGGCTGCGGAAGAGGCGGCTTCCAATGTCGAAAAGACACCGCTCTCCGTTTTGCAGTCCATGGGCCGAATCACTGCGGAGGACCTTGCCCGGGCCGAGGAATTTCGCACTCGCAGCGGGAGCGAATCGACCATCGAGGAGATTCTCGTGCTGCTCGAAATCGTCAGCCCCGAAGAGGTGCACAGTGCCAAGGTCGCGGCGCGCAAGGGGTGACGCCTCGCCGCGAGCGCGGGCGTGGGGAGGGCGTCGATGACGGTGCTCTATCTTTCCGTGCTGATCCTGCTCTTCCTGTGTGCAGGGCCAGCCTACTACTCGCGGATGATCCGGGGTTACACCGACGCCATCCGCACGCTGGAATACGGCCTACAACAGCTCGATGACGAGCTTGAAGCCCTCAAGGCCGAGCGCGACGTGCTGATGGAGCGGGAGGAGGAGCTCAACAGCGAGCGCATCGCCCTCGTTCAGGCGGCACACGGGCTGGCCTCGTTCACCGAATCCGGCGGGGCATCGTCCGCAGTGGAGTACCTGATGCAGTCCGGGAAGCTACGTCCAGAGGATCTCCAGAAGGCCAAAGACTTCAAGGCAGGCTCCCAAAGTCCTTACGAGCTGGAGGACGTCCTCGTCATGCTCGATCTCGTTTCGTCCTACGACATGGAGAACGCGAAGCGGAAGGCTTCGTCGTGATCTGACGTCATGTCATCGCGCGTCCGGCGCTGTCGGCGCGGTCTCCTTTTCTCCTCATCGTTGCATGCGGTCCCTGTCGATGTGGCGGGTGTCTCGTGATAGCCCATGGTATATCCGTCTGCTGAAACGGTGCTTTTGCATGATTGTTGTGTGCGCAATCATGGTGTGGCGATGATGGATGTTGCCTTGGCATGGCTCATTCACTATTGTCGCCATGCGACGACTGCGCCGCGAAGAGGGGGGATGGTCCATGGAAACGTTTGCCAGCATCTTTCTGGCTTTGATAAGTATCGGTTTTTCGCTGTTCCACTATACCTGCGTCCGTCGCGACTATACGGAGCGCATCAATGCGTTGAAGTGCGAGGTGCAGAAGCTGGAGGATGAGTATGTGTGCCTGAGCGCCGACATCCGCTCCAGACGCCAGACCGTGGCCACGCTTGAACGCGAGGTGGCTGACTTCGAGCGCCGGGTGCCCGGCGGACGCCCGAAACGACGCGAGGCGGCCGCGCGATGAGCATCATGTGCACGGCGGCGGTGCTTCTTGTGCTGGGCGGCATCGGCGGCTTCTGGTTGTCGCGGGTATGCGCGGACTATCGGGCGGTGATGCGTGGGCTGGAGTTGGAGCGCATGCGGCTGATGGATCGCCTCTCTTCTGCGGAGCTTGAGCGCGACCGGCTGCGTGATGCGCAGGAGCAGCTGGAATGCCGGGTGGGCGTGCTACGCGACGAGCTTCAGGATTCCGCGCAGGTCACCGTCGCGCCCGCGAAGGGGCGGCCCGCTCCGCGCACGCCTGCCGAGTGGCTGGTGAGCGTGGAGAAGCTGACGCCGGAAAACCTGCGCAAGGCCGAGGAGTACCGACGCGGAACGCGCACGGAACTGTCGATGGAGGAAGTCTTGATTCTGCTCGACATGGTCAGCGCGCAGGATGTCCGCGCCGCCAAGGCCATGTTCAGCGGTCCCGCCGCTGGCTGATGATGACGCCCGCCAGAACGAGGGCCGAGGCCGCGAACTGCTGCGGCGTGAAGCGCTCGTCGAGGATGAGCCAGCCCATGATCACGGTGAAGACCGGAATCAGGTTGATGAACGCGGTGGACTTGCTCGCGGGGATCTTGCTCACGGCGTAGTTGTGCATGCCGTAGGCGCCAAGGGTCACGACGAGGCCGAGGTAGACGATGCTCAGCGTGGCGTCGAGGGGGAAGTGCGTGGGCAGCACGGTGCTCGGCAGAAAGAGCAGCGGCAGGAAGAACGTCGCTCCGGCCACTGCCTGAAAGCCGGTGAGGAAGTGCGGGGAATAGCGGAAGGACAGGCGCTTGAGGGTGACGATGTAGCCCGTGGCCGCGCACATGGCCAGCCCTTCGAGGGTGTTGCCGAGTGCGGGGTTGGGCGCACCTTCGCAGGCCTCGCCGGACAGGCTCAGCCAGACCACGCCGCCCACGGCCATGACGAATCCCGCCATCATGGAGCGCGAAATCTTTTCGTTCAGCAGCGGCACGGCGGCTACGGCCACGAGGAGCGGCAGGGTCGCCGTGACCATGCCCGCCTGCGACGCGGATGTGAACCGCAGTGCGTTGGATTCAAAGACGAAGTACAGGCACGGCTCACACAGGGCCATGAAGCACAGGTATTTCCAGTCGCCGGGCTGGTAGCGCACCTCGCGCAGGAGCTTCAGGAACGGCAGTAGGGCAATGCTGGCGATGAACAGACGGCCGAAGATCATGACGTAGGGGTCGAAAGAGCGCAGCACGATCTTCATGGCGATGAAGGAACTGCTCCACAGGAGCACGGCGAGAAGAAGCGTGAGAAAGGGAAAAAGGCGCGCGCGGTCCGTTCTGCCAGTCATTTCTGTATCCTGCATGGTGTCGGTTGAGTAGACGCTCGGGTATCGAGGTCTATATCCCGCATCACGGTATGTCCAGCCTTTCCTAGGAATGTGCGCGGGTTCATTGACGACCGCCACCCTCGGTCTTATTGTCCTGCATTGCGCCGCCCTTTTCCCCGCATTTCCGCCCGGCGCATCCACCCGCATGACTGACGAAGACAAGGTAACCCAACAGGCCGAGGGCCGAAACGAACCCCAGTGCATCCTCTGCGGACGCTGCCTTGAGGTGTGCCCGCTGGTGGCCGCCACAGGACGGGAGGAGCTTGGCCCACGCGGCAAGATGCTGTTGCTCCTCCGCCTGCGCGAGGCTCCGCAGACGCTTTGCGAGGATGACGCGGCGCGTCTGGCGTCCATGTGTCTGTCCTGCGGACGCTGCGCGAAGGTTTGCCCCCAGAAGGTGAATGTGCCCCTCGCCGTGGCCCGCGTCCGGCAGGCGCATCCGGGCTTCGCACGCTGGCTGTGGAAGGCGTGGATCGGCTCGTCGCGCCTGTCGTGGCCTGCCGCCGCGCGCCTTGGCCGGGCGGCGGTGCGCCTTGCTCCCGCTGGGAGCGAATCCCGCGCTGCACGGACGCTGCGCAGCCTTTCGGCCATGGCCGCCGAGGAGACGGTGACGCCGTGGATTGTCCCCGATGTCGCGCCCGCTTGCGCTCCAGGGGAGAAGACCGTACTTTTTCCGGGCTGCCTCGCATCGAACGTGCGCAGACGCTATGTGCGCGCGGCCACGGCGCTCCTGTCGTGGTGCGGTGCGGAGGTCGAGTCCATGCCGGATTTCGGCTGCTGCGGGGGAACCCTCGGGCACGCCGGGCTCGGTGTCGAACAGGCCAAGGCCCGCGCCCGCAACGTGGCCGCATGGCGTGCCGCAGGGCGACCGCGTATGGTCACCTTCTGCGCCAGTTGCCATGCCGGGCTTGCCGAGTATGCCGCCGATGCGACGCTGTTCGCTGACGCGGCGGAGGCCGCGGCCTTTGCCGCCGCGCTGGTGCCCCTGTCGGTGCTTGTGGCCGATGGCGGGTTTCGCGTGGAGGACGGCGGTCCGGCGGCGGTGGTCTATCATCGCCCCTGCCACGCTCCGCAGGACGATCCGGATGCCCGCTTGCTGCGCAAGGCCCTTGGTGGGCGACTTCGCATTCCTGACCGTGCCCGCTGCTGCGGCATGGGCGGGGTGCTGCAACTTTCCGCGCCGGAATTGTCGGCGCAGGTGGCCGATGCATGCTGGGACGGGCTTGACGCCGTCGAGGGGACCGTGGTCCTCACCGGGTGCAGCGGCTGCGTGCTTCAGCTTGCGGCCTCGGCTCCACGGGGAGTCCGCGTGGCCCACTGGCTCGACGCACTGCATTTCGAGGAATGACGCCCGGTGTGCCCGGTGCGCAGAACATACATCAGGAGACACATATGATCGGTGCCATTGGCCGGATGCTTTTCGGAACCAAGAACGAGCGCTACCTCAAGCGGCTTCGCCCCATCGTGGACAGGGTCAACGCCCATGAAGAGAACGTCCGCAAGCTTGGTGACACCGATTTTCCGACGCATATCGCCGAGTTGCGGCAGCAGGTGGAGAATGGCCGCAGCCTCGACGAGATGCTGCCCGAAGTCTTCGCGCTGGTGCGCGAGGCCGGTCGCCGGACCATGAACATGCGTCACTTCGACGTGCAGCTCATCGGCGGCGCGGTGCTGCATGATGGCCGTATCGCCGAGATGCGCACCGGTGAAGGCAAGACCCTCGTGGCCACGCTGCCCGTGGTGCTCAATGCCCTGACCGGTCGCGGCGTGCATGTCGTGACCGTCAACGACTACCTCGCCCGGCGCGACGCCGAGTGGATGGGCAACATCTATCGCTTCCTCGGCCTGTCCGTCGGTACCGTGCTCCACGGTATGTCCGACGAGGAGCGCAAGGTCGCCTACGGTGCGGACATTACCTACGGCACCAACAACGAATTCGGTTTCGACTACCTGCGCGACAACATGAAGTTCTATCTGGACCAGCTGGTCCAGCGCGACCTGCACTTCGCCATCGTCGACGAAGTGGACTCCATCCTCATCGACGAGGCCCGCACCCCGCTGATCATTTCCGGTCAGGCCGAGGCGTCTGTGGGCATGTACGCGCAGATGAACTCCATCGTCGCCCAGCTCAAGGGCGAGGCGGACTACACCGTGGACGAGAAGGCGCGTTCCGTGGCCCTCACGGACGACGGTGTCGCCCACTGTGAGCAGATTCTCGGACTCGAGAACCTCTACGATCCGGCCAACATCACCTACCAGCACCACGTGTTGCAGGCGCTCAAGGCACACAAGCTCTTCCAGCGCGACGACGACTACGTGGTCAAGGATGGACAGGTCGTCATCGTCGACGAGTTCACGGGCCGCCTCATGCCCGGCCGCCGCTTCTCCGATGGCCTGCATCAGGCACTCGAAGCCAAGGAGGGCGTGAAGGTCGAGGCTGAGAACCAGACGCTGGCCTCCATCACCTTCCAGAACTACTTCCGCATGTATGACAAGTTGGCGGGTATGACCGGCACGGCCGACACCGAGGCCGTGGAGTTCCAGCAGATCTACAATCTTGAAGTGACGGTCATCCCCACCCATCGCGAGATGGTGCGCAAGGACCACCCCGACGTCATCTACAAGAATCAGGACGCCAAGTACAAGGCCATCGCCACCGAGGTGGCCGAGTTGCACACCTCTGGCCGCCCGGTGCTCGTGGGTACCACCAGCATCGAGAAGTCCGAGATGCTCTCGACCATGCTGACCAGAAAGCGCATTCCGCACAGCGTGCTCAATGCCAAGCATCACGAGCAGGAAGCCGAGATCGTGGCCGAGGCCGGACAGCGCGGCAAGGTCACCATCGCCACGAACATGGCCGGTCGCGGCACGGACATCGTGCTCGGCGAGGGCGTGCGCGAGTTGGGCGGCCTGCACATCCTCGGCACGGAGCGCCACGAGTCCCGCCGCATCGACAACCAGTTGCGCGGCCGCGCCGGCCGTCAGGGCGATCCCGGCTCCTCGCGCTTCTATCTCGCCCTCGACGACGAACTGATGCGCCTGTTCGGTTCTGACCGGCTGTCCGGCATCATGGACAAGCTCGGCCTTGAAGACGACGAGGCCATCGAGAACCGCATGGTCTCCCGCGCCATCGAGAACGCCCAGCGCCGGGTGGAAGGCCACAACTTCGACATCAGAAAGCAGCTCCTCGACTTCGACGACACCATGAACCAGCAGCGCACGGTCATCTACTCCCAGCGCCGCGAGATCATGGCTGCGGAGAAGGACGAGCTGGAGGAGATGATCGGCCAGTTTACCGGGGAAACGCTCGAAGGCCTCTACGCCGCGCTTGGTTCGTCCAAGAGCGGTGAGGAGGAGACCGAGTTCGTCGCTGGGCGTCTGGACGAAATCTTCGACCTCGGCCGCGCCGAGGACCTCAAGCACGCCGTGCCCACCCTCGACGACGCCAAGGCCGCCGTGTCCGCCAAGCTGGACACCCTGCGCACCGGCGCGCCGGACATGTACTGGGAGATATTCCGCTTCTTCCTGCTCGATAGCCTCGACCGCAACTGGAAGGAGCACCTGCTGAACATGGATCACCTGCGCGAGGGCATTGGCCTGCGCGGCTATGGTCAGAAGGACCCCAAGCAGGAGTACAAGCGCGAGGGCTTCGAGTTGTTCCAGGATATGCTGGACCGCATCAAGGAAGGCTGCCTGCGTTCCCTGTGCCGTCTGCGCCTGCGCACCGAGGTCCACGAGGACGATTTCCAGCACAAGGAGCAGGAGACCAAGGTGCAGTATGCCGGGGGCGGTTCCGCCAAGGCCGAGCCGCAGCGCAAGGAACCCGTGCGCCGCGACGAGCCGAAGGTGGGCCGCAACGACCTCTGCCCTTGCGGAAGCGGCAAGAAATTCAAGAAGTGCTGCGGCCGATAGGCTGCGGTTCCAGGCCGGTTGGCCTTTGTGATGAAGGCGGGGGGTGAAGGCCCTTCGCCTTTGTCGATTCAGCCCCCACGGGGGCGCTGCGCGGGCATCCGCGCAGGCGACGCGGTGGTTTTTGCAGGATGTCTTCCGGCAAGCCCGGCGGCATCATCCCGGTTCCATCACGCATGGGGGAAACGAAAATGCTTGTCCCACAGGGATTCAGATTCGCAACGGCGGCAGCGGGATTCAAGAAGCCCGGCCGGAACGATCTTGCGCTCGTGCTTAGCGACACTCCCGCCTCCGCGGCGGGTGTATTCACCACGAACCGTTTTCAGGCCGCTCCGGTGCTCGTCTCTCGTGAGCGCCTCGTGGAGTCCGAAACGGCCATGGCCGTGGTCATCAATTCCGGTCAGGCCAATGCCTGCACCGGTGACGAGGGCCTCGCCAACTGCCGCGAAACTCTGCGACTGGTGGGCCGTGCGGTGGGCGTTGACAAGTGCGACGTGCTGTGCGCGTCTACCGGCGTCATCGGACAGCAGCTCAAGATGGACCTCTGGCGCGAGACCGTGCCGCAGCTCGCGAAGACGCTTGGCGCCAATGGTCCCCTCGACGTCGCCAAGGCGATCATGACCACGGATACCTTCGCCAAGGTGGCGTGGGCATCCGTCGGCGAGGGCGACGCGCAGGTGCGCGTGCTCGGTTTCGCCAAGGGTGCGGGCATGATCTGCCCGAACATGGCCACCATGCTCGGCTGCGTGCTGACCGACGCCGCCGTTCCGCCGCAGGTGTGGCGGAGCATGCTGCGCGAGGCCGTGGACGCGAGCTTCAATTGCGTCACCGTGGACGGCGACACCAGCACCAACGATACGGTGTTCGGGCTGGCCAACGGAGCCAGTGGCGTGAGTGTGGACGACATCGGCGCTACGGCGCTGGCCGATGCTGTGCGCGAGGTGTGCCGCTCGCTGGCGTACATGATCGTGCAGGATGCCGAGGGTGGCACCAAGGTGGTGCGCATCACCGTCTCCGGTGCGCGCGACGACGCAGAGGCCGACATGGCCGCGCGGGCCGTTGGCAACTCCCCCTTGGTCAAGACCGCCATGTTCGGTCAGGACCCCAACTGGGGGCGCATCGCCGCGGCCCTTGGGCGGAGCGGAGCGGCCTTCATGCCCGAGGACGTGAGCATCAGCATCGCCGGACTGGTCATCTTCGAGGCCGGACAGCCCGTGGATATCGACTTTGATAGCCTGCTGGCTCCGCATCTTCGCAAACCGGACATCGACATCAGGATTTCCCTTGGCCGGGGGCCGGGCGGCTGCGAACTGCTCGCCTCGGACCTGACGCACGACTACGTGAGCATCAACGCGGACTACCGATCGTAGTCCGCCGACAAGGCACAAGCACATGAATGACGCACATCCGGAGGCCCAGTCTCCGGCGTTGAAGAATCTGGACATGGACCGCCTGAAGCGACTGGCGGATTTCCTTTTCGAAGTGGGCATGCTGCGCAAGACGCCCCGCACCGGCTACCAGTTTCTCGGAACGGGCAGCGAAAACGTGGCGGAGCATAGCTTCCGTACGGCGGTGACCGGTTACGTGCTGGCCGAGATGGCGGGCGCGGACACGGCGCGGACCACGCTCCTGTGCCTGTTTCACGACCTGCACGAGGCGCGCACGGCCGATTTCAATTACGTGAACCGTATGTACAATTCCTCGGATCGTACCCGCGCCCTGCGTGACGCCACGGCTGGGACGGGTCTCTCCGAGGGCATCTTGTCCCTGTGGGAGGAGTTGGAGACGACTGAAAGCCTTGAGGCGCAGCTTGCGCAGGACGCCGACCAGATCGACTTCATCCTGAACCTCAAGGAACAGGCCGATCTTGGCAACACGTACGCCACGAAATGGCTGGAGAGCGCGCTTCAGCGCCTGCGCACCCCGCAGGGCAAGGCGTTGGCCGAGAAGATCAGCACCACGGACCAGTCCGACTGGTGGTTCCTTGGTCCCGACACCTCGTGGTGGACCCGCAAGAACGGCAAGAAGAAGGAGTAGGGCGGAATCCGCCACTCCTTTCCCTTCGCGCGCGTAGACTGGCGTGGAGGGATGCGCACTGTGCATGATGCTCCGCAACCTGCGGGGCAGTAGAGAATTCGGGGATGACGCGAGCGCCCATTCCCATCGCAAAGGCCCGGCCTCCCGCCGGGCCTTTGTCGTCTGTGTCGGTCCGAAGACGACGGGACGGACCGAGGGATGATTTTTTGGTATCGCGCAACTGGCTGGAAATGTCGCAAAAGATGCACCGCGGTGAGTCTCGCAATGCATCTTGCGCAAAAGCCGCGCGGAAAGCCTTGAGGCTGGCTGATTTCCTGGACGGTGTGCATTGGCACGCTGGTTGCTTTGTGACTCGGGCAAGTGCCCAAAATAGGAGGAGTACGCAATGAACCTGACCTTTGAAATCGCCGGCCCCAGTTGTGACCTCGCCCTGCATCCGATTTCCGAGAAGACCGCGCAACGGATACGGGAACAGGGAAGAGATATTTACAAGCAGAAGTATCTGTCCTGGTGGCGCAAGGGCAACACCGCCACATACGGCATGCGCTTTGGCGACGACAGCAACGTGCGCGTGCTGACGAACGACACCCCCGTGAAATTCGACGAGTCGCTCATCACGCGCGACGTCATCGAGATTCGCCGCCGCCTGTACCTGAACAGCAAGGCCAAGTTCCTCGCCGTGCTCGGCTTCGACGACGAATACTGCAAGTTCCAGTGGATGTGGCATGACGTGAAGGACTTCGATCCCACCCTGTTCAGTTTCAGTGTGCAGCGCTGGGACCGTGTGATGGGCGAGCCGAACTATTTCGTCATCGACAACGTCATGTACGACGGCCGCTGGGCGGACGAGGAGGACTGGTGCGATCCCAGCGGGTTCACCCTCATCGACCCCATCGTCATCGACCTCAAGACCGTGCGGCAGGACGTTGAGCGCGAGCAGCGCGCAAAGAACTAGCGGTAGCGCATGACGCACCGCGGGATTGTGCGGCGGCCATCACACCGGGTGGCCGCCGCATGTGTTTGCCCGAAGTGAACGGTGGATGTTTGTCGCGCCGTGTCGCTACGCGTTGGCGCCGAGCCGTTTCCCACCTCGGGAAGGGCTGGGCGCTGGTGGCAGCGCGTTGCGTGTGGCGCGTTTTGCGAGTGTTGCGCGATTGCGCAACACTCAGATGGGAAGGCGGATGATGAATGTTGCGCCGTGGCCTTCCTCGGACTCCACGAAGAAGTCGCCACGGTGCTTGTTGGTGATGATGAAATAGGAAACCGAAAGCCCGAGTCCCGTGCCGACTCCGGGTTCCTTGGTCGTGAAGAACGGCTCGAAGATGCGCTTGCGGGTGGATTCCCCAAGCCCCGGGCCGTTGTCGGAAATCTCTATACGGACGTGGTTTCCATCCCTGCGGCTGCGCAGCAGGATGTGCGGCTGTTCGGTCATGCCGGACATGGCCATGGCTTCTGCCGCATTGCGCAAGACGTTCAGGACCACCTGTTCGATCTCCGTTTGCACCATTTCCACCTGTGGCAGGTCCGGTGCGTAGTCCTTATCTATGTGAATCAGCCTAAAATCGTAATTCTTCTTCAGATCATAGTCGCTTGATGCCAGTTCAAGTGTCCTGTCGAGCAGCGCGTTCACGTCCTCCGGCTTGCGGGTCGATTCGCTCTTGCGGCTGAAGTCCAGCATGTTGCGCACGATGCGCGCCGCGCGGCTGGCCGCGTCGCGAATGCCGGAGATATAGTTGCCGATTCCACGTTTTTCAATGTACTGGCGAACGCCTTCGAGATTCACCTCGAATTCGTTGGCAACCTTGGTGTTGGCCGGGAGATGCGGGTCGAAGCGGCGTTCGATGTTTTGCGAGCACTGGAGGATGATGCCGAGGGGGTTGTTGATTTCGTGGGCCATGCCCGCGGCCAGCCCGCCGACGGACATCATCTTTTCCGTCTGGATCATGAGGTCCTCGATGCGGGTGCGCTCCGTCACGTCGTCCACGCGGATGACGGCACCATCGACCTCTTCGCCCGCAAGGGGAAAGACGATGATGTCCTCGTAGCGGACGGCGCCCTCGGCAGTGGTCCTGCGGACCTTTTCCCGCGTCTGCGGTTGGCCGGTGGCGAGGGCGCTTCGAATCATGTTCAGGCAGAACCCCAACGCTGGAAAGGCCTCCGCCAGCGGCATGCCTTCCGCGGGCCGCGTATCGCTTCCCGCCATGGCTTCGGCGCGCTGGTTCCATTGCGTCACGGTGCCGTCCGGCGTGACGCCGACGAGCATCGACGGCATGGAATTGAAGGTGCGGTCAAGGAGCGTGCGTAGCCTGCGCGATTCCCGCTCGGCCTGCATGCGGTCGGTGATGTCCATGATGATGCCGATGATGCCTTCGTGGCGGGCGTTTTTGCCGATCCTGGTCTTGATGAGAACGACGGTCCGTTCAGCCCCGTCGGGCGTGGTGACCTTCAGCTCGTAGGTTTGTAGCCCGCCTTCGTGCATGAGTTTCTGGTCCATGTCGCGGTAAATGCTGCCGAACGGCTCGGGAGCGCATTCCTGTGCCGATCTGCCGATGATCTCCTCGCGCGGGAGCCCGAGGAACTGCTCGAAGGCCGTATTGCACAGCCTGTAGCTTCCTCCCTGATCCTTGAAGAAGATGGGGGTGGGGATGGCGTCGGTGAGGGTTCGGATGAAGGTCAGCTGGTCGTGCAGTTCCTCCTCGGCGCGTTTGCGCTCGGCCATTTCCGCCTCAAGCTGGAGTTTCGCAAGCGCTTGATGGGAAATAAACCGCACAAGGTGCAAGTTGAAGTCCATGATTTTACGCATCTTGTCACGGCTGAAGAATGGAACTTCGGCCAGTGCGGCCAGGTAATCCGCTTCGTCGAAGCCAAGTTCCCTCGCCTGATTGCGGAAGAAGTCTTCGTCGGGGCGTTCGTCGTCGTAGAAGAACTGGCCTACGAACAGCGTAGCGAGATGCGTGCCTTCAACTATGATCGGCATGGCAATGTCCCACATGCCGTTGGCGCAGCGGTATTCGATGTATGGTGCGGTGCCGAGCCGACTGTAGATCCTTGCGTCGCTTTCTCGGCATCGGGCGGCGGAGACGGAGTTCTTGCGGTGGAAATCCGTGCAGATGCGTTGCCAGCCGGTGCGCACCAGTACCGTGCCGTTGAGATCGAGGATGGTGAAGGGTATCCCAGCCGCGGCGTGGAGCGCATCTGCGATGTGCTGGAGTTCGTCCGGATCGACGAGTTGGGCGAAGGTCAGGGCGGGGTGCATGGTGGTTGCTCCTCGGTATCCTGCGATAGTACCAGAAGCCTGCCGGGTGACAAATGCTGGAATCGTGTGTTCGAAAGCGCGAGCACAAAGCGGTCCACTCTGCGCAATACGTAGATGTCGGATGCGCTCAATCTTTGCTGACGCGTTTCCTTTCGATATCCTCGGCAACCTTCTTCGCGGCATCGTCCTGCGGGTTGGGGCGTTCGTCCTCGGGCAGGTTTTCTGTGAATTTTTCACGGATGGCGGTGACGACGTCCCATATGGACAGGAAGCTTTCGACCACGTCGGGATCGAAGTGCGTTCCGGAATCCTCCTTGATGACCGTGATGATCTTTTCGTCTGGCCACGGCGGCTTGTAGGTGCGTCGGGACGACAGCGCGTCGAAGACGTCGGCCAGTGCGCAGATGCGCGCGGCAAGGGGAATGGCTTTGCCAGAGAGGGGCTGTCCGAGGCTTTTCACCGTCCCGTGCAGGTCGCTCACGCGTCCGGGATAGCCGTTTCCGTTCCATTTCTCGTGATGGCGCAGGGCGATTTCTCCGGACATGGCGTCGAGCTCGGAGGTCGAGTTGGTGAAGAGTTTTGCCCCGAATACCGTGTGGAACTGCATGGTCGCGAATTCGTCGGGGTCGAGCTTTGCCGGTTTTTTGAGGATGGCGTCGGAGATGCCGACCTTGCCCACGTCGTGCAGCATGGCCGCGATGCGTATGTGATCCTTGAATTTCTTGAGCTCGTGTTCCGGCACGCCCTTGTTGAGAGCCCACTGGTGGTAGATTTCGGCCGAATAGGCCCCTACGCGTTGCACGTGCGCGCCTGTTTCCGAGGGGTCACGCAGTTCGGCCATCTGAATCATACGCAGGATGAGTTCGCGGGTCATGATGGCGCGTTCTATGGCCACGGAAGCCGTCGTTGCGAAGAGCGGCAGGTAGTGCCTCGCCTCTTCGGAGAAGGGAACGGATTCCCCGTTGTCGTCCTTGGCATTGATGATCTGGATGACGCCCACTACGCTTCCCTGCGAGGTGGTGATGGGGAAGGTGAGGATGGAGCGCGTGCGGTAGCCCGTCTTGATGTCGAAGGCGGGGTTGAAGCGCACCGGCGAGTCCGCCGGCATGTCGTAGGCGTCGTCTATGGCGATGAGCTCCCGGTGCCCGGCCGCGTAGCCCACGATGGAGTCGTCGTTCATGGGCATTGAGAAGTTGGCGTAGACCTCCTTGTTCACGGACGAGGTGAACAGGGTGTCGTTGTGGACGTAGCTGAAGCGAAGCCGACCATCCTCGACGAGGTAGATCGTGCCCGCGTCGGCGCGCGTGACCTTGCGCGCCCGCGTCAGCACGCGGTCGAGTATCGCGTCGAGGTCTTTGAGCTGGGCCAGCTCATCGTTCACGCGAATGATTTCGTTGACGATGTCCTCGTGCACCTTGGGGCACGGACAGAGCTCGGGCATGGGGTCCTCCGCATGCTCACTCGTGACAATTCGAGCATCCATTGTAAGCCATGGGCGGGATGCGTCAAGAATGGCCTGGATTCATGGACGCAAGGCCCGTGCGCTCTCTGGCAAATTGCGGTAATGCATGATAAAGACGAAACTCTGCCGGAGCGAGTCTGCCCCGGAATCATGAAGAGGGATGGCGCGGGGAGAGATGTTCACACGATTTTTCGAATGGCTTGGGGCTGGAACCATCGGAATGGTCCGCGAAATGGGGCGCATGGCGCTGCTTTTCGTGGATGTTTGCGCGTGGATGGTGCGCCCGCCCTTCCGCTTCCGTCTGCTGTTTGGGCAGATGGAATTCGTGGGGGTGCGCTCGCTGTTCGTCGTGGCGCTCACCTCCCTGTTTACGGGCATGGTGCTTGCCTTGCAGACCTACTATGCCTTCCGCCTGTTTTCCGCCGAATCGCTTGTCGGCGCTACCGTGGCCCTGTCCATGACGCGCGAGCTCGGTCCCGTCATCACCGCGCTTATGGTCACCGGGCGCGCCGGATCGGCCATCGCCGCCGAGATTGGCACCATGCGCGTCACCGAGCAGGTGGACGCGCTGACGGTCATGGCCATCAATCCCGTGCAGTATCTCGCCGTGCCGCGCATTCTGGCCGGGTTCGCCATGCTGCCGCTTCTGACCGTGCTCTCGGACTTCGTGGGCATGGTGGGCGGCTATCTCGTCGGCGTGAAGATGCTCGGCATCAACTCCGGCATCTTCATGAACAAGATTTACGAACTCGTGGAACTTGAAGACATCTACAATGGATTGGTCAAGGCGGCCGTGTTCGGCGTCATCCTGACCCTCGTCGGCTGCTACAAGGGCTTCGGCACCCATGGCGGCGCGGAGGGCGTGGGACGCTCCACCACCGAGGCGGTGGTCCTGTCGTCCGTACTCATTCTTTCCAGCGACTATGTGCTTACCGCACTCATGATGTAGCCATGAAACCGATCATCCAATGTGAAGGCCTCCGCAAGAGCTTCGGCGAGCAGACGGTGCTCGACGGGCTGGATATCACCCTCCGCCCCGACTCCGTGAGCGTCATCATTGGGCGCAGCGGCGGGGGCAAGTCCGTGCTGCTCAAGCACATCATCGGACTCATGCGGCCGGATTCCGGCCGGGTGCTGGTGAACGGGCAGGACATCACCGCCCTGTCCGAGCGCGAACTCGTGGCCGCACGGCGGCAGTTCGGCCTGCTTTTTCAGGAGGGCGCGCTGTTCGACTCCATGAACGTGGCCGAGAACGTCGCCTTTCCGCTGGTGGAGCACTCCGGCCTGTCGCGGCGGGAGATAGCGGACATCGTGGATGCCAAGCTCGCCGCGGTGGGGCTTTCCGGCGCAGGGCACAAGATGCCCGCCGAGCTTTCGGGCGGCATGCGCAAGCGTGTGGGCCTGGCCCGCGCCATCGCGCTGGACCCGAAGATCGTGCTCTTCGACGAGCCGACGTCCGGTCTCGATCCCGTGATGTCCGCGGCCATCAACGACCTCATCTTACGCACCCGTGGCGAGTTCGGGGCCACCTGCGTGGTCATCAGCCACGACATTCCGGCGACCATGGCCATCGCGGACGAGATTTTTATGCTCTACAACGGGCGCATCATCGCCAGTGGCAGCCCGGACGAGATACGCGCCTCGGATGATCCGGTGGTGCGACAGTTCATCGAGGGCCGCGCTGACGGTCCCATTGGATTGGCCTGACCGCGCCGTAGCGCGGGGACCGATCACACGAAAAGAGAGAGAGGCTTATGGCAGGCAAGAGCGGAGCCGAGATCAAGGTCGGCATTTTCGTATTTGTGGCGGTAATCATGCTGGCCTACATGTCGCTTCAGGTGGGCGAGCGTGAACTGCTGCGTAGTGGTGTCTACGACCTCGTGGTCTACTTCGACAGCGTGACCGGACTCAAGGAGGGCGCTCCCGTCGAGATCGCGGGCATCGAGGTGGGCCGCGTGAGCGGTATCGAGCTCGAAAACGGCCGCGCGAAGCTGGTCCTTGAGCTTGAGGACCGTGTGCGGCTGCGCGCCGACGTCGTCGCCCGCATCATGACCCGTGGTGTGCTCGGCGACAAGTATGTCGCCCTGTCCGGCGGTACGGAGGCCTATCCGGAGCTTGCCGAGGGCGGTGTCATCCAGCGCTCTGACCGCAGCGCCGACCTTGAAGTGCTCATGAACAAGATCGGCCAGATCGCCGACGACATCGGCACCGTGTCCAAGAGCGTCTCCAGCGTGCTTGGCGGTCCGGACGGCGAGCGCGGCCTGCGCGACACCTTCGAGAACCTGCGCGACCTCACCGTGACGCTCAACCAGATGGTGCAGCGTAACGTGGAGAGCATCGACCTCATCGTCACCAACATGCGCGATTTCTCCGGCGACCTGCGGGACCTTTCCTCCGCCAACAAGCAGAGCATCGGCTCCATCATCCAGAATTTCGAGACGGCATCCAACGGCCTGCGCGATACGCTGACCACCGTCAACAGCGTGCTCGCCAAGATCGACGAGGGGCAGGGCGCGGCCGGGCGGCTGGTCAACGACGAGGAAATGGGACGCAATCTGCACGAGGCCGTGGCATCCCTCGAAAGCGTGGCCCGCAAGATCGATGAGGGGCAGGGCACCCTCGGCAGGCTCGTCAACGACGACACCACCTCCCGCGAGCTGGACAAGGCCCTCGAAGGCATCAACACCTACCTTGAGAAGCAGGAGACCTTCAAGACCAGCGTGGACTTCGGTGCCGAGTACCTCGCCGACTCCGGCGACACCAAGACCTATCTGAACATGCTCATCGAGCCGTCGGCCGACCATTTCTACATGGTCGGCGTGGTCGCCAACCCCAACGGCCGTACCCGCGAGACGGAAACTTTTACCACCACCAGCGTGGACGGTGGCAAGCCCACCACGACGCATGAGGTCGAGGAAAAGACCGAGCGCGACGAAATCACCTTCAACGCGCAGATCGGCAAGCGCTGGGGCGATCTGGCCCTGCGCGGCGGTCTCTTCGAATCCACCGGCGGTGCGGGACTCGACTACTACGTGTGGGACGATCGCCTCAAGTTCACCTTCGAGGCCTACGACTTCGATGACGAGGACGCCCCGCACCTCAAGGCCGGAGCCAAGCTCTATTTTCTCAAGAATTTCTATGCCATGGCCGGTATGGACGACTTCGCCAGCGAGCACGGCGGAAGCTCCTTCTACACGGGCCTTGGCCTGTACTTCACCGACGACGATCTCAAGTACCTCATGAGCGCCTCGCCGGTTCCCATCAAGTAGCGGAGCGCACATGAAGATTGCTGTCATTTCCGACACGCACGCCTACGAGGTCACCGAGTGGATGGAGGCGGTCTATGACCGTTACCTCGCCGGTGCCGATCTGTTGCTGCACTGCGGCGACACCACCGGCCATCCGGTGTGGTCGTGGCTGTGCCAGCATCCCGGTTTTCACGCCGTATCCGGCAACGTGGATGACTATGCCCTTACGCAGGAGCTTGACGTGCGCGTCTCCCTGCGCGTGGGCGGGCTAACCGTCGGCCTCGTCCATGGCTTCGGTTACGGTCCCGTAGATGGCCTTTCCGCCAGAATCGCCGAAGCCCTCGGGCCGGACTACGATCTCGTCTGTTTCGGGCATTCGCACCGTACGGAGTGGGTTCGCCACGGCAGCACGTGGATGCTCAATCCCGGCAGCCTGCGCGAGGGCGGTGCCGAGCCGACGCTCGCCTTCCTTCACATCGCCGACGACGGAACTATCGCTCACGAATTCGTCAGCGTGCCGCTCACCGCGGCCGAGGTTCGCTGCGCCTAGCCGCTCCGGTTTCCATAATGAAAGGGGAATGGACATGAATTTCCGCACCGAAAAGGACAGCCTCGGACCGCGCAAGGTTCCGGCCGATGCGTATTATGGCGTGCAGACCGTGCGCGCACTCGAGAATTTCCAGATCACCGGCATTCCCGTCTCCCATTTCACCCGCCTTATTCAGGCGCTGGCCTGCGTCAAGAAGGCCGCCGCGCTCGCCAACATGGAGCTGGGCCTGTTGCCCGACGACATCTGCGACGCCATCGTGCAGGCCGCGCGCGACGTGCGCGAGGGGCGGCTTGACGAGCACTTCCCCGTGGACGTCATTCAGGGTGGCGCGGGGACCTCGGTCAACATGAACGCCAATGAGGTCATCTGCAATCGGGCGCTGGAGATTATCGGGGCCGAGCGTGGTGACTACTCGCGCATTCATCCCAACAATCACGTCAACCTTTCCCAGTCCACCAACGACGTTTATCCCACGGCCCTCAAGATCGCCCTCATCTGGTACTGTCAGGATCTCCTCAAGGAGATGGAGGCCCTTGTCGCCTCGCTGCGTGCCAAGGGCGAGGAGTTCGCAGACGTTATCAAGATGGGCCGCACCCAGCTTCAGGACGCCGTGCCCATGACCCTCGGTCAGGAATTCGCTGCCTACTCCGTCACCGTGGGTGAGGACATTTCGCGCCTGCGCGAGGCCATCACCCTGCTTCGCGAATCCAACATGGGTGCCACGGCCATCGGTACCGGCATCAATACCGTCGAGGGCTACGCCGAGGCCGTCTGTCGCTATCTCGCCGACGTTACCGGGCTCGACATCGTGCCCGCCGAGAACCTTGTGGAGGCCACCAGCGACACCGGCGTCTTTGTCCACGTCTCGGGCATCCTCAAGCGTATCTCCGTCAAGCTCTCCAAGATCTGTAACGACCTGCGCTTGCTTTCGTCCGGCCCATTCACCGGCTTCCACGAGATAAATCTGCCGCCCATGCAGCCCGGATCGAGCATCATGCCCGGCAAGGTCAATCCCGTCATCCCCGAGGCCGTCAATCAGGTCTGCTATCAGGTCATCGGCAACGACGTTACCGTGACCATGGCCGCCGAGGCCGGGCAGCTTGAACTCAACGTATTCGAACCCATCATCGCCTTCAACCTCTTCCAGTCCGTGGACATGCTCGCCCGCGCGGCGTTCATGCTCCGCAAGCGCTGCATCGACGGCATCACCGCCAACCGCGAGCGCTGTGCCGCTCTGGTGCGGATGTCCGTCGGCGCCGTCACCGCCCTCGCGCCCTACATCGGCTACGAGGCCGCCGCCGCGTTGGCCAAGGAGTCCGAATGCACCGGGCGCGCCCTCATCGACCTCGTCGTCGAACAGGGACACATGAGCCGCGACGAGGCCCAGAAAGTCCTCGACCCTCTCACTATGACCCGCCCAAAACCCGGAGCGATGCGCGACTAGCGCCGATTGCCCGTAGCGCCCGTGGCTGTCGTCCGGCGTAGTGGCTGGGCCGTGTCGTTCACTGCCGCATGCAAGCCGTAGGCTCCGCCAGCCAAGGGGCCGCTGGCCCCCTGGACCCCCGACATGCGATTGGCCGTGTGCCTATGGCGAGTCGTGCGGCTTTGCGTGACGAAGCCCTAATGAGGATTGTTAAGGGAATCATTCCCTTGACCGGATCCGGGCAGAGCCCGGCCGCCGGAGGCATCCTTTCGTCCCGCCGGTCGCCAAAGGCCATGCCCCGCATAGCGGCTGGCGCCTGTCGCAGTGGTAGGGCCGTGTCGTTCACTGCCGCATGCAAGCCGTAGGCTCCGCCGGCCAAGGGGCCGCTGGCCCCCTGGACCCCCGACATGCGATAGGCCGTGTGTCTATGGCGTGTCGTGCGGCTTTGCGTGACGAAGCCCTAATGAGGATTGTTAAGGGAATCATTCCCTTGACCGAATCCGGGCAGAGCCCGGCCGCCGGAGGCATCCTTTCGTCCCGCCGGTCGCCGAATGCCATGCCCCGCGCAGCGGCTGGCGCCTGTCGCAGTGGTAGGGCCGTGTCGTTCACTGCCGCATGCAAGCCGTAGGCTCCGCTGGCCGCTGGCCGCTGGCCCCCTGGACCCCCGACATGCGATAGGCCGTGTGTCTATGGCGTGTCGTGTGGCTTTGCGTGACGAAGCCCTAATGAGGATTGTTAAGGGAATCATTCCCTTGACCGGGTCCGGGCAGAGCCCGGCCGCCGGAGGCATCCTTTCGTCCCGCCGGTCGCCGAATGCCATGCCCCGCGCAGCGGGCTAGATTGCGCGGGTATCGCGCTGTCCGTGGCGCAAAAAGAAGCCCCCTCCGGTGGAGGGGGCTTCGGTCAGTCTGGAGCCAAGTGCGGAACCGGCGCGATCAACCGCCGAGGAGCTGCATGGCCATACGGGGCAGGGAGTTGGCCTGCGCGAGCATGGACACTGCGGACTGGGTCTTGATCTGCTGGCGGACGAACTCGGTCATCTCGGTGGCCACGTCCACGTCGGAGATGCGGGACTCGGAAGCCTGAAGGTTTTCGGCCTGCACCTGCAGGTTGGACACGGTCGCGTTCAGGCGGTTCTGGTTGGCACCGAGCTGGGCGCGGATGTTGTCCTTGGAGATGATGGCCTTGTCGATGGCTTCCAATGCGTTGCGAGCCGCATCCTGGGTGGAGATGGAAGCGCCGTTGCCGGAGGTCTGGTTGCCGAGACCGAGGGCAGAGGCCGTCGCCGAGTTGATCTGGATGTCGTAGTAGTCTTCCTTGGAATCGTTCTGCGTGCCGAAGTGGACGCGCATGGAGCCGGTGCTGGTGAGGCCCGTGCCGGAGTGGGTACCGGAGAGGTTGCCGTTCAGCAGGTGGATTCCGTTGAAGTCCGTGGCATCCGCGATACGGGTGATTTCCGAAGCCATGGCCTGGTACTCGGAGTCGATGACGAGGCGCTGGTCGGAGTTGTAGGTACCGGTGGAAGCCTGTTCGGCCAGTTCCTTCATACGGATGAGCTTTTCGTCGATGACGCCGAGGGCGCCGTCGGCGGTCTGGATCATCGAGACGGCGTCATTGGCGTTGCGGGTGCCCTGATGCAGAGCGGTCACGTCGGAGCGCATGAGTTCGCGGACTGCGAGGCCGGCGGCGTCGTCAGCGGCGGTGCCGACACGCAGACCGGAAGACAGGCGGCGGACAGAGGTTCCGAGAGCACCGTAAGACTGGCTCAGGTTCCGGGACGCATTAGCAGCCATCATATTGTGATTGATAACCAGAGACATAGAATTCCCTCCTTAGAAATGTTCAGCATCCTTGCTGTATTGGGCGCATGCCCGAATCACTTGCGAGTCATTTCGGCTGGTAAGCGCGAAATGATTAGGCCCTCCGGAAGAATTTTTTGATCTTTTCTAGAAAACCCGCACAGTGCCTATGTTCCCGGGATAAAGTTTTTTTATGCCCTGGGCGTTTGTTGTTTGCGCAATTGTTGTGTTGGTAAGGCTGGTTGGAGTGACAGAAACGGGCGTAAAAGTCTGGAAAGTGTCTGGAGTGGGCCGATTTTAGCGTATCTGGCCGGAAGCGATGGGGTTGTCGCGATGAAATGCGGGAGAAAGGAGGGCGCTCGGAGGAAGGCAGGGAGCATGGGGCGAAAATTTCCGCGTCCGAGAGGGAAAAAGGGGGGATTTTCCTGAAAAGGGCCCGAAAGTGGGCCGAATGTCTTGAGTGGTTGCCGGGGGGCGGGGTCAGTCTCCGGGGTGGCGCTCGTCGGGGGCGGGGGCGTCCCAGACTGGGCTGTCGAAGAGATTGCCGAGGATGGTGTCCGAGACGATCATGCCGGTCTTGGACAGACGCAGGTGGCCCTGACTGAGGCGGACAAGGCCGTTCTGACGCAGGGCCTGCACCATGGGGCCGAAGTCCTTGAGGAAGTCGCGGCCCGTGGCGCTGTGGTAGTCGGCGAGGTGCAGACCGCGCGCGGTGCGCAGACGCAGCATGACCATTTCCCTCGCGTGGGTGGCGGCGTCGAGGGCTTCGAAGTCGCCGCCGAGGGTGCCGGATTCGATGGCACGGGCGTAGGCCTTGGGTTCGGTGGGGTTCTGCCAGCGTCGCGCGTTGAGCGTAGACACGGCGGAGGGGCCGATGCCGAGGTAGTCCTCGCCTTCCCAGTAGCCGAGGTTGTGACGGCTGGTGAAGCCCATGCGCGCGAAGTTGGAGATTTCGTACTGGAGGTAGCCTTCGGATTCCAGATACTCCGCGCCGTGGATGAACATCTTGGCCTGTTCCTGCTCGTCCACGGGCGTGATGTCGCCGGTGTCGAGCATGTGCTCGAAGGGCGTTCCCGGCTCGAAGGACAGGCCGTAGCAGGACATGTGCTCCGGTCGCCAGCGCACGATTTCACGGAGCTGGTGGAGCCACGTGGCCAGCCGCTGACCCGGCAGGCCCCAGATGAGGTCCACGCTGATGTTGGCGAATCCCACGTTGCGGGCGAGGTCGAAGGCGCGGTGGGCGTCGGCTGCGGTGTGCGGGCGGCCGAGGAGGGTGAGCATGGCGTCGTCGGTGCTCTGCACGCCCATGCTCAGGCGGTTCACGCCGAATCCCATGAGTCCCTGCAGATAGGCCCAGTCGGTCAGCGATTCCGGGTTGGCTTCGGTGGTGAATTCGAGGTTGGGGAGCAGGGTGAAGGATTCGCGGATGGCGGTGACGAGGCGTCCCCACTGCGGTAGCGGCAAAAGGCTCGGCGTGCCGCCGCCGAAGAAGATGGTGCGGATTTCAGGATGCCCAAGGGTGCGCCCCCAGTGGCGGATCTCGCGCTCGGCGAGCGTGGCGTACGCGGCCAGATCGCCCTTGGCGGGAACCGTGGAGTGGAAGGCGCAGTAGCGGCACTTGCGCCGACAGAAGGGGACGTGCACGTAGAGGAGCATGGCGTCTTTGGGCTGTGGTTGGTGTGTTCGCGGGGCATCCCGTTGGGACTCTGCATAGGCCGGAGCGGCTGGTCCTGCAAGGGGAAAACCGAGGGGCGTTTTGCGTCGGTCAGCCTCGGCGGGGGCGCGTCTTCCTGCGTGGGGCGCGAGAAGTGGCCGAGCGCGGGGGCGGGCCGGGGGAGAGGAAACCCATCGCCATGATGCCGAGGACTGCGGCCACTGCGCCATGGGCCAGCGCAGGCAGCACGAAGACGAGCATCCGGTCGCCGAAGTCCGTGGACAGGATGCCAGTCGTTCCGGCGTCCACGTGGGGCGAAACCCATGTGTACAAGCTGTAGGCGTACGCGCCGGAGGTCAGCTTGAGCAGGCCGTAGAAGATGGCGCAGTGGACGAGACCCCACACGGTGCCACGGAGTGCTCCGTAGCGTCTGGCCGTGGCCCAGCCGAGGATGAGCGCGGGAAATCCTGCGGCGGCGATGGCGGCATAGCGGGGCCACGCCGTGGGGCCGAGGAAGAGCGTTGCGATGTAGAGCGTTTCGTCCACGTCCGGATGATGTCGTTTCGGGGGCGGGCCGGATCAATCCGGGCGCAGGCCGTCCCTGTAGCGTTCGTTCTCACTGTAGAGACAGCCGCAGTACTGTTGGCGGTAGATGCCCCATTCCTTGGAGATGGCGATGCCTTCCTTCCAGCCCTCGCGGAAGTCCTGATAGTGGAACTTGGCCGGACATCCCGTCTGCAAATCCCGGCAGAGGGCGGCGATCATGTCGTGCTTCTGGAACTTGCTATAGAGCAGGGTGGTGCTGAAGAAGTCGAAGCGTCCGCGCCCGGCGATCTGCGCCGTGCGTTCGAGGCGCAGGGAGTAGCAGTGGAAGCAGCGGTTGGCCTCGCGGAAGGTCACTGCGCGGAAGTAGGCCTGCGGGTCGTACTCCGAGTCCTTGACGATGATGCGGATGCCGAGGCGTTCGGCGACTTCGATGGCACCGTCCCTGCGGCGCAGGTATTCGCTGAGCGGGTGGATGTTGGGGTTGTGGTAGAACCCCGTCACCTCGAACCCCGCGTCCTGAAGGCTTTTGACCGGCGTGATGGAACACGGGCCGCAGCACATGTGCAGGAGGATTCTGGGCATGTCGAGTCCTGTTGAAAGCGCGGTGCCGGTCGGGACCGGCACCGCGCGGTAATGCTATTCGGGGAGCACGGAGAGGGCGACGGCGAATTCCGTCTCCAGCTCAAGCAGCTTGGAGCGCTTGGTGTTGGAGAGGTAGGCGGCCAGTTCGGCGGGGCAGCGGTACTCCACGCTGCCGCCGGTACCGTTGGCACGAAGCTTCCGGTAGATTTCCTTGAGGGCCTGCAGGGCCTGCCATTCGAGATTGCGCCGGGTGCCGGTGCCGTTGCAGCAGGGGCAGGGCTCGGTGCTCACGGCCAGCGCGGACGAGCCGAGGCGCTGGCGCACCATCTCCATGAGGCCGAAGCGGGACAGACGCCCCACGTCCGTGCGGGCGCGGTCGATCTTCACCGCTGCGCGCATGGTCTTTTCCACGTCGCGGCAGTGGTTCTTGTCCTTCATCTCGATGAAGTCGATGACGATCTGACCGCCGATGTCGCGCAGGCGCAACTGGTGCGCGATTTCCTCGGCGGCCTCCATGTTGGTCTTGAGCGCCATTTCGCGGAAATTCTTCTTGCCGCCGATCTTGCCGGAGTTGATGTCCACGGCGGTGAGGGCCTCGGTGGTGTCGATGACCAGCCGTCCGCCCGAGGGAAGAACCACCTCGCGGTCGTAGAGCGACTGGATCTGCTTTTCGACGTTGAAGCGATCGAAGAGGCCCCGGTCGTGGTCGGTGTGCTGCTTCACGAGGTTGAGGCGGCGCGGGAAGACCAGCGACACCATCTCGGCCACATTTTTGGCCGTTTCCTCGTGGTCCACCCAGATTTCGCCGATCTCGCTGTTGAGGTAATCGCGCACGGCGCGGGAGGCGAGGTCCATCTCCTGATAGACGAGGGACGGCGACTCCTGCGTGGGAACCTTGTTGACGATTTCCTTCCACAGGCGCTTGAGGATCTTGAGGTCCTTGGTCAGGCGAGTCTTGCTTACACCCGCTGCGGCGGTGCGCACGATGACACCGATGGCCGGGCCGAGGTTCTGCTCCTCCACCACGCTGCGCAGCATGGTGCGTTCGGTTTCATCCTCGATCTTGCGGGAGATGCCGATTTGCTCGCGGCCGATGGTCAGCACGAAGTAGCGGCCGGGAAGGGAGAGATAGGTGGTGACGAAGGCGCCCTTCTTGCCGGTGGGCTCCTTGACGACTTGCACCAGCACTTCGTCGCCGGGGCGCAGGACTTTCTGGATGGGCGGATACTTGAAGCCCTTCTGGGGCTTCAGGTCGGTGTGGTAATATTCGGGGTGGACCTCGTCGATCTGGAGGAAGCCGTTGCGCTCCGCTCCGTAGTTGACGAAGGCCGCCTGAAGGCTGGGGTCGATGTTGTTGATGACGCCCTTGTAGATGTTTCCCTTGGTCTTGGCCTGGTGGAGCATCTCGACGTAGTATTCGTCGAGTTTGCCGTCTTCCGTGATGGCCATTTCGACCTGTTCGCCCGGCAGGACGCTGATGAACATCCGCTGCCGTTTGCTTTTCGCCATGTAGTTTGCCTCTGCGTAGAATTTTTGCCGGATGCGGCCGTGCGCGGGGGCTTTGTGGCCGGGCTAGTCCTTTTAGGCCTTGTAGAAGGGATCGTCCCCGTCCGTTTCGACGAAGATGCGCCCTTCCTGCTTGAGCGCGTCCAGAGCCTGCGTGACGCTGTCGAGTGACAGGTCGAGCGCTGTGGCCAGTTGACGCGCCGTCTGCGGCCTGCGGGACACGGAACCCAGCACGAGTTCCTGCACGGTCCGGATGGGAAGGTCGCGCCCCTTCCGGGGGGCTTCCTCCGCAGCATCCGTTGAAATATCATGAATCCCACGGTGGGATTCTGTAAGCCTTGCTGCCTGCCCGTGTGATGCCGCCTCTGCGAGGTCCTTTCGCCACAGGGCGAGAACCTCGGGGGACACGGGCGATGCCGCGCGCAGCGTTCCGGGGCGGGTCATGGTCACCACATCCACCCGGTCGGGTCGGAGCTGGGCGATGAACTCCCGGAGCAGCGAGCGGTTTTCGTCGCTGTCGTTCACATCCTTTACAAGAAGCACCTCAAGGAAGATGCGTCCTGCGAATTCGGCGCGGAAGTCGAGCAGTCCGCGCGTGAGGGATGCGATGTCAATGTCGGAGTGCGGCCTGTTCAGGCGGCGCATCTCCTCGGGGACGAGGGTATCAATGGACGGGAGTACCACGTCGGCTCGGGCCATCTCGCTGCGGACCTGCGCATCATGGAGCAGGGTGGAGTTGGTGAGCACGGCGACGGGCGTGTCTGGAAAAATTTTCTTCGCACCTTCGATGATGCTGCCCATGTCGCTGTTCAGGCTCGGTTCACCCCGCCCTCCGAGGGTGACGAAATCGGGCGTGCGGCCGTCCTCGTCCTTCCAGCGTGCCAGCTCGTCCAGCACGTCGTTGGCGGGAACGTAGGGTTTGCGCCGCATGGTGAGGCGTGTGGTTCTGCCCACCTCGCAGTAGATGCAATCGAGCGAGCAGATGGCCTCGCCCAGAAGATCCAGCCCGAGGGACAGCCCAAGCCTGCCGGATGTGACCGGCCCGAAAACGTATGTGTACCCCAACGTCGCGTTTCCCCTTATACTCGATTTGTACGCGGTGGGAAAGAGGCTTGACTTTCCTACCCGGTAACCATACCTCACAAGTCCTTTTGGAGGACATTATGCTCGAACCCGGTCAACTGGTACTGCTCATCAGCCCGAAGGGCAAGCGTTACATGAAGGTGTTGGACCTCGAACAGGACCTGCACGTGCAGGAGGGAATCCTCTCCATGGCCGATGTGGCCGCTGCGGAGTTCGGTTCCGTGGTCTACACGCACCTCGGCAAGCCGTTTCGGCTGGTCCGTCCCTCGCTGGCCGACATGGTCAAGGGCGTGCGGCGGCAGACGCAGGTGCTCTACCCCAAGGAGATCGGCTATCTGCTGGTCAAGCTGGGCATCGGTGCCGGCAAGACGGTCATCGAGGCAGGCAGCGGCTCCGGCAGCTTCACGGTTGCGCTTTCGCACACCGTGGGCAGCACTGGCCGCGTCTACACCTACGAGCGACGTCCCGAGTTCGCCGAACTGTGTCGGAAGAATTTGGAGCGCTACGGCCTCGCCGGGCACGTGGAACAGGTCGTGGGCCATGACATTGCCGACGGCTTCGTGAAGAACACCGCCGAGGCGGGCACCCTCGCCGATGCGCTGTTCCTCGACGTGCGCACTCCGTGGGAGTACGTGCACCACATTGCGAGCGCCATCAAGCCCGGTTCTCCCGTGGCTTTCCTGCTGCCCACCATCAGCCAGGTGAGCGATCTGCTCAAGGCCCTCGAAGTCGCGCCGTTCGCGGACGTGGAGGTGCTGGAGGTGCTGGTGCGCCGTTGGAAGACTGTGCCCGACAGGCTCCGCCCCGAGGACCGCATGGTCGCCCATACCGGCTTCCTCGTTTTTGCGCGCCATCAGGAGCGTATGGACGAGTTCGAGGCCCATCGCACTCTCGGTACCCGCGAGCGCAAGCAGGAGGCCGCCCGTCTGGAGCGCCTTGGCGAGGGCGGCGAAGCCGCTGAAGCTCCGGAGTCGGAGGACGAATAGGGCCGGTTTGAGGCGTTTGGCGACTGAAAACGCCGATTTTTTCCCGTGACGGACGATTCGCTTCGACTTCCCCGGTGATGCCGGAGAAGTCGAAGCGTTTTGCCGTTTTTCTGCGTCATGGGTTGAACTGAGCTGCGGAAACATGATATTTCCGCACTCGTACAGCATGCATTTTTCACGCATTGTTCAATCAATATAAGACGAGGTAAGAACATGACCCGCAAGGACCGTACCGAAGGCATCTACAGCCGACGCGAGGTGCTGGACGAGTCTGAACGACGCCAGTACTACCAGATTCAGCTCAAGGAGCTGTTGTCTTACGCGTACCGGTATTCGGAAGACGTCAAGAAGCGCTTCGACCGTGCACAGTTCAACGTGGACAAGTTCAAGTCGCTCTCGGACCTGAAGCACATCCCGATCATCAAGAAGAAGGAACTCATCTTTCTTCAGTCCATGGGGCCTCGTCTTGGCGGGCTTCTGACCAAGGACCTCGGCGAGCTTCGCCGCGTGTTCCTGTCTCCCGGTCCCATCTTCGATCCCGAGGATCGCGGAGAAGACTACTGGGGATGGACCGAAGGCTTCTACGCGGCCGGTTTCCGCTCCGGTGACCTCGCGCAGGTGACCTTCAACTACCACCTCACCCCCGCCGGTCTCATGTTCGAGGAGCCGCTGCGCAACCTCGGCTGCGCCGTGGTCCCCTCCGGTCCGGGCAACACGAGCACCCAGCTTGAAATCATGCAGAAGCTGCGCAGCACCGGCTATGTCGGCACGCCCAGCTACCTCATGCATCTGGCCCAGAAGGCCGAAGAGGCGGGCATCAACCTGCGCAAGGACCTCTTCCTCGAAGTCGCGTTTGTCACCGGTGAGAAATTCTCCGAGAAGATGCGCGCCACCATCGAGAAGAAGTTCGACCTCATCATGCGCCAGGGCTACGGCACCGCCGACGTGGGCTGCATCGGCTACGAATGCTACCACTGCAACGGCCTGCACCTCGCCAACCGCGCCTTCGTCGAGATTTGCCATCCTGACACCGGCATTCCGCTCAAGGACGGCGAAGTGGGCGAGATCGTGGTCACGGCCTTCAACCGGACCTATCCGCTCATCAGGCTGGCCACGGGCGACCTGTCGTACATCGACCGCGCGCCCTGCGCCTGCGGCCGCACCTCCCCGCGCCTCGGCAGCATCGTCGGCCGCGTGGACACCACCACCCGCATCAAGGGCATGTTTGTGTACCCGCATCAGGTGGAGCAGGTGATGGCCCAGTTCGACGAGATCAAGCGTTGGCAGATCGAGGTCACCAACCCCGGTGGCATCGACGAGATGACCCTGCACGTGGAGGCCAGCAACTTCACCCGCTCGGAGGAGCTGCTGCACAGCTTCCGCCAGCAGATCAAGCTGCGCCCCTCGCTCAACGTCGTCGCGCCGGGCACCCTGCCCGCGCAGATCCGTCCCATCGAGGACAAGAGGAAATGGGACTAGTCCCGTCACGCCTCGCTAAAGCACTCATTCGCGCAGGGGCCGCCGCCGTCGTGGCGGTGGCCCTTTGCGCATGTGCACGCACGCCCGCCGATCCCGTCGGCGGCGTGGTGCGCCCCGCCGTTGTCGCTCCCGCCATGCCCGGCGAGATGTTCGACGCGACGGGCGGCCCGCTGAGTATGCGGGACTTCGTGCGGCGCGCCCTCGACGTCCGCTACGTCCTTCTTGGTGAGGGGCATTCGTCGGCCTGCGACCACGCGGTGCAGGCCGAGGCCATCGCGGCCATCGATTCCGCCGCCGTCGCCGCCGGACGTCCGCGTCCCGTCGTGGGGCTGGAGATGGTCCCGCGCGAGCGGCAGGATGTGCTCGACCGTTTCAACGCCGGGGAACTGTCCGTCGAGGAGCTGCCCACGGCGCTCGATTGGCCGAACGTGTGGGGGCATCCCTACGCGCTGTACGAGCCGGTTATCCGCGCCGCGCGAGAGCGCGGGCTGCCGCTGGTGGCGCTGAACGTGCCGCTGCGGCTTGTCCGGGCCGTTTCGACGTCGGGCCTTTCCGGGCTGGACGCCGGGGACCGCGCGTTGCTGCCGGACGTCATCATCCCCCCGCGCGAGGACCAGCGCGAATCCCTGCGCGAGGAGTTCGAGCGCCATCGCATGATCATGAATCGCAAGGGCGCGACGGACGATGCCCTCGAACGCTTCATGACCTCGCAGTCCCTGTGGGATTCGGCCATGGCCGGTGCCGCCGTGGAGGCGTACCGCGCGTGGTCGCGTCCGGTGGTGGTCGTCGTCGGGTCCGGGCACGTGGAATACGGCTGGGGCCTCGGCTACCGGCTGTCGGTCCTCGATCCCGGCGCGAAGGCGCTGTCCGTCGTGCCGTGGCGCGGGGTGGAGCCTGTGGACCTTGCGCAGGCCGATGTCTTCTTTTATTGCGCATTGACCCATGCCAGCCGCCTCGGCTTCAGCGTGGAGCTGCAAGCCGGCGGAGCCGCCATCACTGCGGTGGAGCCGGATTCCCGCGCCGCAAAGGCCGGGCTGGCCGTGGGCGACGTCATCACCGCCGCGCAGGGGATGACGGTCGTCGAACTGTGGGTGCTGCACAAGGCTGCCATCCGCGCCTCGCGCGAGGACGACGGACGTCTGCGCCTCGATGTGCGCCGCGACGGCGCGTCCCGCGAAATCATCATTCAACTCACCAGATCCCGTCCGGGAGGGGGCTCGGCCCCGGAGGCGGACGGACCGAAATAGCATGCCCGAACTTCCAGAAGTCCAGACCATTGCCCGCGGCCTCATGACCGAGCTTCGCGGGCGGCGCATCATGTCCTTCGAACTGCTCTCCTCGGGAGCGGTGGAGAAGGGGCGTGGTGCGATGTCCCCGGCCCAGATGTCCCGATACCTGCCCGGCGCGCTCATCCGTCGCGTGTGGCGCAGGGGGAAGATGCTGTGCATCGACCTGATCACCAAGCGCGAGCCGCTGTTGCACATGTGCTTCCACCTCAAGATGACCGGAAGGCTGGTCGTTGTGCCCGCCGGGAGCGAACCGGACAGGCACACGCGCATCGTCTTTCGGCTCAATGACGGCCGCGCCCTGCATTTCGCGGACGCCCGCAAGTTCGGCTACTGCCGCGTCATGGCCCCGGACGATCTCGACCGCTGGCCCTTTTACGCGACGCTTGGCCCCGAGCCGCTGGAGATTGGTGAGGACGCCTTTCTGCGGCTGTTCGAGGGACGGCGCAGTCAGGTGAAGTCCCTGCTGCTCGACCAGCACTTCATCGCGGGAATCGGCAACATCTATGCGGACGAGTCCCTGTTCCGGGCTGGCATCCTGCCTCATGCGCAGGCGGACTCCGTGGAGCCGCAGCGGCTGCGTGCCCTGCACAGCGCCATTCACGACGTGCTGACCGAGGCCATCGCCGCCAACGGCAGTTCCATCAGCGACTACCGCGACGCCCACGGCGATTCCGGAGCCTTCCAAAACGATTTCAGGGTTTACGGCCGCTACGGCGAGCCGTGCCGCATTTGCCAAACCACGCTTGAGCGGCGTACAGTGGCGGGCCGCACGTCCACCTACTGTCCCACGTGTCAGCACTGACACGAACGGAATTCGCATGAACAGCCACACTCGTGGAATCGCCCGCAACGCGGCCGTCGTGGGAGGAGCAACCCTCATCTCCCGCATCCTCGGCTTCGCGCGCGATCTCATCATCGCCTACGCCCTCGGCGCAGGCCCCATCGCCGACGCCTTCTTCGTGGCCTTCCGCCTGCCGAACCTCATGCGACGGCTGTTCGGCGAAGGCTCGCTGACCATGGCCTTCGTGCCCGTGTACTCCCGCATCCGCGAGGAGCAGGGGCCTGCGGCGGCCTTCGCCATGGCGCGTTCGGTCCATGTGTGGCTGGCCATCATCCTCGGCGTCGTCACTGCCTTGGCGCTCGTTTTCGCGCGGCCGTTGACCATCGCCATCGCTCCGGGCTTCGCGTCGGACCCGGCGCAACTCGCGCTGACCACGGACCTCGTGCGCATCTGCTTCCCGTATACGGTGTTCATCTGCGGCGTCGCGCTGTGCATGGGCATCCTTAACGCGGAGGGGCATTTCCTCACGCCCGCGCTGTCGCCCTGCGTGCTGAACATCGTGCTCATCGCGGCGGCGCTGTCCGCCGTGTGGCTGGACCTTTCCGTGCCGCATGTGCTGGCGTGGGGCGTTTTGGCCGCCGGCGTTCTGCAATGGGTGTTGCAGCAGCCGTCCATGCTGTCGCGCGGCTTCCGCTGGACCGGGACGTGGAGCTTCAACGACCCCGGCGTGAAGCGCACCGGGCGGCTCATGCTGCCCACGGTGTTCGGCGCGGCCGTGTACCAGATCAATATTCTCATCGGTACGCTGTTGGCCTCGCTTCTTCCGGCGGGCAGCATTTCGTATCTGTACTACGCGGACCGGCTGGTGCAGTTCCCGCTTGGCGTGTTCGGCGTGGCCGTGAGCACCGCCGCGTTGCCGAGCCTGTCGCGGTTGGCCGCGCGTTCGGACATGGAGGGCTTTCGCGAGGCGCTCAACGCCAGCCTGCGTCTGACGCTGTTCATCGCATTGCCTGCGGCTGCGGGACTCGTGGCCCTTTCCGAACCCGTGGTCCAGCTCCTCTTTCAGCGCGGAGCCTTCGAGGCCGAGGCCGTGCGGGCCACGGCGCTGGCCTTAGTAGCCTACGGACTGGGGCTTCCCGCCTTTGCGCTGGTTCGGCCGCTGGTTTCGGCCTTCTACGCCCTTGAGGACACGCGTATGCCCGTCATCGCCGCCACGCTCAGCGTGGCCGTGTATGTGGCCTGCGGCGTGGCCATGATGCAGGGGATGGGGCACGTGGGCCTCGCGTTGGCCACCACCGTCTCCTCGTGGTTCAACACCTTTTTCCTGATGTGGGCACTGCGGCGCAGGCTGGGGCAGTGGGCGGACTGGCACCGCGCGTGCGTCGCCTTCACGCTGCTTGGCGTAGCCATCGGCCTTGGCGCATGGGCGACCACGGGCATGGGAGTGTGGGCCGTGGCGTTCATCCCCGTGTGGGCCGTGGCCTACGCCCTTGGCGCGCTGGCGTTTCGCGTGCCCGAGGCCACCATGATGGCCGATGCGCTACGGCGCAGAATCGCCCGATAGGCCCGTATTTCCTTTCCACCTCTAGCGCGTGCCGCGTCGGCGCGCATGCGGACACCGGCGGAGAACGCAATGCACGAGATCGTCCTGATCAGGATTTCCGGGGATGACAAGCCCGGCATAATGAATTCGCTTACCGGCATCCTTGCCTCGTACGGGGTGCGGATTCTGGACATCGGACAGGCCGTCATCCACAACACGCTCTCGCTTGGCCTCATCATCGAGATTCCCCGCGAGCAGGGCTCTGCCCCCATCCTCAAGGATCTGCTGTTCAAGGCGCACGAGATGGGTGTGGGGCTGACCTTCGAGGCCGTGGCCCCCGAGCGCCACGAGCAGTGGGTGGGCGCGCAGGGACGCAGGCGGCATATCGTGACCCTCATCTCCCGCGAGATCACCTCGCGCCAGATGGAGCGCGTGTCCGGTGTGCTGACCCGTCACGGTCTGAATATCGACTTTATCTCGCGCCTGTCCGGTCGCATCTCCCTCGAACGCCCCGACGCGCATCCCCGCGCCTGCGTGGAGTTGTCCGTGCGTGGCGAACCGGCGGACATCGCCGCCATGCGCGCGGAGTTCATGGACATTTCTCGTGAACTGGGCGTGGACATCGGCCTTCAGGAGGACAACGTCTACCGCCGCAACCGTCGCCTGATCTGCTTCGACATGGACTCCACCCTCATTCAGGGCGAGGTCATCGACGAACTGGCGCGTCGGGCTGGTGTCGTGGACCGCGTGTCCGCCATTACCGAGTCCGCCATGCGCGGGGAGTTGGATTTCCGCCAGAGCCTGCGCGAGCGCGTAAGCCTGCTCGAAGGTCTGGACGCCTCGGTGCTCTCCGAGGTGGCCGAAAGCATTCCTCTCACCGAGGGGGCGCGGCGGCTCATCGGCACGCTGAAGAATCTGGGGTACAAGATCGCCATCCTGTCCGGCGGGTTCACCTACTTTGGCGAGCGCCTGCAACGAGAGCTGGGTGTGGACTACGTGTACGCCAACGAGCTGGAGATCGTGGACGGCAGGCTGACTGGGCGCGTGGTCGGCGAGATCGTGGACGGGGCGCGCAAGGCGCAACTGCTTCAGGACATCGCCCGCAGGGAGAACATCGACCTGCAACAGGTGGTGGCCGTGGGCGACGGTGCCAACGATCTGCCCATGCTCAATCTGGCCGGGCTCGGCATCGCCTTCCACGCCAAGCCCATTGTGCGTCGCGGGGCGCGGCAGGCCATCTCCACCCTCGGGCTGGACGGCATTCTGTATCTTCTGGGCCTGCGCGACCGCGAGGCGCTGGACTAGCCATGCCGGAATTCCGCACTGCGGAGGACGCCCGCGCGCATTTCCCGCGTGGGCTTGTCCAGCCCGAAGGCGGATTCCGCTTCTCGGCGGACGCGCTGCTTCTGGCCTGCTTTGCGGGACCGGGAGCGGCGCGGCGCATCGCCGACCTCGGCGCGGGCTGCGGGGTGGTGGGGTTTGGTCTGCTTCTGCGTGACGAGGCCGCCACTGCCACGGTGACCGCCGTGGACATCAACCCGGACATGCTCGCCGCGCAGCGGGACAATGTGAAGCTGCTGGGCTTCGGCGAGCGGTTCGAGGCCGTGGAGGCCGACGTGTCCGCCATCGGCGCGTCGGGGCTTGCGGCGCAGTCCTTTGATCTCGTGGTCTGCAATCCCCCCTATCGCGAGACCGGGACCGGGCGGCGGCCGGCGGATGCCGGGCGCGACGCCGCACGCTTCGAGGTGCGTGCGCAGGTGGGGGATTTCGTGGCTGCGGCTGCGCGTTTGGTGCGCAACCGGGGGCGGGTGTGCTTCATTGGGCTACCGGAGCGGCTGCCCGAACTGTTCGCCGATTTCCGCGCGGCGCGCCTTGCGCCAAAGCGCCTGCGCATGGTGCATTCGCGAATTGGCGAACCGGCGCGGCTGGCGCTTGTGGAGGGGATGCTTGGCGCTAGTGCCGGACTGATCGTCGAGCCGCCCCTTGTGCTCTATGAGGGCACAGGCAACGAGTCGTGCCTGTGCGCGGACGCGCTGGCCTTTTGCCCCTTCATGGCCTGCAACGCCGGGCGGCGCGGCTAGGATTTTCTTCTTCGACCCGGAACGCAACGCGTTTCTCGTCCCTCTCGCGGGTGGGCCATTTCGGCCGTCAGTCCCACACCACCCTGTTTCGTCCCTTCTGCTTGGCAACGTAGAGGTTGCGGTCCGCGCGGCGCAGGGCGTCCTGCAGCGAGTTGTCCGTGTCCGATAGGGCCGTGAGGCCTATGCTTGCCGTGAAGTGGATGCTTTTGCCACCGCTTGCGACCGGCGTGTTCTCCAGCCGGGAGCGGATGCGCTCCGCCACGTCGCGGGCCGCGTCGGCCGGGGTTTCCGTCAGCACGGCGGCGAATTCCTCTCCACCCATCCTTCCGAACACGTCCGTCTCACGAATGGTATCAAGACAGGCCTGCACCATGGCGCGTAGCACGTCGTCCCCGGCGTGGTGGCCATAGGAGTCGTTGATGCCCTTGAAGTGGTCGAGGTCGATCATGAGCACGGCCAGAGGGCGACTGTAACGCCGCGCGCGGACAAGCTCCTCCTCAGCTTTCTCCATGAAGCGCCTGCGGTTGTAGGCTCCGGTCAGCGAGTCGCGCGTGGCCATGCGTCGCAGGTCTTCCTCCATGCGCCGACGTTCGGTGATGTCCTCGAACATCCAGACCGACCCCTCGTTGGGGTGTGACGGATCGAGTGCGCGCCCCGTGAAGCGGCACCAGAAGGACTGATTGTCTCCCCTGCGCAGCGGGAGAGTGGTGTCGTACAACTCGCCGCGCGCGATGGCCTCGTAGGCCGAGATCCCGAATGCCTCGTAGGTGGCGTCGTCCATGTGAATGATGCGTGTTGGCGCATTTAGAATCTCCGCTTCGGTAAGGCCGGTCATCTCCATCATGCGGCTGTTGACCCACTGGAAGCGTCGGTGCTTGACCAGCGCAATGCCCATGATGCCGTTTTCCAGCAGAACCTGCTGCATGCGGTTGGTGCGCAGGAGTTCGTCTTCCAGCTCCTTGCGCTGGGTGACGTCGTCGAAGAGCCACAGCGAGCCCTCGTCCGGCTTGGCGGGGTCCAGCGCCGTGCCCATGAGGTGGGCCCAATACAGTTGACCGTCGGGGCGGATGAGCTGGTGGATGGCGTCGTACATGTCGCCTCTGCCAAGCGCCGTGTAGGCGTATTGCCCGAATGCCTCGTGTACGTCGTCGTTCGGGAAGATGATGCGCGTGGAATGGCCGACGAGTTCGTCCTGCGAATATCCCGAGAGGGCGAAGACGCGTTGATTGGCCCACTGGAGTTGGCGGTGCTTCACGAAGCAAATGCCGACCATGCGGTTCTCGATGATGAGCTTCTGGAAGGCGAAGGCGTCGTGGAGTTCCTGCTCCATGCGCTTGCGGTCGGTGATGTCGTCGATGATCCAGATGACGCCGCGCCCGAGGCTTGGCGGGGTGGTGCGGTCCACCGCCGCGCCGGAGAGTGTGCACCAGATGGGCGTACCGTCCTTGCGGCGTAGCTGGTACTCCACCTGGAGCTGTGCGCCGGAGACGAGCTTTTCGTAATGAAGCGTCCCGAATTGGGCGAAGCTTTCCTCCGAGGTGTGCACATGGAAGACGCTTAGCCCGATCATGTCGTCGATGGAGTCGTAGCCGAAAATTTCGGCGAGCTTCGCGTTGCCCCCGGCGATGAACCTGTATCCGCGCAGATACATGATGCCGACCTGACTGCTTTCGAGAATGGTTTGCAGCTCGCTCAAGGCGTCACGCAGTTCGCGTTCGGCGCGCACGCGGTCCGTGACGTCGTTGATGATGGAGTAGAGCACGTTGCGTTCGCCCATATGGAAGGGTACGGCCTGCACCTCCACGTCGCGCACTTCTCCGGAAGCCAGCCTGTTCTGGACGTGGAAGACGTTGCGGGACGAAGAGACCGCATCCCGCATGTACTCGCCGAGAACCTCCGGGGGCGCGGTGTCCAGATTCGTCACGGACATGCCGCGTAGCTCCTCCGGAGAGTAGCCGTAGAAGTTCGAAGCGGCAGGATTCGCCTCGATGATGGTGCGCGTGTTGGCGTCCGCGAGGACCATCACTGCCGGATGGCACTCGAACATGGTGCGGAATTTCCGTTCGCTCTCGAGCAGTGCGGCCTGCGAGCGCTTGAGCTTCGCGTACAGGCGCAGGACATGAAGCCCACCCGCGGCGAAAATGCCGAGGATGAGCAAAGTGAGGCCGATGATGTGCCAGTACTGTTGGATGACGGCAATCGGGTCGACGTGTTGGGCTGTTTTGTAGGGGCCAAGGTGCAGTGCGTCGAGCAGGTCGTGGACGGGGGCGTAGTTCTGCGGTGGGGACCAGCCGGACAGTCCTGCTGCGCGCGCCGCTGGGTGGTGGGCCGAGAGGGAGAGCAGCGCCGCGTCCACGCTGATTGCCAGGTCCTGCGGCGTGTGGGCCAGACGCGCCAAGGGCCATTCGGGGTACAGCCGCGTACTGACGGGGAGTGGAAAGGTTGGGTCCGCGGGTGTGAGTGGAGGCAGAATCCTGAAGTCGCGCAGGGATATCTTCTGTTCATGCGACATGCGCTCCAGCGTGCCGGTGCGTACGGTGGCGGCGTCGACCTCTCCGCGCAGGACGGCCATGACCGCCGCGTCGTGCGTTCCGGCGAAGTCGATGCGTTTCAGGTGACGCTCGGGCGTGATGCCGATCACCGCGAGTTCCCGCGCAAGCGCCCGCCATCCGCCGAGGGAGTCCGGATCGACGGCTGCGATTGTTTTGTCCTTGAGGTCGGAGAGTGTCTTGATGTCGTCGCGAAATGCGCGTGTGACGACGACTCCGCCGAAGTGGGAGATTGGGACGTCGCGGTACGTCTCGGTGATGGTGAGCATGGCGCTTGCGCCGTTGCTCATTTCGAGTTCGACGTACATGGACGGATTGCACAGGATGAAGTCCACCTGCTCCGAGGTGACGGCCCCGTGGATTTCGTGGAAGGTGAGGGGCACGATGCGGAAGACGTGTCCGGGGATGGACGACGAGAGATAGGCCGCCGTGAGATCCCATCTGCGAAGCGCCTCGGCTGGTCCGCGTAGCGCAAGCACGCCGATGCGTACGATGGGCTGCTCATGGGCGGACGCGGGGAGCGCCACGGCCCACAGCGAGAGCAGCGCAAGGCAGAGGATGGCGAACTGGCGGCGTGGGTTCATGGACTGCCCGCAGGGGTTGAGGTTCGGCTACGGGACAGGGGCATGTCTGAATCCCGGCGGAAAGAAACCGTGGACCGGGGGCATGAGCGCGCCCGTGCGCCGTTGCGGCGCGCTGGTGCGCACGCCGCAGAGTTGTTCATGGAGAGTAGCAGAAATCGCCTGCGCAATAAATATCTGGCGGTGCTGAAAGACCGCAGGCCGAGGAAATTTCGGTGCCGCAGGGCGCGGATTGGTGGAAAAGGGAGGCCGCGCCGGGAACCCGACGCGGCCGTTTTTTTTACTGTTCCGCGGCGATGTGGTGGACGTCCTCGCGAAGGATGTAGAGGACCTTGTAGCGATTGCCGAGGTCTTCCAGCATGACCTTCTGCAGGGCCTTGTCCATGTCCTGCACGCGCACGAACACCCGGCGCGTGGGTGCGCCTTCCGGTTCGTAGGACGTGAGGATGCTCATGATGCGGGCTTCGTGCGAGTTGAGAAATTCCACGAGGGCGGCCATGGTTCCGCGTTCGTCGGGCAGTTCGATGCCGAACTGGAATCCGCCGTGGAGCACGCCGGTGATGGAGATGAGCACGTCGAACACGTCGGACTGGGTGATGACGCCCACGAGGACGTTGTCGCCCTCGACCACGGGCAGCCCGCCGATCTTGTGGCGCTGGAGCAGCACGGCTGCCTTTTCCACGGAATCCTGCGGGGTCACGGTCACCAGCTTGGTGCTCATGATGTCTTTGACCTTTATCTCGGAGAGCAGGTAGTACAGCTCGTGAACGTCCAGCGTCGTCGCCTTGGACGGCGAGGCCTCCTTGAGGTCGCGGTCCGTCACCACGCCCATCAGACGGCCGTTTTCGTCGATCACCGAAAGGCCGCGCACATTGGCGTCCTTCATGATCTTGGATGCGCGCATCATCGAGGTGTCGGGGGTGACGGTGACGAGATCCCGGCTCATCCAGTTGCCTACGAGCATGTATGGCCTCCTTTTCGTCCGGCCGTTGCGCATTGCCGCGTGCGGTCTTGGCGATGCACTGGCGGATCGTTGCGTCTGCTGGTGCGTTGCTGAACCATGTGAATGTCCTACACTGTAAAGTTGCACAGGTCGCCCGTGTTTTCAAGACCAATTTCGGGAGCTTGCGATGCTCTGCGGCCTGTTGGGGAAATGTCATGACCATGTTGTACATCGATTGCGGATTCGGCATCGCGGGGGACATGTTCCTTGCCGCGGCGGCCGGTCTCGGCGTTGATCCCGCTCCCGTCGCGGAGGCATTGCGTGGCGCGGGCATCGACGTGCGGGTGTCCGCGCCGGTTTCGCGCGTCAACGGCTTTGCGGGGCGAAGGCTCGCCATCGACTGCGAAGCGTCCCAGCCACTGCGGCATCTGCCGGACATCGCGGGGGTTATCCGGCGGCTCAGGCTCAATGCCGAGGTACGTGAGTGCGCGCAGCGGGCCTTCGTGCGGCTGGCGGAAGTGGAGGCCGGGGTGCATGGCGTGCCCGTGGACCATGTGCATTTTCACGAGGTGGGGGCCGTGGATACCCTCGTTGACGTGGTTGGGGCGTTTTACGCGCTGGCGGAGCTTGGGGTGGAGCGGACGGTCTGTTCGCCACTGCCATGGTTCAATGGACGGGTGGAGTGCGCCCATGGCGTGCTGCCGCTGCCCGCGCCCGCCACGCTGGAGCTCATGCGCGGCAAGCCCGTGCAGCCGACGGATTTCGGGCAGGAGATCGTCACGCCAACGGGGGCGCTCATCATCGATCAGGTGGTGGATGGGTTTGTGGCCGGGCCGCGGGGCGTTGTGCGCTCCACGGCCACGGGCTTCGGTACGCACGACCTCGGGCCGGACAATCGCGGCCTGCGGTTGGTGCTGCTGGATGACTGGACGGGCGAGGAGCGGTCCTAGAGGACCAGCCCCAGATACCAGTTCATGATCGCGTGCCCGGCGGTGATGGTCAGCGCGGTGCCGATACACAGGAACGGGCCGAAGGGTAGGGCCGTCTGCATGCCCACCTCCGCGCCACGTAGGCGGATGCCGAGGGCGGCGGCCAGCGCGGCGAAGCACGAGAGCAGGATCGTGAGCGGCAGCAATGACAGGCCCGTCAGCGCCCCGAGGCAGAGCATGAGCTTGATGTCGCCGGTGCCGAGACCTTCGATGCCGCGCACTTTCCTGTAGGCCACCTGCAACAGCCAGAATAGGCCCGCTCCGGTCGCCGCGCCGCCGAGGGATTCCAGGGGCGGCATGTCGAGCACAAGGATGGACGCCGCTGGAGCCAGCACGGCCAGCGGTAGGGTCAGCGAGTCGGGTAGGATGAAGCTGTAGAGGTCGATAAAGCTCGCCGTGGCGAGGATGATGCCGAAGGCGAGGTACACCGCGAAGTGCGGTCCCGCGCCGTAGCGCACCGCCAGCGCAAGGGCCAGCACGCCCGTGGCCGTGGCCACGCAGGGCACGAGGGCCGGGCCGGGGGTGTCGTATTCGTCGTCGGGCAGGGTGCGCAGGTAGCGTCGGACCATGGCCGCGCAGGGGACGCCGAGGGCCAGCCCCAGCAGCAATGCCGCCGCCGGGAAGAGAACGTGTGCGGATGTCATCGGTTTCGAGTCCAGTTGGATGTCAGTTGAGTAGTCGTTCGAGTCTGTCCTCGCGCCGGAAGGGAATGCGCTGGTCGCCGGTCTGGAGGTCGCCGTCGAGCAGCACGCGTGTGTAGAAAAAATTCTTGCGCAGTTCCGCCGTTCCCCGCGCGCGTAGTCGCAGCGGTTCCTCGGCGGCCACCTTGCGGATGAGCACGTTCTTGCCGTTCAGGTCCGCACCGATGTTCAATCCGCGCGCTTCGGTGCCGTCCGGCAGGGTGAGGCTTTCCGCCGTCAGTTCGATGTTGCCCGCGTTAGGGTAGCCCTCGAAGCCCGTGTTCCAGCGGCAGTCCGCCGAGACGTTCAGCACTCCGGATAGTCCCCTGCCTTCGAACAGCCGCGAGAGTTCGGCCCCGCCATTTACCACGAGCGTGCGGCCCCGGAAGAGGTCCGCGCGAAGCTCCGGTCCTGTCACCAGCACCAGCCGCGCAAGGGGCGCAAGGCCCAGTTCGAGGCGTGCCTCGTCCATACTGGTTTTGGTGCGCCCGAAGTCGATGTCCAGTCCTCGGATCGTCAGGGGCGTGAAGCCGATGGCGAAGCGCACTTCGTCCGCAGAGAAGCGGGCGGTGTGCGTGAAGCCCTGCACCTGCGCCAACCTGAACCGGAACGCTCCCGCTTCGTCAAGTTCTTTCCACGATGCCCGCACGTTGGGCATGCGTTCCAGCGCGGAGCCGAGCGCCATGTTCCAGACGGTGGGCCATGGGGTGAAGAGGATGAGTCCGGCCGTGAGGGCCGCAGCGAACAGCAGGGTCATGCCGGTGCCGCGCAGCAGGCCGCCGCGTTTCTTTCGCTGTGAGAGCAATATCGTCTGTGCCATGTGTTTTCCCCGTCAACGGACAAGTATGAGTTGCATGTCGGCAAGGGCCGGGTTGTCCATCCGCTTGTTGAGCGAGCAGGAGACGACCTGCAGGCCCACCCTGTCCCGCAGGTTCTTCAGCAGGTCGAGGGTCTGGGGCAGGTTCAGGCTTTCGAAGACCATCTGGATGCCGTCGCTGCCGTTGGCCGCAGGGGTGGGGCGGATGGCCGCCAGATGAGCGTCGAGCGTCAGGTCGCGGGTGACCTTGCGTGCGGCGGCCAGCGGCTCCATGGATTCGAATTCGGCCCGCTGGGCCTTCATGTAGGCGACCTCGCGCACCAGCGGGGCCGCACGGGCGTAGCGTTTGTCGACATCCGCGATGCGTTCGCGCGCGGAGCCGGACGCCTGCGTCAGCACCAGCCACACGCACGCCAGCAGCACCGCCCATAGACCGAGGGCGGCCATGGCGGCGCGGTCCGGATGCTCGCTGACGAATTCGCGCAGAAGGGGCAGATCGGGAAGTTTCATCGCCACCTCATGGTTGTTGCGGGGCGACCTTCATGGAGAAGGTCACGCCGTTTGGTGCGTTGGTCGCCTGTTCGAGCGTGAAGGCGTAGGCGGTTTCCGCCTTGAGTGCGTTGAGGAAGCCTTCCACGGCGTCGTAGTTCGCCGCCGTGCCCCGGAGTGTGCCCTTGCCCGGCGCGAGGCTGAAGGAGTCGATGAGCATGCCGCTTGGCGCGTGTCGGCTGAGTGCGCCGAGCAGGTCCAGAACGTCGAAGCCCGCCACTTCGCTTCCCTTGAGGGAGGCGTGTAGCGAAACGAGGCTACGCTGGGGCGTGGGGCCGGGCGAGGGGCCGAGGGCGTCCGTGTAGAGTTTGGCGAGGGCCGCCTCGCGGGCGTTGGCCTCGGTGGAGAGCGTCATGTAGTCCCGCGCGGCCACGCCGATGACCAGCGCTGCGGCCACGGTCACCGCAGCGAAGCCGATGACGGCCTGCCGCAGGCGGTTCGTGCTCCCCGCGTTCTGTCGCAGAGGCAGGCGCAATTCCGTCCACAGTTCGCGCTGTGGACCGATGGCGGCCAGCGCCTCGCGCCAGTCAATGCGTTTCGGGGGCTGCACCGGGCTGCGGCGTTCGATTTCCTCGCGGTCGCTGGCGCGATGCAGCCGACCTTCGTGGGCGAGGAGCATGGGCGAGGAACCGTTGACAATGGCCCATGACTCAAGGCCGTTTTGGGCTGCGAAGGCGCATCCGAGCATGAACTTGGAGGTGACCACGGTGGCGGCGTCGAGCACCGCCGCGTGCTGTTTCCAGAAGTCCGGGAGACCCGGTCCGGTCACGAAGCCCACCGCCCCGAGCTGCCCCGTGCGCAGGATGCCGCGTTGTTGGGTGCCCTCGGGCTGGGGGAAGAGATGTTCCATGCGCAGCATGCAGGCGGCATCCATGGCCCGCCGCTTGCGCAGAGTGATGTCGTCCGGCCGGAAGAAGAAGAGATGCTCGTCCGGGATGATTGCCATGACCGGGGGCATCGGCTTGTCCGTGGGTGCCTCGCACGAGGCGACGCCGGAGGCGTCCACGCGCTCCCAGATTTCGCGGTCGCCGTCGAAGTGCAGGGCGTAGAAGCGTTTTGGGGCCATGTTCACACCTGTGTCCTGTTCAGTCCCGGAGTCTGTTTTCGAGCAGATCGGCGCTGATGAGCGTGACGCGCGTGTTGGTGCGGCCCACGATGCAGCGCATGTGCTGATACCATCCTTCGAGTTCGGCCTCGATGTCGACCTGGAACGTGCCGGAACCGACGGTCACGTACTGGTCTATGGCGAGGAATTCCTCACGCGAGAGGCCGATGTCGTCATTCATGAGATCCGATGGGCTGAGAATCCCCGTACGCTGCCGATAGGCCACGAGGTTTGGGATCACCGATTCGAGCTCCGGCAGAAAGGCCTTCATGACCGAGGCCGGGGCGAAGTTGATGTTTATGGCCGGGTCCTTCTCGCCCCACACGGTGAAGTTGTCGCGCAGCCAGCGCACGTCCGCGTTCTCGAAACCGCGAACCAGAAGCATTTCCTCGGGGCGCGGCAGCAGGGCGTTGCGGGGCGTGTACGGTTTTCCAGTCGAACTATATGCCGATTTTTCGCCACCGTGCAACCTTTCCGCCGTCGTGTCCGCATCCATCCAGTCGAGAAGATTGTCCATGGCGAAGTCCGGCAGTTTTGCGTCGTTCGTGAGGGTTTCAATGGCCCTCTTCACCCGTGCCGAGGCCGCCAGAGCCTCCTCGCCCGCGATGGTGGCGTTTTCGCCCATGAGCGCCCAGTTGAGATTCAGGCGGGCGTTGCAGGGCGTGATGCGTACGGTCAGCCCTGGTCCGGTCCACGTGCTGGCCCAGTCGTCGAGTGGGGTGTCCGCGCCGGAGACGTCGTCGTGCCCAAGCCATTCGATGGCGGCGGTGAGTCCCGCCGCGGCCAGCATGTCCGTACGGTATTCCTTGGTCAGCAGGGCGGGCTCGCGTGCCTGCCGGAAGGCGTTGTCCAGCGCGCCGAGCACGAAGGCCGCCAGCGCCAGCATGCAGATCAGCACGAGCACGAGCACGGCGCCGCGTTGGCCGCAGGGGGCGGGGTGTTTCGTCGGGCAGCCGGTCATTGCTGTTCTTCCGTGCCCGCCAGAACCGGGAGGCGTTCCACGATGGTGACGGGTTCGCCGTCCCCGACGCCCAGCTCGAACCGCACAGCCGTGAAGCGGGGAGCGGCGGACGAGAAGACCGTTGCGGCTGGAAGCCAGCGGCGGTTGATGGCGTCGTAGAGTTCGGCACGTATGCTGGTCACGTGTTCGGCGATGAGCAGTTCGTTTTCGTAGTTCATGTCCTCCACGCTTTCGATGCGTCGGATGGTGCCGCCCGAGAAATCCCATTCCACGTCCACCAGCAGTGGATGCGGCGAGAGCAGCGCATGGGTGGTGGGCAGCCGTAGCGCGTTGGATTCGAAGGTCAGCGTGCGTGCGGCCGCCGCCGTGAAATCCCTGTGCATGAGGCGGCGCAGGCGCGACATTTCGGCCATGGTCTCGCCGCGTTTGCGCAGCATGCCTTCGTGGCGGATGGTGCGGTCCACCGAGGTCAGGACCAGCGCCATGATCATGGTCCCCACCACCAGCGCGACGAGCAGCTCGATGAGCGTGAACCCTGCCGAGGGGTGCGCTTCGCCGCGGCGCGTTGTCATCGCGTGGCTCCCACGCGAGTTTCGTCGCGCAGCCATTCCCATTCGATGGAGGACGCGGGCACCTTCGTGGTGAGCATGTAGTGCCCAAGGCCGTCGAGCTCGCCCACACGGTCGAGCTTCCATTGCGTATCCCGGTTTCCGTCGCGGTCCGCGAAGCCCGACGTGGCCATGCGCAGGCGGGCCGGATAGTCCTCGGCCAGCATGGTCGTTGCGAAATTGAGGTTTGCCCAGATGCCCGCGCTACGGTCCGCGAGGTGGATGATGCTGCTTTGCGCGCTCATGAGGCCGAGCGAGAGCGTGGCCGCCACCATGAGCGCGACGAGCACTTCGAGCAGGGAGAATCCGTTGCGATGGCGTGGCATGTGTCCTCGTGTCAGTCCACGGCGAAGTGTCCGGAAAGCGGGGTGATCTTGAGCGCGGCACCGTTCCCGAGCACGACGCGTACCTCGTCCGTGATTCCGCAGGGGTGGATGTGGAAGACCATGCGCAGTCCGCCGGGGTTCTCGCCGTTGACGAGCATCCTGCTGACGGTCTCGGGCAGTGTCATTTCCGTATCCCGCCAGCGCAGGGTGTCCTCGCCGAGCGCCACCTCGACCGTCTGGGGCAGGCCGTCGCGCAGGGCGGCCTCGCGCACGGCGTCGAGTTGCACGTTGACCGCGTCCAGCGTGCGGGTGAACGCATCTCCGGAGCGGGCGACGTCCAGCCGGGGCAGCAGCATGAACCACCCCATGGCCACCACGGCCATGACCACCAAAATCTCAATGAGCGTCAGGCCGCGTCGTGTGGAGCTGCCTTGGCGCATCATCCCTTCTCGTCGAGGACGCTCAGGTCGCTGTCCTTGCCCGTTCCGCCTTCCTTGCCGTCCGCGCCGAGGCTGACGATGTCGTAATCCGAGCCGTTCGGGCCGGGGGACTGGTAGATGTACTCGTTGCCCCACGGGTCTTTCGGCAAGCCGGTGTTTTCGAGGTAGTCGCCCGCCAGCGCGCCAAGCCCCTGTTCCGTGGTGGGGTAGCGCCCCTTGTCGAGGCGGTAGAGTTTGAGGGCGGTCTCGATGGACTGGATGTCAAGGCGGGCCTTGGTGATGCGCGCCTCGTCCGGCCTGTCCATGATCTTCGGGACTAGGAGTGTTGCCAGAATGCCGAGGATGACGATGACGACCATCAGTTCGATGAGGCTGAAACCCGCGTTCTTGCGGCGTGATCCGCGCAGATGCGTCATGGAGCAGGCTCCTTGGGATGTGTGTTGCCGTCTGGCGTGTCGGGGGTGTCGTCCTCGGCGAGGGGAACGCCTCCCGGCGTGACGTCCGGGCCGATCCTCGTGCGCATGGGCAGCGAGGCGGGGGCAGTGGTGGGCACGTCCGGAGTGGGTTCGCAGTCCTCCCACCATAAATAGAATCCTATACCCGGTATGTACCTGCAAAGCAATAGGTTGTTCCCGGAACGCATGACTGGGTCGGCAAGCGCGTAGGTGCGGTCATCGATGCTGGCGCGTCCGTCAGAAGTGAGTGGGAGGTCCGTCCATTCGGCGTTGCGCGGCATGGTTTCCTGCTCGCCAGTGCGTACGGAGTAGTGGCGGGTGAGTCCGTCGATGTCCCTTGTGCGGATGGTGGCGCGCTCTGCGCTCAGGGCCGCCGAGAGCCGGGGCGTGCCGAAGATCACGCGCTTCACCCAGCTTCTGCGGGGGGCGAGGTGGCACAGCGTGCCGTTTTCGAGCCGGAACGGCGTTTCGATTTCGGTTGGCGGAGCGGGCTGGCGCGTGGCGATGTCGAACCCGGTTGGTGGACCTTCCGGCGGGGTGAGCGTCAGCACCCGGCCATTGAAGTGCGCAGAGGCGAAGGGTCCGCCGGGGACGAGGAAATGCCCCGCCTCGGATGCCGACTCCGTGGACCAGAGCGTCACCCAACCCGCGCTGTCCGCCGCCATGAGCATGCGTTCGCCGGGGGTGAAGGCCAGTGCCAGCGCCCGGTAGCGTAGCGTGCCCGCGTGCGTGAGCGTGCCTGCCGAGGGGCCGAGCCAGAGTCTGTGGGTTTCGTCCACGGCCGCCGCCCATGACCCGTGGCGCGAAACGGCGGCCATGGTGATGGGGCCGGCCAGGCGATGCTCGCCAACCCACATGCATCGCGGCAGGGACAGGACGTGTAGCGTGCGCCCTGCGCGCACCGTGGCGGCCAGTGCAGGGCTTCCTGGCGTCCACGTCAGTAGTCCCACCGGGCCGTTCTCGGGCAGTGCGGCATTTACGGAGCCCGAGGCGTCGATGACGAGCACCGTGCCGTCGGTAAGTCCGGCGGCGATGCCGTCGGCTTCGGTGACGGCGGTCTCGACGTTGCGCAATAGTTCCGTGCGCGGACGCTCGCGGGAGAGAATCATGGCGTGCCGGGCCGTCATCCCCTCGGTCGGCGGGGTGAAGACCGTTTCGACCTGCGAATGCTGGCTGGCGTGGCGCTCGGCAAGGAAGACGCCAAGCGGCGAATTCGTGGGCGGAGCGGTATGCACGATGGGCACCGCGTCGCTTGGCGCTTCGGTTTCGGCGGTGGGGTGGGGCGGCGTGCGCCGTGCGCACGCGCCGAGGGCGAGGCTCAGGGCCAGCAGCACGATTGCGGCGGCGCAGGCCGTGTGGAGGTGTCGGGCGGAGGCGGTGCGGCGTGTCATGGCGAGTCCTCGGGCTGTGCGGTTCAGGTCGGGACGCTAAACGGCCGGTGGAAGTACAGAATGTTGTAGATGAAGTGGAGCAGGATGCACAGCGGCAGGCTGCGGTGGCGATCCCACGTCAGGCCGAAGGCGATGGATGGCGCGAAGGTCAGCGCGGCCCAGAGCGGCGGGTGCGCGATGAGGTGCAGGGCGGCGAAGAGCACGGCGGCCGCCACGTTGGCCGAGCTGAGCGGAAGGTGCTTTCCGGCGGGAAGCACGTGGGCCAGTGTATCCTGCACGCCGAGCCGGAAGACCGTTTCCTCGACGGCGGCCTTGAAGAGCAACGCACCCACCGTGATGCCCGCATGGGGGCGGGGCAGGGCGAAGGCCACTGCGCCCAACGCGACAAGGGCCAGGAACAGCGGATCGCGTAGGCCGCGCCCGAAGCGGAGTGCCTGATCGAGTACGGGGTGCGTGTTGTCTTCGTGTGTCATTTTTCGATGCATTGGCAAAATCGTATTCCGGCTCCGCGATGTTGGCGTTTTCGCCGCTGGAACGCGTTGCGAGTTTGTGCAGGAAATCTGGAACGCTATTGTGGTAATCTCTCAAATCGCTTATATGGTGGTTTGATGGAGAAGCCTCTCATTACGGAGGTATAGCACAAAAACGATGAAGTTCAATACGTTGAAATGGGTGTGGCCCATACTTGTGGGATTGTCGGCCGCTTATGCGGCCGGAGCCTTCGCCGTGCCGGTGGATGTTCCGCCCCGCCCCGAACGCGGTGGGGATGCCCCTGCCGTGGCGGCGGAGCGGAATCGGCTGGTGGCCGACATTCGCGAGCGCAATCTGCTGGGGCTGGCCATCCCCGCCCCGGCCGTCGCTGCGGTGGCGGTTGCCGCGCCGGTGGGCGTCGATCCCGCCTCGTGGCGGCTTATGGGGACGGTGCTCGGCGAGCCGTCGGTGGGGTTGTTTCTCGTCGGTGGTGAGTTCAAGGCTCTTGCGCTGGGGCACGACGAGCAGGGCTGGACCCTTGCCGCCGTGAACGCCACGGGTGTGCTGTGGCGACAGGGCGCGGTCGAGAAATCCGTCGATCTGCGCGATCAGGCTGCGACCCCGCTGGCCATGGAGGTCCGCCGCTCCGTGGAGGTGAGCCTCGACGGCGAGAAGGTCGCGCCCTACCTGCGCGACCCCACCCAAATGCTCAACCACGCGAATTTCAAGCCTTATCGCGAGAATGGGGAGGTCATCGGCTTCCTCGTCAACAACATCAAGAAGAAGTCCATCCTGCGCACCATCGGATTGCAGGACGATGACATCCTCATCCGTATCAACGGCCGCCGCATGGACGGCCCGCATAAGTTGCTCATGGCCTATGGAGAGATGAAGCCCGGAACCACCGTGACCGTGGACGTGCGGCGCGGGGGCGAGGTGAAGACGTTCCTGCTCAATATCGACTGATCGTGAGGCCGGTACGTTGCCGGTACAAGCTGAAGCGCAGGGGGAAGCACGAGATGAGACACGCGTTCGGGACCGCCTTTCTGAGTTGCCTGCTCCTCACACTCCTTTCCGGCGCGGCGCTGTGCCAGGAGGGAAAGAACGTACAGGCCAACCTCGATAACATCCTCATTGGCGATCTGGTCAAGTTCGTGGCCAACTACACCGGGAAGAACTTCGTCTACGACGAGCGCATCCCCGAGCAGCGGGTCAGCATCTACTCCAAGGAGCCGGTCAGCGAGGCCGAGCTGATGACCATTCTCCGCCACATGTTGCTACTCTCCGGGTACGACGTGGTGGTGAAGGACGACGTGCACTACGTGGTGCGCCGGGGGCAGGTGAAGGAGATCGGCGACACGCTCTATCCGCAGCTCGGCCCCGGCGGAGACGACGAGCGCATCACCGTGTTCTACAGGCTGGAGGGCGGGCTCGACCCCAAGACGGCGGCCGATCTGGTCAAGACCATGGTCAGCCCCGACTATGGCGCGGCGCTGCCGGTGCCGCAGGCGCGGGCACTGCTCATCAGCGACAAGCGGCTCATGGTGCAGCGCATGGTCGAGGTGCTCGACTCCGTGCCCATCACCCGGCCCAACTGGGTGCTGGAACTCATTTCCCTCGAAAAGGTGAAGGCCATGGACGCCCAGCGCCTGCTGGCGAAGTTCTATGGTGACCTCGAAGCCAAGGGCTTCAGCGGCGAGCCGCCCCTGAGCTATGTGCTCGGCTGGTCCAACACGGTTCTGGTGGCCGGTCTGCCCGCGCAGGTGACCGAGGTGAAGAAGCTGTTGCACCGCATCGACACCGGCGAGGAAGTGACCTCGAACTACAAGATTTATCGGCTCAAGAATTCCAAGGCCAGCGCCGTGGCTGAAGTTCTTTCCGCGCTTGGCGCGAAGCTTGAGGAGTCGTCCCTGAATTCGTCTGGCGAATCGTTGGGGGCGGAAGGTGACGGCGCAAAGGGTACGTCCTCGCGCTCGTCGCACAAGAAGGAGCGCGAGGAGGAGAGTTTCCTCGTCTCCGCCGATGTGGACACCAACACCCTCGTCGCCCTTGGCGACCCGGATTTCCTTGCGCGGGTGGACGCCATCGTGGCTGAACTGGACCGTCCGCTGGATCAGGTCTTCGTGGAGGCGCTCATCCTTGAAACGAGCCTCGAAAACGCCCGCAGCTTCGGCGTGGAATGGTTGGCCGGTGGCGGAGGCAGCAACATCGGCGGCAGCATCGGCTTCGTCGACAAGGACGGCTCCCTGCTCAACTTCCAGGCTCCGACGCTCAAGGAGGATCCTGAAAGCCCGGCCTTCTCCGAATTGCCCGGCGGATTCACCCTTGGCGTGTTGGGCGACGTGGTGACCTACGACGGCGTGCGCTATCCGTCTCTCGGGGCGCTCATTACATACCTCAAGTCCGCTACGGGCGTGAACATCCTGTCCACACCGCAGATTCTCACCGTGGATAACTCTGAGGCCGAAATCTTCGTTGGTGAGGAGCGTTTCGTGACCGAGGGCAAGACCGTCACCGACGGCGGTAACTTCCAGACCCAGTATCGCGAGAAGGAAATCGGCGTGAAGCTCCGCGTGACTCCGCATATCAACGCCGAGGATGGACTCATCCATATGGACGTCTATCAGGAGGTGTCCAACGTCGTTCAGTCCCTGACGAAGGAGGTGAGCCTGCCGGTGACAACCAAGCGCAACACCAAGACCTCCGTGCAACTGCTCAACGGGGCGACTATGGTCATCGGCGGTCTGATTCAGGACGACTTGAACCGCAGGCAGAAGGGTGTGCCCGGCGTGTCGGACGTGCCGCTTCTGGGGTGGTTATTCAAGACGCGCGGTACGTCGGCCACCAAGCGTACGCTCATGCTCTTTGTGTCCGCGCGCATCGTGCATACCAAGGACGATGCCGAACGTCTGAGCCGTCGCAAGATCGACGAGGCGCGCCGCCAGACGCGCGAGGTACAGGACGCCATCAATCAGGAGTTCGACCTCGATGAGGACGAGATTCCTCCGAATCCCGTGGACGAGAGCATCCGCACGTTCGGTACCGAGGGCGAGCTTCCGAAGCCGCCTGCGGATGCCGGTGCCTTGGCACCCGCCGCACGGGGCGAGGTGGATGAAACACCCATTCAGGAAGGGAACTGAGCATGCCCGTTGGCGAAATCAGGCTGGAGAGCCTGCCGGACGCGGCGGTGAAGGCCTACCTGTCCTTCCCGCAGCGCAACGAGTTCCTGCCCGTGGGCATGGATGACGAGCAACTGACGGTGTGGGTGCTCAAGGAACGAGCGCTGGCGCAGGCCGACTATCTGGGCTGGATGCTCGGGTGCGGCCTGCGTACGGAGCTGGTGCCCGAGGAGAGCTTCTACCCCGCCCTCGAAGAGGCACTGGCCCTGTGGGAGGAGGAGGGCGAGCAGGACGGCGCGGACCACGACGACATCGACATCGGCGACGACAGTCAGGAACTGCTGGGCTGGGGGCACGACGACGCGCCCATCGTCCGCCTCGTCAACAAGACCATCCAGCAGGCCGTGAGTCAGGGCGCGTCGGACGTGCATTTCGAGGCCAGCGAAGGGCGTTTCATGACGCGCTTCCGGCTGGACGGCGTGCTGCACACCGTGCGGCAGCTAGATCGGCGGCTGCAACCCACGGTCCTCGCGCGGATTAAGGTCATGGCCGAGATGGACGTGGCCGAAACGCGCGCCCCGCAGGACGGACGCATCCGCGTGCGCGTGGGGCACAAGGACGTGGACATTCGCGTGTCCACGGTGCCGACTCTCAAGGGCGAGAAGGCCGTGCTGCGAATTCTCGACCGCTCCAAGACCGTGCTTTCGCTGCCGGACCTCGGGCTGGAAGGCGACAATCTCGCGCTGTTTCGGCAGGCCGCGTCCGCGCCGCACGGCATCCTCCTCGTCACCGGTCCCACCGGCAGCGGCAAGACGACGTCCCTCTATGCGGCGCTGTCGGAACTGGTGAACGAGACGAGCAACATCATGACCGTCGAGGACCCGGTGGAATATCATCTCGACGGCGTGAATCAGGTGCAGGTCAACCGCGCTGCGGGCGTGACCTTTGCCGGGGCCATCCGCGCCTTCCTGCGGCAGGACCCGGACATCATCCTCGTCGGCGAAATCCGCGACGAGGAGACGGCCAGCACGGCCATTCAGGCCTCGCTCACGGGCCACCTCGTGCTGGCGACGCTGCATACCAACGATGCGCCCACCGCCGTAACGCGCCTTCTGGAAATGGGCATAGAGCCGTTTCTCGTGGCGTCGTCCCTGTCTCTGGCCATGGGCCAGCGCCTTGTGCGGCTCAACTGTCCGCAGTGCGCCACGCGGCGTCCCGTGGACGAACAGACGCGGCGGCTTCTGGGCGAGGCCGGGGCCGCAGTCATGGAGCAGGTCGTTTCCGAGGGGTGCGAGCACTGCATGCGCACGGGCTTCCGGGGGCGGCAGGGTATCTTCGAACTTCTGCCCGTGGACGAGGGGCTGCGCAGCCTTATCCTCGCCAAGTCCAGCGTGGACAGGCTTCAGGACTACGCGCGTGGTAAGGGCTTTGTGACCATGCTCGAACACGGGTTGAAGCTCGTGGCCGCCGGACGAACCACAGTGGAGGAAGTACTGCGCGTCACGCGTCTGTGAGGGCGTGGCGCACGCGGGATGCTCCGGGCGCTTCGCACAGGCGGATGAGCAGTGCCGTCAGCCCCGCCAGCAGCGCCGCTCCGGCCTGTGGTGACAGGATGTGGTAGCGCCTGCCGTGCTCGGACACGGTCCAGAATCCGTCACTCTGCACGAAGGACAGCACCATGCGTCGTGCGCCGTCGACGACCGGGAAGGGATCGAAACCGCCGTCCGGCGCGTGGTGGAACAGGAACCTGCCATCGGCAAGGGCCGCCGCGCAGGCGAATGCTGTCAGCCCCGCCAGCGCGAGCGCCACGGCTCGGCCCGCCTGCCGTGTGCGCCGCGACACGTTCAGCCCGAATCCGAGAATCCGCGCCGCCACCATCCCCATCGCCGCGCCTGCGAGATTCAGCAGGCAGTCGTTGAAATCGAGATATTTCGTATAGTGCGCATTGAGCGCGAACTGGGCGAATTCGTCGCCGAGGCCGAGCAGGGCGCATGCGACGAGGACTGCGGCCGCGTCGCCAAGCCCCGCGAACAGGAGCGCGCCGAGTATCGCGTACTGGGGAAAGTGGATGCGCTCCACGTTGGTGACGATGAGCGTGGCGTCCAGCGCGAAGGCCAGAACGAGCAGCGCCGCCCAGAGCGTGGCGTTGCGGCGCAGGTCCGCGCGGGGGCCGAGGAGCGGGACGGCAGCAAGCGCCGCGACGCTCGCGATGCTCATGGCGTTTAGCGCGTGTTCCATGGTCTGCCGGCCGAAGGTTTCGAAGAGGACGCCGTAGGCTTGGCTCACGATGTCATGACCGGCTGCGGACGCCGCCCAGTAGGCGAGTGCCGCGGCGATCCACGGGAGGGGATGGTGACGAAGCTCGGTGCACGGCGGACTGGTCATGGGTGGAGGCTCCTTGCCGTGGTTCTGTGCGTGCTGTGCGTCGGTTGCGCGGCGCATGGACCGAAGGCGGGACACGATCTCATCGTACCGGATGAGGCGGCCGGAGCCAAGGAAGCCGCCCTGCGCGTGGAGCGTGTTCTTGCCGATGCCGGGGACAACGCGCCGGAACTTCTCCAGTTTCTCAATCTCTACGAACCGGGCACGCCGCGTCACCGCGCCGCGTGGTTTCTCGTCGCGAACCTGCCCGTGGCCGACGCTGTGTCCATGAGCGCCGACGAGTTGGCCGAGTACGTGGATTACGCCTTCATCGCCCGTGGCGCCACGCCATGGGGCCCGTCCATCCCGTGGAGCATCTTCCTGCGCTACGTGGTGCCTCACCGCAGCGCGCAGGAACCGGCCCAGCCCCATCGCCGCCGTTTCTTCGAACAGCTTTCGCCCATGGCCGTGGCCAGTGGCGATATTCGCAGGGCCACGCTGGCCGTGAACCGTTGGCTGTTCTCGCGGGCGGGCTACGCTCCAAGCTCTCGGCGCGATCAGGGCGTGATGGATACCCTGCTTCGCGGGTCCGGGCGCTGCGAGGAACTGGCCATCGCGTTCATCGCGGCGTGCAGGGCGGTGTGCATTCCGGCCCGGCCATGCCTCGTGCCCGCGTGGCGACATAGTGACGGCAATCATCTGTGGGTGGAGATATGGGCCGAGGGCGGCTGGTGGCCCATCGGCGCAGGCGAGATGGATTCCGATTTCGGCGTGGGCTGGTTCATTCCGCCTGCCCTTAGCGCGGCGGTGGCCATCGCGCCCGCCTACGGGAACGGCCCTTCGGATGAGCCCGTCTTTGCGACGCGCAGGGGATGCACCGTCTACAACCGCACGGAGCACTACACGCCAAACGGAACCATCGCCGTGGAGATTTTCGACGAGGGGCGGCCCGTGCCCGCAGCCGAAGCCATTGTCTTCGTGCCCGAAGGCGGGGGATTTCGGCGGCTGGGGCGCATCGTCTGCGACGGACGGGGCCGGGGGGCCATGGACGTGGGCGGCGGCGACTACCTGCTGGGTACGGGGCGTGACGGGCGTACGGATTATGCGTGGGTGCGCGTGGAGGCGGGCGGCTTTGGCGGCGCGTCCCTCGACCTCGCGCGTGAACGCCTGCCGGAGGGCGACCGCTGGGTGCGTTTCGCACGGTATCCGGACATCGCGCAGGCGCTCGGCTCGGCGTACGAGGCCATCCGCGCCGCCCGCAGCGAATACATGAACGTGGTCGAGGCGCGGCGCTTGCACGAGTTCGCGGCCATCGCGGGCATCACTTCGGCGGTCATGGAGCGCGGTGGTCTTGCGCGACGCGACGAGGCCATGGTGCAGGTCCGCGCCGCCGGGCGGCGCGGATACGAGGTGCTGCGCCTCCTGACGCGCTCCGATGCTGCGGACGGTGAAACGCTTCTGGACTGCCTGCTTGGCATGAGCGCCAAGGATCTCGTGGCTATGGACGTGGACGCGGCGGCCGACGAGGCGCGGCTCATCGCCGGGCTTCGCGGCGTGTCCGGTGAGGGGGACGCCGCCTTCGCCGCCTTCGTCATGCCCGGACGGGTGGACGACGAGCCGCATTCGCATTGGCGACGGGCCTTTGCCGAGCGTTTCGCGTCGCTTGCGGGGCGCAAAGCGCCAGTCGTGGCCACGGCTGCAGTGCTGGCTGCGGGAGAGCTACGGGTGGTGGAGTCCGGTCCTCTCGGACCACCGCTGACGCTACTCCAGAATCTGGAAACCGGTCTGGCGGCGGGCAGGCGTGAGCGCGCGGCCTTTGCCGTGGCGATCCTGCGCAGCCTCGGGCATCCGGCGCGGATGCTACGTGATGCGGATTGGGCGGAATATTTGGACGGCGGGCGTTGGTGGCCGCTGTATCCGGGCCGTGCGGACGCGATGGACGATGCCCGTGTGGCCGCATGGTACGGCGAGCGTGGCGAGCTGGAGCTGCGTCTTGAGGACGAGGAGGGCCGTGTGGCCGGGGCTGCGGCCGTCTACGGGCGGGATATGCTGCTGGCGCGTCCGCTGCTCGATGGCGGCCTTGAGCCGCTGGACGATCCGGACATGCGTTATGACGTCGCGCGTGGGGCCACGGTGTTCAGCCTGCCCGCCGGGCGCTACCTGCTGACGCTGGTGCGGCGGGATGCGCAGGGGCAGCCCTACGTTCGCATCCGCACGGTGGACATCGCGCCGGGGGGCGGCGTGTCCGTAGTTCTGCCGTTGGATCTTCCGGCGGGCGGCCCGCCTGGCGATCTCGGCTAGGGCACCGTGGTTATTTGACCAGCGTGGTCAGGTTGAAGATGGGTTCGAGGATGGCCACCACGATGAAGGCGATGACGAGGCCCACCCCGAGGATGAGCAGCGGCTCGGCAAGGGCGACGATGCGTTTGAGCACGTTGTCCACGTCGCGCTCCATGATGCCCGTCACGCGGGTGAGGAACGGGCCGAGTTGGCCGGTGCGCTGGCCCGAGGCGAGGGTGAGGATGTAGACTTCGGGAAAGATGCCCTGCGCTTCGAGAACCTTGTCCAGCGGACGCCCGGCGGCGACCTCCTGTCGCGCTTCGAGAATCTTTGCCCGCAGGAAGGGCGACGGCACCGCCCGCGCCGAGCTTTCCATGGCCTGCACCAGCGGGATGCCCGCCTCGATCTGGAAGCCGAGCAGGCCCGAGAAGCGGGCGAGCAGGAACTTTTGGACCACGGGAATCCGCCACGTCATGCGCGAGAGCAGAAGCCCGGCCGCAGGGATGCGCCGCACCGCCGCCACAGCGCCGAGCGCGAGGGCGAGCGGAACGAGGAGCACGCCCGCGCCGAGGGATTCCATGACCCCGCTCACGGCGAGAAGCATGCTGGTGGTGGCGGGGAGCTCGCTGCCCGATGCCTGAAAGATCGTGGCGATCTTGGGGAGCACGTTGGCCAGCAGGAACCACACCGCGCCAAGCCCCACACACAGGATCACCCCCGGATAGGCCATGGCGGTGGCCAGACGCCCCTGCACCTCGCTGCGGCGCTCTTCGTTGCGGGCCACCTGTTCGAGCACTGCGCCGAGGCGTCCGGTGCTTTCCGCGACGCGGATCATGCCCACGTACACGGCCGGAAACTGGCGCGGATAGTCCTCCAGCGCGCGGGAGAAGGGCGTGCCCTGTTCCACCTTGTCGCGGATGTCGAGCCAGATGCGCGAGCCGCGCCCCGTGGTCATTCTGCCGATGAGGTCGAGGCCCTTGGCGAGGGAATGCCCGCTCTGGATGAGGATGCCGAGGTAGTAGAACGATTCCGAGATGCGGATGCCGCCCTTGCCGATGAGGCGGGACAGCATGGCCCCCGGCCTGGCGGAGCCGCCCTCGGCCACCGGCGAGAACTTGAGCGGCGTCAGCCCCTTGTCGCGAAGCATCGTCATGGCGCGTGCGGGGCTGTCCGCCTCCACGTATCCCTTCGTCTTCCGGTTGTCGGCGTCGAATGCAACGTAGTGGAATGTGGGCATGCTCGTGTGTGAACCTTTCGTATTTCAGGAAGTTTTGTTGACAGATTGACCGAATATCTTCTTAATATGTGAGAATCGGATTTGTCCCTGACACTCTGACGGCATGCGTCGATTGTTCCGCTTTTCGTCCTGCCCGAACATGTGCGGGAGGGCGGTCACACGACACGGTACATGCTTTTTGCGGAAAAAGGCAAGCCAGGCTTCACGTTACGCGGGAGGTTCCAGGTGCGTTTTCGCGGTGAGATGGTGCTCGTGGCCCTCTGGGTGTGCATTTCCTTCTGTGCCGGATTTGGCGTTAGGGCGCTGGATGCGCCCAAGTGGGACAGGCCGGACCTGTTCGTCGACGGGCGGCGGGTCATGGCCACGCATGATGCCTATGCGTGGCTGGCCGGAGCGCGAGGCGTCGGCCTTGGCACCGGAGCGCCGCTGGCGCGCGTTGTCGAGGTCGTCTCCGGTGTGACGGGGGCGGAGCCGGAATCGGTCGGCTTTTGGGCACCGGCCGTGGCCGGGGGGCTGGTCTCCGTCGTCGCGGCCCTGTGGGCGCTGGCTCTTGGCGCTCCGGAGGCCGCGCTGTGCGCCGGAATGCTTTCGTCCCTCGCTTCGGGATATTTCCTGCGTAGCCGCCTCGGCTACTATGACACGGACATGGCGACGCTCCTGTTTCCGCTGGCGCACTGCCTGCTTCTGGCGGTGTGGCTTTCGCCGTGGCTGCGTTCGCCGCTGACAATCCTCACCCGCAGGCCGGACTCCGATCCGGACAGCGAGCCGCCCGGACCGGGCTGGCCCTTCGGCATCGGCGCGACGGCCGTGCTGCTGGGCGGGCAGTGGCATCACGACATTCCCAATGCCTATGCGGTGTCGTTCATCATTTCGGCGGGCCTCGTGGTCCTGCTCGGGTATCCGCGCTACCGTACGCGCCTGATGCTGGGGCTGTGCATCTACGGGCTGGCCGCCTTGCACGGCATGATCGGGCTTGCCCTCGCGGCGGGGCTGTCTGTCGCGCTGCTCATGCGTCCGCAGTGGGAGCTTTTGGCCACGCGCCGTAGCGCGCTGGTGGCGGGATTCCTGCTCGCGGTGCTGGTGCTGGCTCCGCCGGTCCTTGGCCTAGGCGGTTCCGTGGCGAGCAAGGTGCAGCTCTATGCCAAGGCCTCGGCCGTGGACCTTTGGGACGCCTCCCAGCGCGAGGCCGACGGGGCGCAGAACGCGTCCGCGCCGGTGTATCCCGACGTGGTCCAGAGCATCATTGAGGCCGGAAACGTCACCCCTTCGGAAACCATTGAGCGCATGGGCGTTTCGACATGGGCGGCCGTGGCCGGACTGGCGGGCTTCGCCGTGCTGGTGATCGTGCGGCCATCGGCGCTGTTCCTGCTGCCTCTGGCTATCCTGTCGTTTTTTGCCATGAAGTTCGGGTCCCGGTTCTCGATGTTCGGCGGCCCGGTGGTGGCCATCGGGCTGGCCGTGCCGCTGGCGCTGTGGCTGGCCCATGGCGGCGGCGTGCGCCGACGCGTGCTTGCGGGTGTGGTGACCACGGGCATCGGCCTCGCGGCGCTCATCCCGGCCGTCTCGGGCTATGCGGACATTCCCGTGGCCTCCGTGCTGCGCCCCCAGCACGCGCAGGCACTTGAACGGCTCGAAGAGACTCCTCGCCACTCCGTGATCTGGACGTGGTGGGATTACGGCTATGCGACGATGTTCTATGGCGGACGGTGGACCTTCGCCGACGGCGCGCGTCATACGGGGCGTTTTCTGTATCCGCTGGCGCGCGTTCTCGCCACGCCAAGCCCGATGCAGGCGGCGCAGATTATGCGTTACAGCGCCATCTTCCGTGGCGAGCCGTGGGACAAGTGGGACCGCATGAGCGCCGAGGACGTGCGGGATTTCGTGGATTCCCTCGCCACGCAGGAGATTGTTCCGCCGATTCCCGTTCCGCGCTATCTCGTGGTGGCGTGGGAGAATTTGGCGTTGGCCTCGTGGATCACCTACTTCGGATCATGGGACCCCGTGGCAGGAACCGGGCGGCATGCCCTGTGCCGCATGCTGCGCGGCGACTTCAGTGTGGATTTCGAGACCGGCATCCTGACTATGGACGGCTCGTCCGTGCGGCTCGCCACTGTGGACGAACTGACGGGGGAGGGGCGGGACTACCACTCCTATGGCGGCGGGCGGCTGCATCTGGTCATCAACGAACCGGCCTCGCAGGCGTTCGTGATGGATGATGCGGCGTATCACAGCATGCTGGTGCAACTGCTCATCACTCCGCCGGGAGAGAAGGGGCTGGAAGGCTCCTTCCGGCTGGTACACGAGGGTTTTCCGTTCGTGCGCATCTACGAGGGACTGTAGCGCCATGCGGATTCTGCATCTCGGCAAGTACTACGCCCCGCATGCGGGGGGCATCGAGAACTTCGTGGCGGACCTCGCTCGTGAGCAGGTTCGCGGCGGCGACGAGGTCATGGTCCTCGCTCACGGGGATCGGCCGTTCGCGCCGCCCCTCACGGAGGTCATCCACGGGGTACTCGTGCGCCGGGTGCGGACTTTCGGAACCCTTGTGCACACGCCGCTTTCGCCGGGCTTCGGCTGGGAGCTGGCGCGTGCGCTGCGTTCGTTTCGACCCGATGTGGTCCATGCCCATGTGCCGAACGTCTCGGCGTTCTGGATGCTGTTGGCTCGCAAGTCCATTCCGCTGGTGCTGCACTGGCACTCCGACGTGGTGCCCTCGGCGCACGATGCGGGGCTGCGCCGCCTCTACGCTCCCTATGCCGTATTCGAGCGCATGCTGCTTGAGCGGGCGGACGCGGTGATCGCCACGTCCGCACCGTACATGCAAACCAGCGCCGCCCTGCGGCGGGTGCGTGGCAAGTGTCGAGTGGTGCCGCTTGGCGTCGCTCCTGAGCGCGTGGAGTTTTCCCTTCGGGAGCGAGATGGCGCGGGGCGCGGCCGGGTGCCCATGGTGCTCGCGGTGGGGCGGTTCGCCTACTACAAGGGCTTCGAACATCTGGTCCATGCCATGCGTGGGCTGGAGGACGCCCGGCTGGTCATCGCCGGGGACGGACCCATGCGTGGGCGTGTCGAGGCGTTGGTGGACGCGCTGGAGCTTGGCTGCCGCGTGTCGCTGCCCGGTCGGGTGAGTGATGAGGAATTGCGGCGGCACTGGTCGGAGGCGACGGTGTTCTGCCTGCCGTCCATCGAGCGGACCGAGGCTTTTGGGGTGGCCATGGTCGAGGCCATGGCCTACGGGCTGCCGGTTGTATCGACGGACATCCCCGGTTCCGGCGTCGGGTTCGTCAACCACCATGGCGTGACGGGACTGGTGGTCCCGCCGGGAGACGCTTCCGCGCTTGCGGACGCCATCGGCACACTGCTTGATGATGCTGCCGGTCGCGAGGCAATGGGGCGTGCGGCCCGCAAGCGCTTCGACGAATTCTTCCACATAGGTCCGGTGCGCGAGAGCGTTTCGGACGTGTACGGCGAGCTGCTCGGGCATGTCGCGATGCCCCTGCGGCAAACGGCGGAGGCGCGATGACGGCGATGCGGCATGCGACATGGGGATGGACGGCCCTCTTCGTTCTCGCCTTTGCCTACGGGCTGGCGAGTTTCGTGGACGATTGGCTCTTCCTCGGCAGTCAGCCGCTGTTCCTCTACAACGGTGCGCCCATGCTCCGCGCCACGGACGGCTATCATTTTCTCGATCTGGCCCGTGGTGTGTTCGAGGGCCGCGCCGCGCCCACGGCGGTGCCGCTTCTTTCCGCCTTGACGGCGTGGGTGGCGATGCTTTCCGGCGTGGGGCTTGAAACCGTGGCCTGCCTCGTGCCGCCGGTGGTGGCCTCGCTGACGGCGTGCGTCTATGTGCTCTGGGGGCGGACGCTGACCGGGAATCCCGGTGCGACGCTCATCGCGGCGGTCATCGGGCTGTCCGTTCCCTACTGGCACGTGCGGGCCAACGTCGGCTACCTCGACACGGATTGCCTGAACATTCTGCTGGTCGGGCTGGGATGCTGGCTGTTCATGCGCTTCGAGACCGACACCGGGCAGCGGCGCTTCGTGTGGCTGGGCCTCATGTGTGCGGTGCTTGGCGTCTTCGTGTGGTGGTGGCGGGCCGGGGCGGCGGTCTTCGCCGGGCTGGTGGCCTGCTGCCACGTGCTGTCGCTGCCGTTTGCGACCACTCGCGCACAGCGTGCCTCGCGCATCGCCCTTGCCGCACTCATGGCCTGTGGGTTGGCGGCGTATCTCGTGGGCGGGTTGGCGGTTTTTCCCGTGTGGGCCGTGGTGCCCATGGAGGCCGCGCTGAACCATTTGCATCTCGTGATGCATGGGGAGGAACTGGTCTATCCGTCGGTCGCCGTCTCCATTGGCGAACTCAAGCCGCCGGACTTTTCGGAGATATCTGGATACGTGGGCGGCTGGCTTCCCGCGTTTCTCGTGGGAATGATCGGTGCCGGGCTGGCGGTGTGGCGCAGACCGAGACAGTGTCTGTATTTGCTGCCGCTTGCTGTGCTTGGCACCATGGCCTTCCTTTCCGCGCGCTTCATGCTGTTTCTGGTGCCCGTGGTAGGGATTGGCGTTGGCGTGGCGGTTCATGAGGCGTGGGTCCTTGCGGCGCAGGTGCGCAGGTGGCGACGCGTCGCGCAGGGGGCGGTGGCGCTGGTCGCTCTGGGCGTTGTGTCGGTGCCGGTCATGGGGGCCTTCCACAGCGCGACACCGCCCGTATTCGCTAAGCCCGAGGCGCTTCTCGCGTCGGTCCTGCGCGAGGCTCCGGCCGGGGACACGGTGGTCTGGGCGTGGTGGGACTACGGCTACATGCTCAAGTATTTTTCGGGGCGTAGGCCCTATTTCGACGGTGGCAGTCAGGACCCCGTCAACACCTTCACCGCCGCATGGGCGCTGGCCGCTCCGGACGAGGCGCAGGCGCGCAACCTGATGCGCTTCTTCGCCGCGCGTGGGCCGGGGGCGCTGGGCTACATCCAGATGATGCTCGGCACGCCGGAGCGCACAGTGGAATTCCTGAAGACGGTCTTCGCCGAGGGGGCGGACGTGCCGGGCATCCTTGCCGGGTATGGATTGCAGCAGCCGGAGCTTGCCGAATTTCTGTTCCCCGAGGCGGACGTGTATGTGTACCTGCCCATGAGTTCCATGGATAAGGCCCCGTGGATCTATTATTTCGGGCGCTGGGACGTGGGCGGCGGACAGGGCGTGAAGCCGGTCTTCGAGACGTTGCCGCGCTCCGAGTACCGCCTGCGCCTGCGTAGCGGCCGGCTGGTGGGCGGCGGCACGGACCGCGCGCTGTCCTGCGTCATCCATGTGGGACCGGACGGGGTCGGCGTGCGGCGTTTCGACGCCGGGGGCGAGGCGGCTGTGGTGGACATCGCCGCGTTGCCGCACCTGTTCCTCGTCGATGGCGCGTATCTCGACACCACGTTGTTTAGGCTGCTGTTCATCCAGCCCAACGGAACGCGGCATTTCCGTCCCGTGGTCTACGATTCGAGGTTTGGAGGCGTATGGCGGGTGATCTAGGCATACTGCGGCGCTGCGAGACGGTGGGACTCGACGAGAGCAGGCCCCTGCTGGTCCTCGGCTGGGTGCTCTTTCTCGCGTACCTGTGCGCCGTTCTCTATGTCCAGCATTGGAACACCGCCGACAACGCCGCGAACTTCGCGGAGGAGGGACGTCCGCTCCTGCGCAATCTCGATGGGTACTACTACCTGCGCCTCGCGCGGGAGATGAACGAGGGTGTGTACGCGCCCGTGGACGAACTTCGCGGCGCGCCAAGGCCGTATCCGCCGCCCCTTCTCGCTGCGCTGACGGCGTGGGTCCATAACGGCGTTGGCGGGAGCTACGAGGCCGCGGCCTACGAACTCCCCCCCATGCTCGCCATGAGCCTTGCGCTGCTGCTCATGCTGGCGGGGCGAATGCTCGGGAATGCGTGGACGGGACTGGTGGCGGCGTTCGCGGCCTTTTGCGCGGAGCACTGGATGATTCGCGCCGGACCGGGATTCTTCGACACGGATTGCCTGAATCCGTCGCTGGTGCTCGCCGCCGGGCTGTTTCTGTACGGATTCGTGAGCGAGCGGGGACGCGCCCGCTGGTGGCATTTCGGATTCATGGCCCTCACGTGGACCGTGCTGGCGGCGTGGTGGCATGCGTGGGTGGCTCCGGCAGCGGTTGCGGCCGTAGCCTATGCGCTGACCGGGCACCTTCCGGTCCATCGCTTCGAGCGCGGGGTGAAGCTCATCATCGCCGCCGCGGCCGTGGCCTGTGTGGGCTTTCTGGCACTGTACCTCGGCGGGGTGGTCGATACCGGGCCGCGCATGCTGCTTTCCGCCGCAGACCATCTGCGGCTGGTGGCGGGGATGGATGCTTCGTCCATGCCGGACGTCGGGCGTTCGGTGCAGGAACTCGGGACGGCGGACATGCAGGACGCCGGGGCGGCCATCCTTGGCGGCTGGGGGGCGGTGTGCCTTGCTTTGGTCGGGCTGATCCACCTTTCGGTCCGCCGACCGCTGTTCGTGCTCTGTCTGCTGCCGTGCATGGCGCTTGGCGCGGTGAGTGTGTTCTCGTCGCGGTTCTACATCTTCGCCACGCCGGTGCTTGCGCTTGGATACGGGCATCTGGCCGTCTCCGCGGCGCGGCTGTTCCGCATGCCGCAGTTGGCCGCCGTGCCCGGCCTGCGCGATGCCATGCTCGCTCTCGCCTTTGTCGCGCTACTGGCCCCCGGCATGGTTCGCTGCGCCACGCGCTGGGTCGGCCCCGCCGTGAACGCGGGGGACGTGCAAGGCATCCGGGCGCTCGCCTCGGAGATGCCCGCTGGCGGATGGGTCTGGAGCTGGTGGGACTACGGCTACATGATCCAGAACTACGCGGGGTTGCCCACCGTGTGCGACGGCGGGCGCACCGGACCGGGGCTGCTCTTCGCCACGGCCTATCCGCTGGCGCAGGACGATCCGGGAACCGCGGCGCGCTGGATGCGCTTCATCGCGCGCCATGGCGAGGGTGGTATGGACATCCTCGCGGAGGTACTCGGGGGGCGCTCTGGCGTTCTCGCGCTGGTGGACGAGGTGTTCGCCGATCCGCAGGGTGCGCCGCAGGCCTTTGCGCGGCGGGGAATACCGTGGGGCGACGACCTGCGCGAGTTTCTGTTTCCGGATATCGCCGTGGGGGTGTTTCTCAATGGGCGGACCCTCGATATGGCCTACTGGTGGGACTATTTCGGACGCAGGGCGCCAAGGGGCATTGATCCCACGGGGCGCGGGTTCGTCATCGACAGGCAGCCCCTCGCCGAGCTTGTCCCGGACCGGGCGGCCGGGCGCGTGCGCTACGCGGGGCGGGGGGATGTGGAGGTCGGCGGCATGGTGGATGTGCGGGACGGGCAGGTTGCCGTGACGGAGACGGGGCAGCCGGGACCGGTGTTCATAGCCGTCCATGACGAGAAATTCGGGTATTTCGTGAGCAGGAGACTGTTCGATAGCGTTGCGCTGCGTCTGCTGTTTCGGCCGGAGAGCACGCGTGGGCATTTCAGGGCCGTGAGCGTGCGGCCGGGGCACGGCGGCGCGTGGCGCGTGATCGGGGAGGCATCGTGAGCGACAACGCGAGATGTCCGGTGATCGTAGTGGTTCCCGCCAGAAACGAGGAAGCCTGCATCGCGGAGGTGGTGCGGGGCATTCTTGCCGTTCCCGGCGTGGAGGTCATGGTCGTTGATGACGCCAGCGATGACGAGACGGCGGCCCGAGCCCGTGGCGCGGGGGCGGGAGTTTTGAGCCTGACGCTACGCCTTGGGGCGTGGGGGGCCTTGCAGACCGGGATGCGCTACGCGCAGGAGAATGGCTACGGCGTGGTCGTGAGCATGGACGGCGACGGCCAGCATGATCCGGCGGACATCCCCATGCTCCTTGCCCCGGTGCAGGCTGGCGAGGCCGATGTGGTCATCGGGGCCTGCGTGGAGCGCGGTAGCCTGCTGCGGCGTTTCGCGTGGTGGCTGTTTCGCAGGGTCAGCGGGTTGCGCATTCGCGATCTGACGTCGGGCTTCAGGGCCTACGGGCCACGCTGCGTGGAACTGCTGGCCTCCAGCGCGGCGACCCTGTTGGATTATCAGGACATGGGCGTTCTGCTCCTGCTTCAGAATGCGGGACTGACCATCGTGGAGCGCCGGGTGCAGATGTGCCCGCGTGCCAGTGGTCATTCCCGCGTGTTTCATACATGGCGCGCCGTGGCCTCGTACATGGCGCTGAGCCTTGTGCTGTCGGCAACGCGAACGACGTACGGCAGCCGAGTCCGGGGACTTGTGCGGTCCCGTGGCGGAAGGGGGCAATCATGATTTCCTATCAGCTCACCACGGCGTCCATAGGCATCGCCTTTGCGGTGTGCGTCCTGTTTCTCGTCGGCAAGGACCTGCTGCATACGCGCTATTCGCTCCAGTGGCTCGTCGTCGCGGGGATCGTCATCCCGCTGGCCTTCGTTCCCCGTCTGTCCGACTGGGTGGCCCAGCATCTCGGCGTGGCGTATCCGCCAACGCTCATCCTGCTTCTGGCCCTCGTGCTGCTCGGCGTGAAGTGCCTGGTCATGGATATTGACCGCTCAAGGCAGGAGCGGGACCTGCGTCGCCTCATCCAGAAGGTGGCGCTCCTTGAAGGCGGGCGCAGGGAGCGTTCCGATTCGGACTGACGCGTCCGCGCGATTCGCATGTAAAGGGGGTGGCCAGTTTGGACCACCCCCTTTTTGCGTGTATTGACATGGGCTTGGAATGTTTTGCGATTTGGATGACGATGTATTTTTTCAGTAAAAATGGGTTGTTGAATGCAATATACTTCAAAACATATGTAGTGATAGTAAGTTACGAGGTAAGATGTGTAGGCATGTTTATCCAAAAAGTGTTGAGTGACGCATATTTTTTGAGGTGCGTATTGAATCGACATGAAAAGTAAGGTAAAGTGGTCGCTATGTGTAGGCTAATGCGCTGCATTCATTGGCTTATGCATGGTGTTTGTTGGAGTTGTGGCGTTTGTGGGAAGTTTTTCCAATCAAATCGAGGGGTAGGCTCTGTTCGCAAGGCAATAATTTTCAACATACAAAGGAGAGGTGGCGATGAGGAAGAAACGGTTGGTTTGGCTGCTCACTGTGAGCTTCGTTGTGATGGCGAGTGCCGCGCTCGCGGGAACGCCCCCGTCGATCCTGAATGGCACCAAATGGACATTCACCGGTATCCAGTTCACGGGTGAATCGAACACGACCTCCACTCCGTCCGTCTTCTGGGGAGGGGATATCCAATCCTATGCGCCGAACGATGACCCGACCACGACGACCCAGAACAACGGCTTCGGTACCGCGTCGACCGCGGACGTGACGGTGTTCAACTTCGCCGGCACCTCCACCACGGACATTGCCGCTGGCGCTGTGGACTTCGCCAACAACGCCACGAAGTGGTACGGTGGCTCGTGGGCCTTCGAGGGCGATCCCGGCAACCTGACTGACGACGACTGGGATGGAACCACCAATTCCTACGGTCTCGACGGTCTCGTCCGCCTGGACAACTACGCCCAGAGCGTCGACAACACCACGGACTACTTCGACTACAACTTCATCAGCAATCAGGACTTCAGTCTGTTCGCGGGCATCGGTCGCACGCCCATCGACAGCACGGCAATGCCGTTTGCCGATGGTCCGAGCTTCGGCGTGATGTTCCAGAACCAGTCCATCTCCAACAACACGACCTTCGGGTCGTCCACGTGGTACTACTATGCCTACGCCGCCGAAGGCGATGGTGACGACGATGGCGCTGCCTACCTCGGCACCCTGACCTTCAACGACGGCGCGTGCAAGCTGTACAAGTTCGACACCGGTTCGAGCACCGGCGCCGCTGTCAGCACCGAAACCACCTTTAACAGCACCGTGACCACCGGCTACGTGGAAGTGACCACCACCGGCACGGCGCCCATCAAGCTGTTCTCCAAGGCCAATCTGAGCAAGAACGGCAACATCCTCGCGGGTTACGGCGTGGACGCCAACGCGCGTCTGCTGCACGCCATCGCCCTGAAGGACGCCGAACTCCTTGCGCAGACCGACTTCGATAACGACTCCAAGACGTTCGTTGGCATTGGCAAGGGCTTCGCCAGCGCGGTTTCCAGCGAGAGCAACGCGACCGCACAGGGCCGCATCGGCAAGTTCCTGCTGTCCGACAATGAGGTGACCGACGGTAACGCGACCTACGTGTGCTGGAACGCCACCTCCGATGACGCCAACGGGACCACCCTCTCGCTGGCCGACATGGACGAGATGACCTTCAGCGTGGCCACGTCTTCGAGCCTCGCTGGCGTAACCCACGGCAACGCAACCCTGCTCGACGCGAGCGACGGTTACTTTGCGCACTTCCTTGGCCGCAAGGTTGACGACGTGGTCGTCGGCATCTGGGTTGCGGCTGGTACGTCGAACTCCACCACGGCCTACGGCGCGGCAGGCGACAAGACCCTTGGCATGGTCGTCATGACCGATGTGGCCTTCGTTGTTCCCGCTGCCACGGCTACCACTTCGGCGGACATCACCACGATCCTGAGCGCCTTCGGCACTCTGGCCTCCGGCGTGACCGTGCGTGCCGCAACGGCCATCGACACGAGCAACATTCCTTCCGACGCCAGCGCGGTGCTGAACAAGTCCTCCGATGACCTCGTGACGCAGTTCGGCCTGTCCAGCAGCGCCGTGGTCACGAACCTGACCTCCTTCGTGGCGACCCTGCCTGCGGCGACCAACCCCGGCGATCTGTGCATCTTCCAGCGCGCGATCGACGGCTCGCAGGTCCATGGCAAGGTTCCGTCCGAGATCGGTACCTACACGAAGTTCTACACCGCTGCCCGTGCGGCCGTGAGCGGCGTCTCGTCCGCCCAGACCGCCAACAGCACGTCGTCCTTCACCTACAACCCGGGCACCAGCACCCTGGCCGAAGGCCAGTACTGGCTGTCGTTTAGCACGGCGCCTGGCTACTTCATCCCGAGCAACTTCCAGCTCAACCAGGCCTTCGACTACAACCTGTACTTCACCATCGCCGACAATGGTGCGTACGATGCCGACACCACGGCCGATCAGATCACCGATCCGAGCGGCTTCGTGAGCGGCGTGTCGTCCACCTCCGGTGGCGGTGACGGTGACGGCGGCTGCGTGTTCAACCCGGCTGCCGCATGGAGCATCGAACTGGTGCTCATGCTTCTCGTGCCCATCGCCTATCTCGTCCGCAGAAAGAGATAAGCACAAGCCACAACGCAAAACATGAACCTCAACCAGGGCCGTCCGGCGAAAGCCGGGCGGCCCCTGTTGTTGTTTGGCGTGGGAGATTGCGAGAGGTGCGGGGAAATGACCTGCAAGAAAAGGGGGATGACGTAAGGCGCTGGTCAGCGCGCGTGAGCGGCGGTGAGTACGTGCAGCCGTTCGTCGAAGGCTGCGGTCGAGAAGCGGCTGGCCCTGCGTTCACACGAGTCGCGCATCGCCAGTGCCTGCGCCGGAGCGAGAGCGTCGACGGCCCGGACGACATCATCCGGAGCGGGAGAGGGCGGGAGCAGGAGGCCCGTCTTGCCGTGGACCACGGTCTCGCGCAGGCCGCCCTCGTTCACGCCGATGACGGGTTTCCCGGCGGCCATGCATTCCACGGGGGACATGCCGAAGTCTTCATCGCGCGGGATGTAGATGGCGGCGATGCAGGAGCCGACCAGCTCTTGCAGGCGGCGCTCACCCACGAATCCCGTGAATTCGATGTTCGGTGCCCCCTGTGCGAGGGCCTTCAGCGCGGGCAACTGCGGTCCGCCGGATGTCACCACGAGCCGTCTCTCCGGCATGGAGGCGAAAGCGCGGACGATGACGTCCACCCGCTTGAGCGGGTCCAGCCGCGCGCAGGAGAGGTAGAAGCCGTCCTGCGCGATGAAGCGGAAGCTCTGCGTGGGGCAGGGGGGATGGATGATTTCCGACTCGATGCCGAGGTAGCGCCGGAGCCTCTCCTGTACCGTGGCCGAATTGGCAATGACCACGTCCATCTCTGCCATGGCCCGTTCGTAGGCAGAACGGAAGATTCGCGTTACCAGCCGCAGCCACGGGCGTTGCCATGGCGGCAGTGCGGCCAGCGTGGCCTCGTGCAGGTCGTAGAGCATGCGCGGTGGCGTGTGGCAGTAGAGAATCCTGCGTCCATCCACGCGCGCATGCGCCAAGGGGCAGATCGTTCCGCTGAAGAGCGTCCATGGGGCGCTGGTTTGCGGCATGTGCGCGAAGGCGTTGCCGAGGGTCAGCGTGCGTGAGAGCCGGGCCTTGATGGGCGAGCGGCGCAGGGCATCGAGATCCGTGATGTCGAGGCCATCGAAGTATCCGGCGGGGAACGCGGAGTGCTCCATGTGGCTGGTCACGATGCGCGCGCCGAAGCGTTTGGCTACGTGGGTGGCCACACGCTCGCCGCCGCCGGGGAAGCGGAAGGCGTCGTGGATGACCAGCGGCGCACTCATTGTGCGCTCCCTATGGCGTTGGACGCTATCTCACGTTTGGCGTGCATGACGGACCTTCTTCTGCGTGGGCGTGTGTGGCTGATGACGTATGGGCGAGCGTGCGGCGAAGTCGTGCGGCGAGCGTGACGCACAGGAAGCATTCTGTGGCGATGGTCGCCATGGCCGCGCCGCTTCCGGCGAAACGCGGGATGAGCGCGACGTTGAGGGCGATGTTCAGGGCTGCGGCGAGGCACGCCGTGACGGCGTAGAACCGCTCCATGTTCATGGCGATGGCGGCCTGCGTGAGGATGCCTGCGGGCAGGAGGAAGACGAGGGACGCGAGCAGTAGCGGGAGCAGGCGGGCGGATGCCTCGTAGCCGGGGCCGAAGGTCAGGCCGACCAGCCAGTCGGCGGCCAGCGTGCCCGCTGCGAGGATGGCCGCACCGGCCAAAGTCAGCGCGGCGCAGGTGCTGCGCAGTTCCTTCATGAATTCTCCGTGATCGTTCATGAGCTGTCGGAGTCTTCTGAACCAGACCACGCCGACCGGCGCGGCGAGGAGCACGATGCCGTCGAGGAATCTGTATGCCGCCGCATAGTGGCCGGTGTCCGCGGCGCCCGGTCCCATGTGCCGGAGAAGGATGATGTCGCACTTGTAGTACACCGTGGTGGCCGCGTCCACGAGAAGAAACGAAAGACACGCCGAGCGGAGTTCCGCAGCCGCAAGCCAGCCGGGAGTGCGCCATGGTTTCAGGGCCTGCGGACGCAGGACGGCGGCGATGGCGATGGGCAGTGTGAGCCCTGCGCCCCAGCCGATGAACACGGCGGCTGGCGATGGTGCGGCGACGAGCGCTGCGACGATGCCCAGTGCGCCGGTCGTACGGCAGACGCCTTGCCATGCGGCGTCGAGTCCGAAGCGTCCGTCCGCGCGCAGGCCGGAGGAGACGAAGCCGGTCAGCGTTTGCAGGCCGAAGCAGAAGACGGCGGCTGCGGCGTTCGGGCCGTAGGGTGGCGGCGTGAATGCCGCCGCGAGCATCCCGATGGCGCTGAGGTACAGGGCGTGGCTTACGGCGCGTTGGGACAGGGTCTGCGCGTGGCGCGCCATGGACGGGCTGACGCGTATGCCTTCGCGGTAGATGAGGGTGCGGAAGCCGCCATCCTGCGCGATGCCGAACAGCGCCGCCGCGGTGAGGACCGTGGCGTAGTCGCCGAAGGCGACGGGACCGAGGACGCGGCCGAGCGCAAAGCTGATGAGCATGGACACCGCGCCGACGAACGCGGCGGCCAGCCACTGGGGCAGGAGCTCCCGGAGGCGGCTACGCATCGTCGGCTCCGGTTGTGGCGGCGCGCGACTTGGCGGAGAACCGTGCGCATCCGGCGATGAGTAGCACGAACAGGTTGAATGCGGCGAATTCGGCATACGCGGGCATGCCGAGCCCCGCGAAAAGGCCGATGAGCACGGTGGCGAGACCCGCACCGAAAAGCGGCGTCGATTCGGTGCGGGTGTCCAGTGCCGTGCGAAGCGATGGAATCCAGCGGCCAAGGGGCGGTGCCGTGCGGTCCAGCACCATCACGGCGGCCAGCGCCGTGCCGAGGCTGCCGCAGAGGAAGAGTGCCGGGCGCGCGTCGGGCCGGAACAGCCCGGCGCAGAAGAGGAGCGCTCCCGCAGTCGCAGGAAGCGCCGTGCGCATGGCCGCCGAACGGATGCGGTATCTGTCGATGATGGCTCGGAGCGAGGACAGAGAGAGCGTGCGCCTGCGCCACAGCGGATAGAGGACGACTGCCACCGTGCCGAGCAGAAGCGGCAGCATGGGGAGCGTTGCCGCCGTGCCGTTGGCGGCATTGGTCGGGAGTCTTTTCGCCTCGGCGACAAGGACGACTGGGCCGCCGTCGAAGGCGATGGCGTCGATGCGAAACAGCGGATGTGCGACGGGGCGTATCGTGTGCGTGCCCGCCGGAAGGCGGAGGTCGGCGACGGGAGTCCAGCCGCCATTCCAGTCGTCGACGAGGGGAAGCGGTTGCGCGATGCGGACCCCGTCCACGGCGAGAAGCTTTGCGCACAGGTCGCGCGGGACGACGTTGTGGATGCCGATTCCGGAAATCATGGGAGTTTGCCAGCGGATGAACGGTTCGCCGCCGTAGTGGCGCAGCACGAGCTGGAGCGAGCGCGCGGGGGAATCGTCGAGCGTTATGTCGCATGGCGCATCGGTGATTAGGTGATCGACGCCGTCGAGGCGCAGGGTGAGCGTGCTCGGGAACGGCGGGGCCTCGGGAATGGCGAGGTTTGTCCAGCGTAGTGTTTCCGCCATGTGCGGCAGTTCGAATATCCATTCCCGGTATCCGTCTCTTTCGCGCGGCGCGAGGAGCGTCATCCGGCCGTCGTCTGCCGCGTTTGTCACGGTGCCCTTGGCGGTGCGCAGCAGAACGTGGTTCTGTCTGGTCCACCATTCGCGTTGCGCCAGTGGTAGCGCCGGAGTTTCGCCCTCCGTGGTGAGAACGTCCATGAGCACCAGCCGCCATGGACCGTCGGGCGTCGTAGTGTCCTTTCCGGGAGTGGCGTCGGATGTCGTGCGCGGTTGGGCGAGGGCGGTGATGTCGATGCCCCGGATGGTCGCTCCGAGGGGAATGGGCGGGTCGAGGGGGCGCAGGGCGGAGTCGAACCAGTATTTGGCGTGGGGATATCCGCCGCCCGAGGCGTACCCGATGGTTCCGGAGATGATGGGAAAGGTCTGCGGTCCGACGATGCCGCGCCACAGATGGCCGGACACGGGGCGTTCGTCCGCGAAGAGTGGCCGCCAGTCGTCGCTCGTCGGATTGTCCGATTCGAGGGCGCGGAGCATGCGGAAGGAGACCGGGCGGCTGAATGGGGATTCCGTAGGGACGGGGTTGTCCCAGTCGGACAGGGCGGTGCCGACGAGATCGTCGATGGCGGGCACCTCGCGCGTGGCGATCTTGACGAGGCGGATGCCATCGAGTGTGACGGCCTGGCCTTGCCGTGGGTGGATGGTCACGTTCAGCCGTTCCAGTCTGCCGCGTTCGCCGTCGAGTCCGTCCAGCGCGTCGCGCAGGTCCACGACGAGGGTTCGCCCGTCCCCGTGGACGTGTTCCGTGCCGCCGATGGGGCGCAGGCCGTGGGTGATGCGCGGGCGGTGGAAGTCGATGTCGAGCACGGCAGGACCAGGCGAGTCCGCGTCCTGCGGCGACAGGAACATGATCGGCTCCATGAGCGTGGCGGAATCGATGTCGATGCCCCTGTTGCGCAGGGCGGGGCGCAGGTCGAGGGTGGTGATGGTCGTGTCGCCATTTCTTTCGTCGCGCCGGGGAATTTCTCCGGAGTACAGGAAGGTGTCGCGGCCGGGAAATGCGTTGGTATTCAGGGAGAACTGGATCGTATCCGGTTCGCGTCCCCGCACGGAGGTGATGCGAACGATCTGCGCATCGGCGAGCGGCATGTCCACCCGTCCCTGAAGCACGATGCGTCCGCCGTCGAGAACCTGCCGCCATGCGCCGGAGTCCGGCAGGCCCGTTTCGCGTTTGGCGAGATAGAAGGAATCCTTGGCGACGATGGGGGTCGACGCGAGGTCAACGTGTTGCGCCGCGAGCGTGTCGTTCTTGGAAAACGGCGCGTAGGCCGCCTCAAGCGGACTGTCGCCCTCATCACGGACGATGGTGGCGGATACGGAAATTTCCGGGGTCTGGAAGCCCTGCCCCTGCGTCCATGTCACAGCGATCAGCGGCAGGCTTTCGATGTCCGCGGGGGCGTCGGTTAGGTCGAAGGTCCACGAACGTTGCGGGCAGTTCCCGTCGAGGCAGGCGATATTCTCATGCGCATCGAAGAGCCGCCGCTGTGCCCTGACGACGGTGGCCGCGCCCATGACCGGCATGACGCGGGCGTTCAGGCGTAGCGTGGCCTCTGTCGCGAGGGTGATGGTCCACCCCTCGGGCGCGTCGGCGGGCGTGGCGCTCACGGACTGTCCGCACGTGGCGAGCAGCGTGGCGCAAAGAACGCAGCGCAGCGCGCGGCATGCCGGTTGCGCTGCGGCGCGCAGGGTGCGGAGTAGGGCAGGGAAGCCGACCATGGCGCGCCTCCGTCAGGGTGCCTGTTCGATGGTTCTGCTCTTGAGCACGATGCGTCTGCGGCTTTCGGCCTTCATGCCCACGACGAGGAACCAGCATGCCGTGGCCGCGAGAATGGCCGCCGATGACGCCAGCAGGCATCCGGCGATTTCCTCCGGGCTGGCGTGGAAGAAGGAAATGAGCGAGATCATGCCGGCAAGCCCGGTGCCGAGAATCCACAGGTATCCGTAGAGCGAGCAGGCAAGACAGTAGGTGAAGAACACGTTGGCGGCGGCCATGAGCGCCATCGCCGCCACCACCATTCGCAGCGCGGGGGCGGAGTCGAGATAGTTGGCGCCGAAGAGCAGGCTGATGACCGGCTCGGGCCACAGGCCGCACACCAGTGCGAATCCGCCGCCGAGCGCCAGCGTCATTCCCATGCTGAGCCACAGCGTGCGCACGCTGTCCTCGCCGGATTCGTGGGATTTGGTGACCTCCGGGAACAGCACCATGAGCAGCGCGCTCGGCAGGTAGTAGGCGATGCGGCCGAGCACGGCGGCCATGGCGTAGTGCCCTGATGCGTCGGCCGGGCAGTAGTGCCGGGCCAGCACGAGGTCGAGATTGCCAAGCGCCATGAGCAGCGCCGCGTTGACGAGCACGGGCAGCGTGTACCACCCCACCTCGCGCAGCATGCCCTTGGGCAGCGGTTCGGATGGGCCGCTCGCCACGTCGCGCAGGAAGAACAGCGCCAGCGCCAGCGAGGCCCCGACGCCGACGATGCCCGAAACCAGCGCGCCGCCCACGCCGTGCCCCAGTAGCGCCACCAGCGCAAGCGCGGCCAAGAAGCGCCCGACCGACGACATGCACGAGCCGAGGCCGAACCCGGTGAAGCGTTGCAGGCCCATGAGCATGCCGAGCGGGACGGGCATGATGAAGCTCAGGCTTGTCAGCGCCAGCATGAGCAATACGGGCGTGGAGTCTTCCACATGCAGATACGAGCGGATGCCGGGCAGCAGGAAGGTGCCGAGCACGAAGACGCATAGCGCCGCGAGCCCCAGCCAGCGCAGGGACGTGGTGAGCAGGCTGCGCAGTGCGGCGGGATTCTGTACGCCGAGGGAAATGGTGAAGCGCGACAGCACGAGGGGAATGACCACCATCGGGGCCGAGGCGAGAACCGACAGCGAGTTCAGCGCGTTGAAGGTGCCGAAGTCGTCCGGGGTGAGGCTTCTGCCCACGAGGAACTGGAACAGGTAGTTGAAGAGGTTCCCGGAGTTCAGGAGCACCAGAATCAAGAAATTGTGCTGGAGAAAGCGTTTCATGATGTCGCGCCGCCTGTCCGGCCTGCGGGGCGTGCCGGGTGTGCCTGTGCGGGGTCTCGCCGAAGGATGAGAAACCCGTCGTTTTCGAAGACCGTGGCAAAGTCCCTGCGCGCCACGTCGACCATGTCCATGAATTCCATTGCGGCGCGGTCATCCGTGCAGCGTCCGCGCAGCCATGCGCATCCCCTGTCGCCCACATGCCACGGACGCTTCAGGTCCAGTACCACACAATCCGCAGAGAGGAACAGGTCCGGCGGATGCGTGTCGCGTCCGGCCAGCGCCGCGATGGGGTCGCGGCGGCTCAGCGCATCGAAATCCGGCCAGCGCAACGGCTGCGCAACGCCAGCGGGAAACACCAGCAGCGTGCGTTCGCCAAGCGCGCCGTCCCACATCAGCGTGTTCTGCATGGACAGCACCTGCGCGCCGTCGAGGTGGCGGCGCAGCGCGGTCCTGATCATCACGTCCCTTTCTGTGGGAACGTAGGCCCGCCAGCCGTAGGACCATATCTTATCCGTCCAGAACAGGCGCGAGATGGGCGAAGGCGACAGCGCCACATGCCCGAGCAGTAGCGCGGCGAGGACGATGGCTGCCGTATGCCGTCCGGCGCGCGTCGTGCCGAGGAGTTTCCTCGCGCGGGGAAGTCCGTGCATGAAGCCCATGACCAGCGGGGCGATGACCCCTGCCGTGTAGTGGTGGCCGATGCCGTAATGGTTCGGTTCCTGTGAGAGCAGGGCCAGCGCGAGGGGCGGTAGCGCCGGGAGCAGCTCGGCCGGGGCGAGGAGCGGTATGAAGAGGAGCGCCCCGAACAGCGTGCCGAGGTAGAGCAGCTTCCCCGGAGTATCGACCATCGCGCCGAGGGTGGCGAACGGATGGGTGACCATGAACAGCAGCGCCTCGCTGGGAGTGCTCCCCATCCAGCCGAAGGCCCCTGAACCGAGTGGACCGCCGGACGCCGGGCCGAGTGCCGGGATGAGCCACCCCGTGGCCGCAAGGAAGTATCCGCAGCCGAAGACGATGAGTAGTAGCGCGGCGGGGAGCGCCCCGCGCCCTTCCTTCACGAGCAGATATGCGCCGCAGGCGGCGGTTTGTAGGGCGAACGGTTCCTTGACCAGCGCGAGGAGCATGGCCATGGCGCAGGCCGTGGCGAAGCGGCGATCCTCCGCCGCGAAGAGGAAGCCGAACAGCAGCGGCACCGCGAGGTGGTCTGGGTGGAAGTCGAAGAGTCCGTTGAACCAGAGGGGGAAGTACAGAATGAAGGCGGCGAGGGCCGTCCAGCCGTGGCGGCGGGCCAGCTCCGCCGCAGGCATGCACAACAGCGCCGCCTGCGTCACGAGAAGCGCCGCCGCTCCCGCTCCGTCCGGCATGAGTCCGTAGAACCATGCCCAGATGGGCTTGAGCGGCTGGCAGTGCCCCCAGAAGACCACCGGCCACCATGCGCGCAGTTCGAGATCGCGCAGGTGGGCCACGGCGAGGCCGAGGTCCGCGATGCTCGCGTGCAGCGATTCGTGCTTGAGGACGGCCATGGACCCCATGATCAGGAATGCCGCGAGGGTGGCGGGTACCGCTTTTCGTGGAATATCGTTCATTGGCGGCGCAGTGTGGTTCAGACTCCGTGCTTATGTGATGCAGTTGGTGAGCATTATTCCGATTATCCGGTAGACTAGACGACTTGAGGCCCTTTTACAACTTTAGATTTGACTTGTTTCAGGCGTTTACGTATATGATTTAAGAATCCCAAAATTCCCGGTTATATATAAAAACATGTGGGAAACCGCTGCCATGAAGACGAAGCTCGCCATAGTTGTACCAGTTTTCAACGAGGCCGAAAGTCTCGAACTTCTGCATGCGAAGGTGCGGGAGGTCTTCGAGACCATGCCCGGCTATGACTGGGAATTGCTGTTCGTGAACGATGGCAGCGCTGACCGTTCGTGGGAGGTCATCGAGACGCTTTCCCGGCGCGACACGCGTGTCAGCGGCCTGAACCTCTCGCGCAACTTCGGGAAGGAAATGGCGCTCACCGCAGGGGTTTCGGCCATGAACGGCAGCGAGGCCGTGCTGTTTATGGATGCCGACCTTCAGCATCCGCCGGATCTCATCCCGCGCTTTGTGCACGAGTGGGAAAATGGCGCGGACATCGTGGTGGGCATCCGCAAGGCCTGCCGTGATTATTCGCTCATCAAGCGCCTCGGTTCGCGGGGGTTCTACTTCCTCATGTCGCGTCTGTCGGACGTGGAGATTCCGCCCAACGGCACGGATTTCCGGCTGATCGACCGTGGCGTGGTGGAGACGCTGTGCACCTTTACCGAACGTACGCGCATGTTCCGGGGCATCATCGACTGGATGGGCTTCCGTAAGAGCCTCGTCGAGTTCGAGGCGCCGGACCGTTGCAGTGGCAGGCCCACCTATTCGCTGCGCAAGCTGGTGCGGCTGGCCGTGAACAGCCTGACGTCGTTCTCGCTGGCTCCGCTGCGTTTCACCGGGTATCTTGGGGTGTTCATTATCTTCATCGCGGCGGCGCTGTTGTCTTACATGGTGCTGACGGATGTCTTTTTCGATGTGCTCTACACTCCCATCGCCTACGTGCTGGTGCTCAACACCTTCCTCGTGGGCGTGATTCTGGCGGCGCTCGGCATGATCGCACTGTATATCGGGCACATCCACACGGAGGTGGTGGGACGTCCGCTGTTCATCGTGCGCGAGGCCTGCGGGCGGCTCGCGGGCGATGAAGGGGAGCACTCCGGGCGCAGGGTGGGAATCTGCGACAGCATCGACGACGCGAGGCGCAGTGCCCATGCCTGATGTCTCCGTGATCATTCCCTTTCAGACGCCGGGCGACTATCTGCGCCAGACCCTCGACAATCTCGCGCTGATGCGCGGGCCGGACTTCGAGGTCATCCTGCTGCCGGATGGCGAGATGGGCGATTTCGATGCCCGTTGCGGGGATGCCGACGTGGTGGTCATCGCGACCGGAGCAGTCAGCCCCGCCATCAAGCGCGACAGGGGGGCGGAGCGGGCGCGCGGCGCATATCTGGCCTTTATTGACGACGATGCCTACCCAGCGCCGGATTGGCTGGAGCGGGCCATCGCACATTTTGCCGATCCTGACATCGGCGCGGTGGCCGGGCCTCAGGTTACGCCGCCGGAGGACGGATTCTGGCAGAAGGTGTCCGGGGCGATCTTCGTGTCGCCGCTCAACGGTTCCGCCGCACTTCGCTACTGGCCGGGAAAGGCCGGGGCGGACGTGGACGACTGGCCGTCCGTGAACCTCATCGTGCGCGCGGAGGACTTCCGCGCCGTGGGCGGGTTCGACAGCGCTTACTGGCCCGGAGAGGACACCAAGCTGTGCCTCGACCTCGTGCGCAGGCTGGGCAGGCGCATCCGCTACGAGCCGGGGGCCGTGGTTTATCACCACCGGCGCTCGGGCTTCGTGCGGCATATGCGGCAGGTGGGGAACTACGGGCTGCATCGCGGCTTTTTCGCCAAGCGCTACCCGCAGACCTCGCGGCGGCTCGCGTATTTCATGCCGATGGCGTTCTTTCTGTTTGCGGTCTTCGGGTGGTTCTCGCTTTTCGCGGGGAGCACCGCAGCCGCGCTGTATGCGCTGGGCTGGACCGTCTACGCCGCGGCGATTCTCCTTTCCACGCTGGGCGTCTTTGCGCGGCTGCGCGATGCCCGCATTGCAGTGGCGACCATTCCGTATCAGGTGGGAACCCATTTCTGGTACGGATGGCGATTCCTCAAGGGGTTCCTCTTCGTAAAGGAGTTGAGAAGCACGCTTGGGCGCTAGAGAACTCGCCACCGAGGCTTGTGCCTGAACATTCACCCGACGGCAGGGACATCCGCGAATTCGCGCTGAACCGAACAACCGCACACGGGGCCGCGAGTCATGAAGGTTTCAATATCCTATCCGCCTCTGGAGTCCTCCAGAGGGGTACCGCTGCTTTCGCAGAACCGGCAGTTCCAGTGGTTCTGCAATCCGACCTACATCTATCCCATGGTTCCCGCCTCGGCGGCCACCCTGCTGGCCAGCCGCGGCCACGAGGTTCTGTGGGATGACGCCATCGCGCAGGAACGCGGCTTCGACCAGTGGCTGGCCGGAATCATGCGCGACAAGCCGGACGTCATCGCCATGGAGAGCAAGACACCCGTCATCCGGCGACATTGGGAGATCGTCGCCCGGCTCAAGCGCGAGTGCGATTTCGAGCCGAAAGTGGTGCTCTTCGGTGACCATGTCACGGCGCTTCCGGCGGAGACCATGGAAGCCTGCCCGGTGGATGCGGTGATCACCGGCGGCGATTACGACTTCGTGCTGGCCGAACTGTGCGATGCCTACGCGGGCGGCGGCCCCATGCCGCGCGGGGTGTGGCACCGGCTGGACGACGGAACCGTGGCGGCCACCGGCGCGCCGGACATGCATCACGATCTGGACGAGCTGCCGCCCATTGACCGCGACCTGACGCAGTGGCGGCGCTACGCCTACCGCAACGGAAATTTCAAGTACACGCCCGGCACCTACACCATGGCCGGACGCGACTGCTGGTGGGGGCGCTGCTCCTTTTGCAGCTGGACCACCCTCTATCCCGGACGCACCTACCGCACCGTGAGCGTGGAGCGCCACCTCGACGAGGTGGGGCGGCTGGTGACGGACCTCGGCGTACGCGAAATCTTCGACGACAGCGGCTGCTTCCCCAAGGGCGACTGGCTGGAGGAATTCTGCCGTGGCGTCATCGACCGCGGCTACCAGCGCAAGGTGGTCCTCGGCTGCAACATGCGCTGCGGGGCACTTTCGGCGGAGCAGTGGAAGCTCATGAAGCGCGCGGGGTTCCGCTTCGTGCTCATCGGCCTTGAAAGCATGAATCAGTCCACGTTGGACAGGCTCAACAAGGGCCTTCGCGTGGAGCAGATTGAGGAAAGCATCCGCATGGCCAAGAAGGCCGGTCTGGAGCCGCACATCACGACCATGGTCGGCTATCCGTGGGAGACGCGTGCGCAGGCGGAGCAGACCATCGCCGCGGCCAAGCGCATGTTCTCCAAGGGCTACATCGACACCCTTCAGGCGACCATCGTGGTGCCCTATCCCGGCACGCCGCTCTTCGCGGAGGCCCGCGAGAACGGCTGGCTGACCACCGAGAACTGGGACGACTACGACATGAAGCGCTCGGTCTGGAAAAGCCCGGTGGATGAGCGCGACGTGATGCGCTTCACGCAGGAGCTGTACCGCGCTGCGCTGTCCCCGGCGTTTTTGGCTCGCAAGGTCGTCTCCGTGCGCAGCGTGGACGACATCCGCTTCTTCATCCGCGCCGGACGCAAGCTCTTCGCGCATCTGGCGGACTTCAGCAGGACGTGACCGACATGCCCGGCATCGGCGATTACCACGAGACCCGCTTCACCCACGACCCCGCGCGGCGGGGGGTGTGGGCGGAGATAGCGGACTACCTGCGGCCCTACTTTCCGCCCGAGGCCAGCGTGCTGGAACTTGGCGGCGGCTACTGCGAATTCATTAACGCCGTCCCCGGCGCGACGCGGCAGGTGGTGGACCTCTTCGAGGCGCTGCCCCGGCATGCGGCACCGGGGGTGACGGCCCACGTGGGTGACGCCACCTCGCTGTCATTCATCGAAGATGAGAGCGTGGACGTGGCGCTGGCCAGCAACTTCTTCGAGCATCTCGATCGCGAGGGCTTCGAGCGCTGCATCGGCGAGGTGCGCCGGGTGCTGCGGCCCGGCGGGCGGCTACTCGTCATCGGCCCGAATTTCCGGCTCTGCGCGGCGAACTATTTCGACGACTACACCCATCGTCTCATCTTTACGGACAATGGCATGTGCGACTGGCTGGAGAGCCTCGGCCTGCGGGTGGAGCGCGTGGAACCTCGTTTCATGCCCTTTTCCATGAAGAGCAGGCTGCCCAAGGCGCGCTGGATGGTGCGTCTGTACCTGCGCCTGCCGCTGCGGCCGCTGGCCGGGCAATTCTTCGTGTGCGCGGCCAAACCTGTGGAGGGGGCATGAATGGAGGCGTGGTCGTGACGAATGCGCATTCGGACATCTCGCATCCCGGCGACGGCGGCTCCCTCGCGGCGCGGCTGCGGCATTTCCTCGGGCGGGGCTATACCCTGCGCGAGACGGTGCTCAAGGGTTTGCGGCTGTACGTGTGGGCGAGAATCCACCGTATGCTGCGCTACAGCTTCCGCTCGTGCGGGCGGGGGGTCATCGTCGATCCCTCGTGCATCGTGGATGGCGGGCGGTTCATCGAACTCGCCGACAACGTGTGGGTGCAGCGCGGCACTTGGCTGTGCGTGCCGCTGGTGGAGATGGAACGCCCGGAGGACCGCGCCTATCTGTCCGTGGGCAGCTTCACCCGCATCGGCCCGAACTGCACGCTGGCCGCCGCGAGCCGCGTGGTTATCGAGGACAACGTCCTTTTGGGCCCCAACGTGACGGTGCTCGACCATGCCCATGCCTACGAGGATGTCACGCGGCCCGTGGCGCGGCAGGGCATCAAGACCGGCGGGCGGGTCGTGGTGCGCAGGAATGCGTGGCTGGCGGCCAACGTGGTGGTGCATGCCTCGTCGGGCACCTTGGAGATTGGCGAGAACAGCGTGGTGGCGGCAAATTCCGTGGTCATCGACAGCGTTCCCCCGCGCACGGTCGTGGCGGGAAATCCCGCCCGGCCCATCCTGCGGCACGACGCGGGAAGCGGACGCTGGGTGCGTGTGCGCAGCGCGGATGCCGGGGAGGTGACGGCATGAGCGGAACTGGACGTGGAGGATTTCCCGGCGGGCGCGGGCTGGCGCTGTTCCTGATTTGCGCGGGCTACGTCCTTGCGGTGATGGCGGCCCACGTGGAACTGCTCTACGACGAGTTGACCTACGTGGTCGGCGGAGCCACGGCGCTTCGCAATTTCGCCACGCTGACCTTCGATCCCCAGTTCTGGAGCTTCGAGTTCCATCCGCCGTTCATGATGTATTTCTATGGCGGGGCATTCGCGACTTATGTGCTGGCGAATGTGCTGGCCGGTGGCGGCGCGGTCGGCTCCATGGCTGATTTGGCGGTCAGTGCCGCGCAGCTTCTCAAGAGTGACGCCGCCGTCTTCGCCTTTCGCCTGCCGAGTATCGCCGCCGCGCTGGTCACGCTGTTCGTGACGTGGCGCTTCGGCGAGCGCGTGCTCGGGAGCCGCCGCGCCGGGCTGTGCGCCGCGCTGCTGCTCGTCCTCCTGCCGCCGTTCGCCGGGATGGGCGCGGTGGCCTATCTCGAAATCGGCATGGTCGCCACGCAGGCCGTGGCCGCCTACCTGTTCATGACCGCGCTTATCGACGGATCGTGGCGGCGGTATTTCCTTTCGGCGGTCTTCGTCGGCTTTTCCGCGGGCACCAAGCTCTTTTCCGGGAGCATCGGCTTCGTCATCGCCTTCTACATGGCGTTTCTGGCGTGGTGGTATGTGCGCGACAACGGGCGCAACGCGGCGCTTTTGTGGCTGCGCGGGCATCCGCTTGCGCTGGCGTGGTTCCCCATCTCGCCGCTGGTGCTCTACGCGGTGTGGCCGTGGCTGTGGACCGATCCCACCCTGTTTCTCAAGAACCTCGCCGTGCAGTTCACCATCGTGGGGCATGGCTTCTACCTCGGCACGGCGGAACTCGGGCCGGACTACTACTTCGTGTATCTGGCGGTGTGTGCGCCCATAGCCTTCCTCGCCGCGGCGGGGTGGGGCGCGCTGGCCACGCATCGCGAGCGCCCGCGCGAGTTCTGGTTCTTCGCACTGTGGATACTGTTCACCTTCGGCATCATCACTTTGAGCAAGGGCAAGCACGGCGGCTATCGCCACATCATGCCTGCCTTCGTGCCGCTGGCGGTGATGGGCGGCTATGGCGTGGACAGGCTGTTGACGTGGGCGCGCGATACGGCTCGGCCCGTGGCGCAGGCGCTGTCCGTCTTCGCGGTGACCGTGGGCGCGGCGTGGATCGTCTACGCCAACGTCTCGGTATTCCCGCATCAGAAGGACTATTTCAACGAGTTCGTGGGCGGCCCCGCCGGAGCCATGGAGGATTTCATCGTGGCCGACAGCGGAGTGGGGCAGCGCGAGGCCATCGAGTACGTGGATTCCGTCGCGCCCGAAGGGGCCACGGTGTGGGTGTGGGGCACCAAGCCGAACGCCTTCATGTATTCGCGCCGGGTCAACGTGCGTCGCTCCCTCGCCGACGGCGTGGTGTTCACCGCGCGCAACAAGGAGGGTATGGCCCAGAACGAGAGCATCTATCCGCTGGAGGGCTTCGGCAACGGCGACCTGACCTTCCGGTTCCCGTATTTCGACGAAACCTCGCAGGAGATGGATTTTTCGCTTCTGGCCGAAAGTGGGGCGACGCACGTGGTGGTCCACAGGCTGTTCACCTATCCGGGAATGTTTCCGGGGCGGGGGCAGAGTGAACTGCTTCGCGAAATCGAGGCGCGGTACAAGCCGGTGCGGACGTTCTCCGTGCTGGGTGTGCCGACGGCATGGGTCTACGATCTTCGGACCGCGGACGGCGTGGCCGCCAAGCGGATGTCCGCCGGTGCGGACGGGGAGGGTGACGACAATGGCTGAACCCCTCGTCAGCGTGGTCATCCCCACGCACAACAGGGCCGGTGATCTGGTGGAATGCATCGAATCCGTGCTGCGGTCCGACTATCCGGCCATCGAGGTCGTGGTGGCGGACGACTGCTCCACGGACGACACGCAGACGGTGGTCCGCGAGCGCTTTCCCGATGCCGTCATCGCCCGCACGCCGCGAAACGGCGGGGCGTCACTGGCGCGCAACACGGGGGCGCGGGCCTCGCGCGGCGACCTCATCTTCTTCCTCGACAGCGACGCCACCGTCGCGCCGGACGCCATCCGCCGCCTGGTGGACGAATTCGTCGCCAACGACCTCTGCGGACTGGCCGGACCGGTCATCAATTTTTACGACGAGCCGGATGTGGTGTGGTTCGCCGGGGCGGACATCGATCTCGTGACCGGGCGCACCACCTATCTGGCCAGCCCCGCCTCGCAGGACGCGTCGTACCTGACGGGCCACGTGCCCACGGCGTTCATGGTGCGCCGTGGCGTGTTCGAGTCCACAGGCGGCTTCGACACCCGCTACTTCATCATCTTCGAGGAATCGGACTTTGCGGAGGCGGTGACCCGCGCGGGCTACGAGGTGCGCGTGGTGCCGGGGGCACTGGCGTGGCACAAGCTGTCCTTCGCCGATTTCTCGGACGCCGACCAGCGCATCCAGAAGGCCATCGGCCTGCGCAACGCACAGCGCGGGTACCTCGTCTCGCGAAACCGGCTGCTGTTCATGCGCAAGAATGCGACGCGCGCGGGCTATGCGGCGTTTCTCGTCCTGTTTATGCCGCTTCTGACGGGATACTACGTGCTGCAATCCCTGCGCTTCGGGCGGCCGGACATCGCCATGGCCACCCTTCGTGGCGTGGCGCACGGCCTTGCCGGGCGCTTCGCAGAGGAGTCCTGATCGCAAACGTTTTCCAAACCGGAATCCGGGAGAGCATTCATGGACGAACGCAGGGAGACGAAACGGATACCATTCGCGCTGTATGGCGTGGTGCTGTTCGGCGTGGCGCTTGTGATGTACGTGGTGGGCGTGTTCCTCGGCTTTCCACGCAACATTTTCTTCCCCGGCAACGAGACGCTGACGTGGATCAACCGGGCCATCGTGCTCTATAGCGGCATCCCGGTCATCCTCGGCGTGGCGCTCATCGTGGTGGACATCTACGTGTTCCGCCCGCGCTTTCGCAACGGCGGGACGGTGCGCTTCGATCCGCCGGGTAGCCGCGACTGCACGGTGGTGCTCACCGCCTACAACGACGAGGACTCCATCGGCGAGTCCGTACGCGACTTCCTTGGCCATCCTGATGTGCGCCGCGTCATCGTCGTCAGCAACAATTCCACGGATGCCACCCTCGAACGCGCGGCCGAGGCCGGGGCCGAGGTCCTGAACGAGTGCGTGCAGGGCTACGGCGCGTGCGTGCACCGTGCGCTTCGCGAAGGGGCCTCGCGTCCGGACACGGAACTCACCGTGCTCTGCGAGGGGGACATGACCTTCCGCGCGGCGGACCTCGACAAGTTCTTCGCCTACATCCCGCATGCGGACATCGTCATCGGCACGCGCACCGTGGACCAGTTGCAGGACGAACGCACGCAGGTGACGCCGTTCATCCACTACGGCAACACCTTCGTGGGCAAGCTCCTCGAAATGAAGCACATCGGCCGCTGCACGCTGTCCGACGTGGGCACCACCTACAAGATGTGCCGCAACGACGCGCTGCTGCGCCTGCTGAACCGGCTCGACTTCCGCAACATCAATCTGGAATTCAACGCCTATTTCATGGACCGCGCGCTGGAGGCGGGGCTGGCCATCGTGGAATGCCCCATCACCTTCCATCAGCGCGTCGGTGTGAGCAAGGGGGGGAACATCAACAGCTTCGTGGCCTTCAGGCTGGGGCTTCGCATGATGCGCGGCATCCTCTTTGGCTGGTGGGACGAGGAACCGCGCGACGAGTGCTCCACAGTCACGACAACTGCCGAGGAGTCGAAATGAGGAGACTCCTCTCCGCCGTCATCGCGTTCGCATGGCTTGTCCTTCCGGCGTCGTCCGCTGCGGGGGGCGTGCCGGTGCGCGACCTGCTGCGGGCCGACTGGCCCGCCGGATGGAGTGTTGGCACCACGCCGAAGACCGTGGATGTGCGCGACGTGCATCGGCTCATGGCACAGGTGATCGCCGATGGAACGCCCCGGCGCGTGGCCATGGACGGGCCGGTGGCCACGCAGGCTCGCCGGGTGGAGCGCATGCGCAACGAGGTGTGGACGGAGTTCGGGACGCGCATCACGGAGGCCATCGGTCGGCTCATGGCCACGGGCAAGGCCGACGTCGGACCGCACGTCCTCGCGCTGACCTATTCCGCCGCCTATCCAACCACGTTGAGCTACCAGCTCTTCGGGCGCGAGCGGCACATGTTCCTTCCCGCATCCCGGCAGTTGCACACGGTGTACGTGCCCATGGAGAAGGTGGGCGTGTCCCCGGACCTCGGCTGGCATGCGACGCCGGAACTGCTGGTCAGCGAGGTGCGGATTTCGGAGCTTGCGCTGGTGAGCGTGCACGATCGGGCACACGCGGAGTTGTGCTCCATGGCGCTTTTCCTCGACCGGATATTTCATCCCTACGCGGCCTCGTTTTCGCTGCCGGGCGGCGTGTTGCCGCTTGGAACGCACGGGGTGAACTCCTCGTTCTTCCAGTCGTGGGTGGACGGGGAGGAAAACACGATTCGCCCAACGCTCCTTGTGGCGGGCGGATCATCCGTCGCCACGGAGTTTGTTCTGGATGGCGGCGGCGAACTGGAATTGTGGTTCGACGCGGTGCCCTTTGCGGCCATGGACCGCGTGGTGGCCGAGGTGCGTCTTGTCCGCGCGGACGGCACGGCCAAGCGGCTGGTGCGTGAGGAGCGGGATTTGTCGGCGCTTTCCGGCGGCGCGGCGTGGAATGCGCTGCGTGTGGCCGCTCCGATTTCCGGTGAGGTGGGCGAGCGCGTGCGGCTGGAGTTCACCGTGGAGGCCGCCGGTGGCGCACCGGGCACGCCCGGAGCCATTGGCTTGTTCTCTGGCATTCGCATGCGCGGTGGCTCTGCCGAAGAGCGCGAGCCGAAGGGCCGGGATGTGGTGATGGTGATTGCCGATTCCCTGCGCGCTCAGACCGCCTACGACGAGCGGCTCCAGCGGCCGGGACGCGGACTGGCGCGGCTGATGGCCATGCCGGACACGGCCGTGTTCACGCGGGCACACTCGCCCTCCAACACCACCACTCCGTCGACCAATGCGCTCCTGCATGGCCGGTATCTGGCCGAATTCCCAATCTTCTACCACCCCGCGCAGGAGACGAACCTCTTCGCCTATTTCCGTTCGCAGGGCTACCGGACCTACTGCGTGACGACGAACCCTTACCTCATCCCGAGGCTGGAGTTCTTCACGGACGAGTACGTCTATTACCGCGACATCATGGATGGAGACCGACTCTTTGCGCGTGCGGCGGAAATTCTGTCCCGCCGCGACGCGGATGGTCGCCCGGCCTTCGTGTTCCTGCAGGCCATGGAGACCCATTCGCCGGACGCCTTCGGGCGCGTGCGCTCGGACTGCATGGACAAGCCCGAGGTGATGCGCCGCTTCGCGCAATACCTCGGCGTGCGCGAACCTCGGGATACGCCCGAAACCACGCTGGCCGTGGATTCCTCGGAGCTTGATCTGCGCCCCTGCGCCAACCTGTCGGACGATTTCGGTTGGGATGCCGCCAGCGCCAGTGTGGTGTTCTCCGGGGCGAAGCGGCTGCTGCTCGAAGGGGACGCTGTGCAGATGCTCGCTGCGCCGGACGGGTCCGAGCCGAGTGGACTGTCGCTCTCCCTGCGTTTCGACCCGCCGGACCTCGCCGCTCGCCTAGAGCGTTGTGAGATGAATCTTTTCCATCGCAATGGACGCAATCAGTTGTACGGCGTGATGGCGGCCGAGCCGCTGGAGCCGGGTGAGGTGCGCCTCAGCAGGCGGGTGAAGGGGCTTGTCGTCGGTGGGCCGGATGAGGCTCCATTTCCTGTCGAGGAGTATACCGGAGCGTTGGTGGTGCAACTGCATTTCTCAGAATCTGTGAGCGGCAGGGCCACCATCTCGGGTGTGCGAGCGGTTTCCGAATCCCGGGATTTCATGGCCTTCATGGATGGTGTGCTCGACCGCGTCGTCGTGGATGAACCGGGGCCGGACGCAGAAGGGGTGAGCTGTGCGAACCGCCCGCTCTCGAAGGGAGCGCTTCTGGCCGCACGGAAGGGGTATGTGACCAAGTGGATGGCCTTCGACGCCAAGTTCGACGCCTTCCTCGATGCTCTGGATGGCATCCATGACGGCGACGGCCCGGTGATGCTTTTCTTCGCCGATCACGGGCAGTCCCTTGGCGAGAACGGCAAGTATGGCCACGGCTCGTCCCTCGGCAATCAGCAGATTCGCGTGCCGCTGGTGGTGCATGTTCCCGGTGGGCTGGATGGACGGAGATTGCGCGTCGATTCGCCGGTGGAGACGCTCTCGGTGTACGCCACCATGGTGCATCTGTTCGGTGGCGTGTCGGCAGGGCCCCTGCGGGGCGAGAGCCTTTTGCGCTCGGCTCTCGACGGGGATGGGCCGGAACGCGTGGCCGTGTCGCAGATTGATACCCGGCAGACGGCGCGGCAGATTGCCGTGATCACGCCGCACGGCAAGGCCATCGTCGATCTCGACGGCGAGCGCATGCAGGCCACGACCAACGATGACCACGATGGACCGTTGGACGTCGTGCCCGCAGGGCTTTTCGAGCGGGCGCGGTGGGTCGGTCGCTGGTACGGCGCGCTTGGTGCCGCTGGCGCGAGAGCTGAAGGACAGGCCGAGACGACGCGCCTCGACCAGACGTTGGACCAGAATCTCAAGGCACTCAAGGACCTCGGATACGTGGAGTAGGCATGCAGGCATTCGCGAAGGTGGTGGTTCTCGGTTTCGACGGGCTTGACCCGCGCATCGTGCAGCGGCTCATGGACGCGGGGCGGCTGCCCGCCTTTGCGGCGCTGGCGCGGCGGGGAGCGTTCGCCCCTGTGCGCACCACCGTGCCCCCGCAGAGTCCCGTGGCGTGGTCCACCATCGCCACGGGCTGCAATCCGGGCGGGCACGGCATCTACGACTTCCTGCACCGCGAGCCGGAGGCCTACCGCATCGACCTGTCCATCATCCGCAAGACCGGGCGCAATCCCTTTGCGCCACCGGGACGGCAGTACGTTCCGCCGCGTGGCGGCACGGCATTCTGGGAGCAGGTGTCGCGGGTCGGGCTTCCGGCCACGGTGGTGCGCTGGCCCGTGACCTTTCCCCCGCCGGACAACGGCGCGCGCATGCTGGCGGGCCTCGGCATGCCGGACATTCAGGGCAACCTTGGCCGCTATGCGTTCTATTCCACAGCCGAAGCCGACTTCGTGGGCGAGGGGGCGGACAAGGTCCGCAGGCTCACCTTTTCCGGACGCGAGGCCAAGACCGCTCTGGACGGGCCGCTGTATCAGGCCCTCGGCAAGCCGAAGCCCAGCGCCGTGCCCATGCGCATCCGCCGTTCCGGCAGCGGGGCGGACATCGAACTGCCTGACGCGGCCTTCCATCTGGAGCCGGGCGCGTGGAGCCAGTGGCTACGCGTGAAGTTTCCCTTACCGCCGTTTTCCAAGGCCTTCGGCATCTGCCGCATGCTGCTGGTGCAGGCCGACCCGGAATTCAGGCTCTACGTCAGTCCGATCCAGATCGACCCGCGCGCGCAGTATCTGCCGCTTTCGGTGCCGGAAGCCTTTGCCGAGGAGCTTGGCGGCGGGCAGAGCTTCTTCACCCTCGGCATGCCTGAGGACACCAAGGCCGTCAGCGAGGGGCGCATCGGCGAGGACCATTTCCTGACCCTGTGCGATGAACTCATGGAGCAGTGGACCGGGATGTTCTTTCGGCTGCTGGACGGCTTCGAGCGCGGGCTTCTGGCCTTCGTCTTCGACACCACGGACCGCGTGCAGCATCTGTTCTGGCGGCATATCGACCCCGCGCATCCCTTCCACGACGCCGAGGCCGCCGCGCGTTACGGCGGAGTGGTGGACGCGTACTACGAACGGGCGGATGCCATCCTCGCGCGGGTCATGGAGCGCGTGGGGGACGACACGGCCGTCGTCGTCTGCTCGGACCACGGATTCGAGAGCTTCCGTTACGCCTTCAACGTCAACACGTGGCTGGAGCGCGAGGGCTTTCTGTCCCATGCGGGAGGTGAGGGCGGGCCGCTGTTCAGAAACGTGGACTGGGAGTCCACCCGCGCCTACTCGGCGGGGCTGAATGCGCTTTACCTCAACCTTCGCGGGCGCGAGGGGCGCGGCGGCGTGACGGCGGATGAGCGCGGGGCCGTGCAGGCCGATCTGGTGCGGCGGCTGACGGACCTGCGCCATCCGGGCACGGGCGAGCATGCGCTCACGGCCGTGCACCTCGGACAGGACGTCTTCCATGGTGCCTTCGCGGATGGCGCGCCGGACCTTGTCCTCGGCATGGCTCCGGGCTTTCGCGTCTCGTGGGAGAGTGCGCTTGGCGGGCCAGGGGCGGATGTCTTCACGGACAATATGAATCACTGGAGCGGGGACCACTGTCAGGCACCGGGCAATGTTCCGGGCATCCTGCTGTGCAGCGTGCCGCTCGACATGGGCGATCCGGGGCTGGAGAACATCGGCCCCACGGTGCTCGAACTGCTGGGCCTTTCCCGGCCCGAAACCATGCAGGGCGTGCCCCTGCTGAGCATGTGAACGGAGCAGGCATGGACAGATTGACGCGACTGGAGAACGACGCGGTCTACATCATCCGCGAGGCCTACGCCCGCACGCGTGCGACCGCCGTGCTGTGGTCCATGGGCAAGGATTCGACGGTGCTCCTGTGGCTGTGCATGAAGGCCTTTCTGGGGCGCGTGCCCATTCCCGTCATCCACATCGACACCGGCTACAAGTTTCCGCAGATGTATGCCTACCGCGACCGCTGGGCCGCCGAGTGGGGGCTGGACGTGCGCGTGTTCGCCTGCCCGGAGGGAACGGCCGTGGGGCCGGACCACGAGTCCAAGCTCGAATGCTGCACCCGCCGCAAGACCAACGTCCTGCGCGATGCCCTTGGTTCCCTTGGCCTCGAATCCGTGCTGGTGGGCATCCGGCGCGACGAGCACGGCATCCGCGCCAAGGAGCGCGTGTTCTCCCCGCGCGGCGAGGACTTCCGCTGGGACTACATGAATCAGCCCGCCGAGATGTGGGACCTCTATCAGAGCCGTGACGATGCGCATCACCTGCGCGTGCATCCGTTACTCGGCTTCACGGAGCTTGACGTGTGGGAGTACGTGCGCCGCGAGAATCTCGAACTCAACGAGCTGTATTTCGCCCGCAACGGACGCCGCTACCGCAGCCTCGGCTGCATGCCGTGCTGTAGTCCGGTCGAGTCCGACGCGGCCACCGTGGACGAGATCATCGCGGAGCTTTCGCAGTCCACGGTTGGCGAACGCTCCGGCCGGGCGCAGGACAAGGAGGATGCCTTCACCATGCAGAAGCTTCGTTCGCTGGGGTACCTGTGATGAGCGCCGCAAACAGGAATGCGCAGAGCCGTCCGCTGGCGGCCGTCGTCGTCGGCGATGTGGACCATGGCAAGAGTACGCTCATCGGCAGGCTCCTCTACGACACGGGTAGCCTTGATTCCGAGCGCATGAGCGATCTCGAAAGCTCCATCGGCGCGGGGGGGCCGGATTTTGCCCGCGTTATGGACGCGCTGGCCGAGGAGCGGCGCGACCGTATTACCGTGGATACCGCACAGACCTTCTTTTCCAGCGCCGTGCGCGACTATGTGCTCATCGACGTGCCCGGTCACCGGGAGTTCATTCGCAACATGGTCACCGGGGCCACCAAGGCCGATTTGGCCGTGGCCATCGTGGATGTGGAGCGTGGCATGGGCGACCAGACCATGCGCCATCTCGCCATTCTCAACATGATCGGCGTGCAGCGCTGGGTGGTGGTCGTCAACAAGATGGACCTGCCTGGACAGGGTGAAAAAACATTCGAGACCGTGGCCGCTTCCGTGCGTGCCCTTGCGAAGCGCTTGGGGAGCGAGGTGGCGGCGCTCATTCCCGTGTCCGCCGTGCGGGGCGACAATGTCGTTCACCCCTCGTCGGACGTGAACTGGTATCGCGGTCCGTCGCTGCTTGCCGCCCTCGACGCCGAGTCCGTGCCCGGGGAGCGCCGGGGCACGGCCTGCATGCCCGTGCAGGACAGCTACGACATGGACGGAACCCCGGTGCGGGTTGGCCGTATGTTAAGCGGCAGCGTGACGGCGGGGACGCGCCTTCGCGTTGAACCGGGCGGCGGCGAGGTGGAGGTTGCCCATGTGGTGCGTTTCCCCGAGGGCGTGGTGGAGCGCGCAGAGCCGGGCGAGAGTGTGGGGCTGGTGCTTGCCGGGGATGCGTCCATCCGGCGTGGCGACGTGCTGGCGGATGCCCCCCTGCGCGTGGAGTCCTCGGTGCGCGTGCGCATGGCTTCGCTGTGCGAGAAGCCGCTTCGCATTGGCGAGACGTTTACCATGCGCATCGGGCATCAGGAGATGGAATGCACGCTTGGCGAATTGACGCGGCGTGTCGTTTTCGGCGGCGAGATTATGGTTGTGGATGAAAATCCGGGACGTGCTGTTTTCTTTGGCGATATTGTGGTAGGGAACATGATGGCCCGTAATCCCGTGGCTTTTCTGCCCTTTGCGCAGTGCCCGGAGTTGGGGCGGCTGGTTCTGGAACGTGGCGGCGAAGCGGTCGCCGTGGGCGTGGTCGAGTGATCCGACCCGCGCGGCTAAGTGGCGCGCGCAAGGAGAGAGCGATGAACGGCAGCGAGAGATGCGCGATGGTGGCGTGGACGGTGGCTTTGGTGAGCATTCCGGCAACGGCCGTGGCCTATGTCGATCCCGGCACCACCAGCGCGGTGTTCGGCGGTCTGGCGTACATTCTGGCCTTTGTGGGCGCGGGGGCGGCCTTCCTGTTTAGGCCGGTGATTCGGCTGTATCGCAAGCTGTTTCGCAAGCAGACCCCGGAGACAGAAAAGGCCGAGGAGCGCGGATGAACAGGCGGCGATTCCTTGGTGCCTGCGCGATTGGTGCTCTTGGCGGCGCGCTTGGCTTTCCGGCCATCCTGCGCGCCCGGCGTGGGGCCTATCGGCGCGTGCTGCTGCTCGGCATGGACGGCATTGATTTCGGGCTGGTCCGAGAGTTCTGCAAGGCGGGGCATCTTCCGTCCTTTCAGAGACTTCTGGAGTCCGGGACCTTGGCTCCGCTGGCGACGAGCACGCCGCCGCAGTCGCCCGTTTCGTGGACGTGCATCGGCACGGGCGTCGGCCCCGGCGCGCATGGCATGTTTGATTTTCTCGAACGTGATCCGAAGCGCTATTTGCCCCGGCTTGCCATCACCCGGCTTGAGGGCGGGGGGCTGTTCGGAGATCCGCGCTACGTGAATCCCGTGCAGGCGAGGCCATTCTGGGACGAACTGGCCGACACGGAAATCCCGGCGACGGTCATCAAGTGGCCCGTGACCTTTCCCGCACCGGACAAGAGCCGCGTGCGGCTGCTTTCCGGCATGGGCGTGCCGGACGTGCAGGGCAACATAGGGCGCTATACCTTCTATACCGACGCGCCGGACGACGGCGGCCCGGCCGGGCACAAGCTGGCACGTCTGGAATTCGTCGATGGCATGGCGCATTCGGAAGTGCGTGGGCCGTTGGTGGCGGGCATTGCCGGAACGAGTCCCGCCACGCTGGAGCTGGTGGTCACCCGAACGGAGAAGGGCGTGCGCGTGTCCGTGGATGGGCGCACGGCGGACCTCGTGCAGGGGCGCTTCTCGGACTGGATGCCCATGCGCTTCGACATGGGCTTCGGGCGTTCCATGAGCGCCATTGGGCGCTTCTGCCTCGTGGAGGCCGCGCCGCACGTGCGGCTGTATCTGACGCCCCTCAATCTCGACCCCGTCGACCCTGCCTTTCCCATCAGTTCGCCCCCGGACTACGCGGCGGAGATGTCGCGCGCCGTCGGCCGATACGCCACGCTGGGCATTCCGGCGGACACCAAGGCCCTGACCGAGGGACGGCTCACCGAGGAAACCTTCCTCGATTTTTGCGACGGACTGCTCACGGAGCAAGAGCGGCTGTTCGAGTACGAGTTCGGGCGGTTCGAAACCGGCCTGCTGGCCGGGGTGCTGTTCACCACGGACCGCGTGCAGCACATGTTCTGGGCTGCTCGCGATCCGCAGCATCCGCTCCATACGCCGGACTATGCGCGCCGCTACGGCTCCGTGTTGCCAGACCTCTACCGGCGCATGGATCGCCAGCTTGGGCGCATCCTCGCCGAGATAGGGGACGACACGCTGTTTCTGGCGTTTTCGGACCATGGATTCGGCCCCTACCGCCACTCCGTGCACCTGAACCGCTGGCTGGCGGAGCGCGGGCATCTGGCCCTCACCGGGAAGCCGGACCCAGGCGACCCCGACGCGGGCGCACTGTTCGCCAACGTGGATTGGAAGCATACGGCGGCCTACGCCATGGGGCTCAACAGCATCTACGTGAATCTCGAAGGGCGCGAGGGCGAGGGGGTGGTGTCCGAGTCCGCCCGGTCCGCGCTGGTGGCGCGCATAGCGTCCGAGCTGGAGGATTTCAGGGATCCGCAAAGTGGCGCGCGCGTGGTGGAAGCGGCGTTTCCTGCGGCGTCGGCCTATGGCGGCGCGGCGAACGCGCCGGACATCGTGGTCGGATTCCGTCCCGGATACCGGGCCAGTTGGCAGACGGCCGTCGGCGGCTGCCCGGAGGAGATCGTCTCCGCCAACACGGGACGCTGGAGCGGCGATCATTGCATCGCGCCGGGGTTCGTGCCGGGGATGGTCTGTTCGAATCGTCCACTCGCGGGAGACAGCCTGTCGGTCTACGACATCGCGCCAACCGTGCTGGCGGCGCTCGGCCTTGATACGCCGCGCCGTTATGTGGGGCGCAACTGCGTCGGATAGGCGCACAGATGAATCGGAAGTACCCATGAAGAGAAGACGTTTCCTCAAGCTCTGTGGCGCGGCGGCAGCGGCATCGATGTTCGCTCCGGGGTGCTCGTTTATGTCCGTGGAGGGGGATGCTCCGCCGGTGCGGCACCTGGCGGACGCGCTGGTGGCGGAGGGGGCCGATGCGGCCGCGAAGGCGCAGACCGTGACCCTCGGCGCGCTGACCATGCCCGCCGTGCGAACGGAGCTTGGCCGGGTGTGGGGTATGGATGACGTGCGCATTGCGCCGACCACGCGGTTCGAAGTGCATTTCGGTCTGGGCAAGGATGCGCAGGACCGCGATGTGCGGGTAACGCTGAACGGGCCGGGCGGTTCCGTGACGCGTACGGTCCGCCTTGCGCCGGGCACGTTTTCGCCAGTGACGATGGACGTCGGCGGCGCGGGACGCGGTGGGCGGTTCACGCTGGCCGTGGAGGGGCTTGGCGGCGGGGATGTGTTCATCGGCAATCCCGTGTTCGTCACGCCGGGGCGGCGGCGCGGTGCACCCTGCGTGTTTCTGATCACAGTGGACACGCTACGGGCCGATCATCTCTCGGCCTATGGCTATCATCGCCAGACTTCGCCGGTCTTCGACGCCCATGCCCGCGAAGGGGTGCTTTTCGAGCGGGCCTACTCCGCCGCGCCGTGGACGCGTCCGAGTTATGCCTCGCTGTTCACGGGGCTTCCGCCCTCCGTGCACCGGACGGTGCCGCGCAAGCCCGGCGTGCCGGGGCTCGTGTCCGGCGAAGAGGCACTGGGGGCGCAGTTCGTTTCTCTGGCGGAGCGATTTCGTGCGGCCGGGTATATGACCGTCGGCATCCATTCCGTGGGGAATTTGGCTCCGGCGTTCGGCTTTGCCGCTGGCTTCGACCGCTATGAATACGTCGCCGAGATGGAAACCCGCGCCGAGGGCGGCCGCGTCCACCGGGTGGGGCTTGCGGGCGAGTCGGCGGAAGCGCTCATCCGCGCCGTTCGCGCCTACCGCGATGTGCCGCTTTTCGTCTTCGTGAACATCCTCGACCCGCATACGCCGTACAATCCGCCAGCGAGCGTGCGCAAGGCGTTTCTGGACCCCACCGACCCGGCCTATGACACGCTGGAGGGCTTCTCCATCGGCGCGGGCTGCTACGAGTGCACCTTCGACATGCGTCCCGAGAACATTGTGGCGCTCTACGACGCCGAAATCGCGTTCACGGATTGGCAGCTCGGGCGCATCATCGGCGAATTGCGCCGCGCCGGACTGTATGACGACTCCCTCGTCGTTGTTACCTCGGACCATGGCGAGGAGCTTGGCGATCATGGCGGCTGGGGGCATGGCTTCAAGCTCTACGACGAGCACGTGCGGGTTCCCCTGTGGATGCGCATGCCGGGTCGCCTGCCCGATGCTCGCGTCGTGCCGGACGCCGTCGGGCAGATGGCCCTTGCGCCGACGATTCTCGAACTCGCCGGAATCCCTCATCGGCCGGAATTTTTCTGGGAGCCGGGGCTTGTGCCGCTGATTCGTGGCGAGGCCGAGGCCGCACCCGTGTACGTGGAGGAAATCAACCACGGCAAGGCCATCGAACCTCTCGACGCCATCATCCATGGCGGACGCAAGCTGGTGCGAGGCTGGGGCAGTGGCCGTGTGGAATGCTACGACCTGCAAGGCGATCCCCGAGAGAGGCATGATATCGCCGCATCGTCTGGCGAGGCGGGGCGTACCCTGTTCGCCGGGCTTTCCGGTGCGCGCGGCAGAATCGAAGCCTTCCGGGAGCGCTTCGCCTCGGCAGCAACGGCCACCCCCGCCATGGAGCGCGATCCCGCGCTACTCCAGCGGCTCAAGGATCTCGGATACCTGTGAATCGGGAGGACGCGAATCAGCCATGACACACCCGCAACGTCTCGCCATCATCGCCATGCGCGTTGCCCCGCTGCTCCTGGCCCTTGCCTGCACGTGGCGGCTTCTGATCGAGCCGGGGACCATCGGACATCTGAACGACGGGCTCGTGCCGCCGCATTCGTTCATGCTGGCCGATGTGCTGCGAAGCTGCGTCTACGCGTGGGAAAAGCACTATCTGGGCGGGCTGATGGCCATGAAGCTTACGACCATCGTTCCCGTGTCGTTCTATACGGTCTTCGGGCTGGCGGGGCTGGACGGGCACTGGGCAACAAAGATTCCGCTGGTGGTCGTCATCTGGACATCCATCTGGGCCATGGCGTCCTTCTGCCGCTGGTTCGTGCGCGAGCACGTGGACTCGCGCGGAGCCGGGCCGCTTGCCATCGAGGCCGTGGCGCTTGCTTCGGGCATTATCTACGGCGTGTCACCCTTCATGTTCAGTTCCGTGGTCACCGGGTCCTTCGTGCAGTACGCGACCTTTCCCGTGCTGCCGCCGATGCTGCGCATGCTGCTCGAATTGGCGGACGGCAGGCCCGCCACGTCGCGCGTGATTCTGCTGGCGCTGTGCTTCTCGCTGGTCGTGGCCTCGGTGCAGAACTATTTCATTATGTGGGGATTTGCGGCGGTCGTGGCGCTGGTGCGGTTCAGTTGGCGCATGCTTGTCGCCTGCGCGGCGACGGCGGCGTTGACCTGTCTGCTCAACTCCTACAGCTTCCTGCCATTGCTGCTGACGCCCGGAGGTCTCGGTGGGAGCATCTCCGGCATGGACTATGCGGCACAGGCCGCAGGCATCGTGCGGCATTCGCAGGATTTGTACCTGACCATGCTCGGTGCGGGGTGGAAGCATCGCGACCTGTACATGCGCGCTGTGCCCTTTGAAGGCATTCCCTTCGTTATTGCCGCGTTGGTTCCACTGGTGGGCGTCGTTGCGGGACTGGTGCGCTGGCGGGGTGAACTGTCGCGTTACGAGCGTCTGTTCGTCGTGCTCTGGGTGCTGTCCGTGGGTGTGGCCGCTGCGGGTAAGGGACCGTTTGCCGCGCTCATGCTGTGGGGCTACGAGCATATTGGGGCTACGCACATCTACCGCTCCCCCCAGCGGCTCATGCTGCTGCCCACTCTGGGATTCTGTATCGTTTTTGCCGCTGTGGGGGTGCGTTTCGTCGCCCGTGTGCCGCGTCAGGCGTTGTGGGCCTCGGCGCTGATCGGTTTCGCCGTGCTGCGGGGCATTGCCTTCTACAGCGGCGACCTCGGGACGTGGCGGCTTGCCGAGGCGCAGGACCATTCCGCTGTGGCCAACTACCGCGTGCCGCCGGAGTACGGGTGCGACCTCGCCGCGAGCATTGCCGACGAGCGTGCCGGACGGGTGCTCTTCGTGCCAGTGTCGCATTCGCCGCTGTATCTTGAGACCGAATACCAGATACGCTCGCAGGGCGGGGACCCGACCTTCCAGAGTAGTCCGCGTCCGGCCGCGTACGCCTTTCCCTTCCATCCAGCCTATCCGTGGCTCGCGCCGCTGATGCGCGGGTTCTACGAGTGCGACCCACGAAGCGCCGCCATGCTGGCGGGGCAGTTTTCGGCAGCGTCCGTGATCGTTCGCCGTGACCTCGAGGACCATTCGGGGCGCAAGGGCGTCTGGCTCGAAAATGACGAACGTTTGTTCGCGGAACTGCCGGAGATGGCGTCCTTTGAGCGCCTCTCCGCCGGTCGCTACAGCGAGCGCTACGACGTGGCGGACTACATGCCCATGGTGCGCTCGTTCGCCGCAGGAATGCGCGTGGAGCCAGCTCCGGTGCCCCCGGCCGTGCAGGCGGCCGCTTCTGGTGCGCCTTCCGGCCCCAGCTCCGTGGGCTTTCTGCTTGCGGCTATCGGCATATCCGCTTTGCTGGCGCGTAGCGGTGCGGTGGGCGTCGCGGTTCGTGTGGTCCGCGCGGTCTACCGCTACGTTCCGGATCCGGTTCTGGCGCTGGCGTGGCTCGGCCTTGGGGGACTGACGTTCGTCCCCGCGATCATATGCGCGCAAACGAACATTCCATGGTGGGATGATCCCTGGAGCGACCTGACCTTTCTGCGGCCGTTCTATGACGCCTTCAATTGGGGGGGCGTGGCGGCGGCTATTGCCCTGTGGCACATCGGGCGCTTCCTGAACCGGATGCGCGGGGAGCGACGAGGTGGGGGCTGGGCAGCCCTGGACACGCCGATGCGCTTCTTCCTGTGCTGCGGCGCGGCGTTCTCCGTAGCGCTACCGCTATCTGTGCTTCTCGACCCCGTGCTGCACGGACGGCTGTTCGTGGTGGGCGGGGGATGCCTCATCTATTACCTTGTGGCCGCCGCGCTGGGCATGGCCGTGTTCCCCGCAGTGGAACGCGCCGCCGACGCAGCGTGGGCGGACAGGACTCGGGCGGAATCGGCCAGCGCGTCGCTTTCCGTTGCCGATTCCTAACCTGACAGGAACGATTCGCGAAAACAAGGACGGGACACATGGCCAAGGTGCTTCTGGTTTATCCGAGTCTGCGGCTTCTGGGCTACCGCTTTCCCTATTCGCTCATCCCCATCGCCAACTACCTGAAGGCGCACGGGCACGAGGCCGTCATTTTCGACGCGCAGGTCGAGGACATGCGCGACTTCTCGCCCGAGGGCTACGACATGGTGGGCTTTTCCATCCTGTCCGGCCCGCAGATTCGAAGCGCTCTCGACATGGCGGCCATCGTGCGCGAACGCGCTCCGGACACGCCCATCGTCTTCGGCGGTGTGCATGCCACGCTTCTGCCCGAGCAGACGGCGGAACACCCGCTGGTGGACATCGTGACGCGGCAGGAAGGCGAGGAAACCACCTGCGAGTTGGTCGAGACACTGGTCTCGGGCGGAGACCTCTCCGCCGTGCGCGGGTTGACCTATCGCCGGGACGGGGAGGTCGTCTCCACGCCGGACAGGCCGTTTCTCAATCTCGATGACACGCCGTTTCTCAACTACGATTTCCTGAAGACGGAGCGCTATGTGGAATTCCAGCGCAAGCCGTCGATCATCTACCTTGAGACGAGCCGGGGGTGCCCGCACAAGTGCGGCTTTTGCTACGACCCCGTCTTCCACAAGCGCAAGTGGCGCTCCAAGTCGCCCGAGCGGGTGGTGGACGAGCTGGAATTCGTGGCGCGCAAGTATGGCGTGCAGCAGGTGTGGTTCACGGACGACGAGTTCGCCGTCTCGAAGAAGCGCGTGGCGGCCATCGCCGAGTTGATGATTCGCCGCAACGTCAAGGTGAAGTGGCCCATCTTCTCCCGCGCCAACTACGTGGTGGACTACGACCGCGAGTTTCTGGATCTCATCCGCCGCTCCGGATGCGACTGGATCAACTTCGGCGTGGAGTCCGGTTCGCCGCGCATTCTCGACCTCATCAACAAGCAGATCACCATCGATCAGGTCATCCGGTCCGTGGAGATTCTGCGCGACAACGACATCAACGCCGGGCTGTCGTTCATGATCGGTTTCCCGGGTGAAACGCTCGACGAGATGCGCCAGACCTTCGAGCTTATCGACCGCTGCTCGTCCATGTACGACAAGGTGTGGATCGGCCAGATTTCGGCCTTCACGCCGCTGCCGGGGACGGCGCTCATGAGCGAGTGCGTGCGCCACGGGTTCAGGCCGCCGCAGTCGCTGGAGGAGTGGGGCGAGTACTACTATAACGATCCCAAGAACCTCGCCCACTTCGAGAAGTCGCTCTTCCGGCTCATTCGCACCATCACGCTGTTGACCAAGTTCGACTTCGCGTATCGCGGCTACCGGGGCGCGGGGATTCTGGAGCGGCGCAAGGTGCTCAAGCTCATCCACTACGTCCTCTGCCGCATCGCCCAGTGGCGCTGGCAGCGAAAGCAGTTCTCCTTCCCGGTGGAGTGGGTGGCGCTGGACTATGCGCTGAGTTGGCTCAAGTTCGGAGAGAGGTAGCGGCCCATGGTTCGGCGGTTCGCGCTACTGCTCCTGTATCCGGCTGTGGCCATCGCGTGCATGTGGCGGCTGATTCTGGAGCCGGGCACCATCGGCCACAACTGGGACGCGGCCATTCCGGCGTTGTCCTTCCACCTTGCGGACGTGTTCGCCAGCCTGCCCTACACGTGGGAGAAGCACTACCTCGGTGGGGTCATGGGCATGAAGCTGACCACGCTTTTCACCGTGGGGGCGTATAGCGCGCCGGGCCTTGCCGGGCTGGATGGCCACGTGGTGACCAAGACGATCCTCTTCGTCGTGCTTACGCTCTCCATGTTCTCCATGCGCTCGTGCATCCTGCGGCTGGCGGATATGCTGGAAATAGGCGGGGATGGCGATGCGCGTGGGCGCGTGGATGTGGCGGCGTGGATTGGCGGGCTGGCCTATGGCCTGTCGCCCTTCATGTTCAACGTGATCACCGGCGGGGCGATGACCCAGTACGGAACCCTGCCGCTTCTGCCCATGCTGCTGTGGCGGTGCGTACGCTTCGCCGCGCGGGGATTCGGTGCGCGGGACGTGGTCGTTCTGGCCGTGCTCTTCGCGCTCATCCTGCCCTCCGCGCAGAATTTCGTCATCATGTGGGCGTTCTTCGGCGTGTGCCTGCTGTGGTGGTTCTCCCTGCGGGGGATGGCCGGAGGGTTCGGCGTGGGAACGCTGTGCGTGCTGCTGTGCGCGTATGCCTTCGTTCCGTTGGTTCTGACGCCCGGCGGTTTCGGCGGCGGGATGGCCGTGCAGGATTTCGCCGCGCAGGCCGAGGGCATTCCGCGCACGTCGCCCTTCATGCATCTGGCGCTGTTCGGCGCGGGCTACAACAATCGGGACTTCTTCCTGCGCGCCCATCCGTCGCAGATGGTGTTTCTCCTCGCGTCGATACCGCTTGTGCTGATCATCCTGCGTGCGCTGGCGGTGGATCGCGAGCTACGCGGCACACGCGTGTTCATGCTCCTGTTCGGGCTGTGGGCGCTTGGCGTTGGGATGGCCGCGGCGGGAAAGGGCATTCTCGCGCCGTTCATGATGTGGGGGTACGAGCATGTGCCGTTGACGCATCTGTTCCGCTCCACCCAGCGGCTCATGCTGCTGCCCACGCTGTTCATGCCCATCGTCCTCGCGCTGGCGCTGGCCCGTTGGAACGGCCGGGGGCGGATGGCGGTCATCGTGACGTTTCTGCTGCTCCTGCGTGGGATGTCCTTCTACAGCGGAAATTTCGGGGCCGATGCCCTTGAACCGCAGCGTGTGGGGGCCATGGACAACTACCGTGTTCCGCAGGAGTACGGGCTGGCCATGCAGGACATGCAGGCCGACATGCGCCTCGGGCGGACGCTTCTGTTGCCGTTGTCCATCGCGCCCCGCTTCATCCATGCCGCGCACCAGATCACGGGCGAGGGCGGTTGTCCGCTGGCCCAGAGCAATCCCGACCCCATCGCCTTCGCCTTTCCGTTTACCCCTGCCTATCCGCCCATGCGCGCGCTTGCCGGGAGATTCTATGCGCAGGCCGACGCACGGGCCGTGGCCGAGATGTGCGGCGCGTATTCCGTGAAAGGAGTGGTGCTGCGGCAGGACGTGGAGGACATCGGTCTGGACCGTCCCGATTGGCTGGAGAACCGAACGCTGTTTCGCCCCGCACTCATGGAGGAGAACGACTTGACGCGTACGGTGGGCGGGCGTTGGTGCGATCTGTTCAAGCCGCGTGAATTCACTCCGCAGGTGCGCTCCCTGTCGGGCGGATTGCGGGTGGAGGGGCCGTAGGTCATGGATGGCATCGGCAGGCAGCGTGCGGGATGCGTCTCGGTGCGAACCACTGAAGGGCGTGTGCCGTGGGAATGCGTGCTGGGCGCGCTGGCCGTGGCGGGGAGCGCGGCGCTCCTCGCGCGTGTGGGCTTTGGCGGTGTGCAGCGCTTCACGTATTTCGTTTCCGGCAGTCTCGCTTTGCAGGGCTGGTCCAAGGCTGGCGACTACGCGGTGTTTTTCGGTGGGGTCGCGGCGTTTTGTGCGGCCTTTGCCGCGCTTTCGTCCCTTGGGCGGCGTCTGGAGCGGGCCGGGGCGGGCGGCGGTTTGGAATATCTGCTGGCCGTGGCGGTTGTTCCCGCGCTGTTCTGGCTGGGCGGGCAGGTGCTGTGGCCCAACGTGGCCCCATGGCTGCTGACGTCATCGGGCCTTGCCGTGCTGGGCGTTGCGGGAGCTTGCGCGTTGGCGATGATGCGTCATCCTGTGGTCGACGCGGACGTTTTGGTGGACCTTGGCGGCGGGGCGCTTACGTGCGTCGCGCTGGGCATGGCTTCCGGTGTGGCCCTTGCGGCGGGGTATGATCGGTTGCTTGCGGATGTTCCGGGGCTGGCTGGGCCGCTTGCCGGGCACCTGATGCGCTTCGGCGGTGCGGCGGCGGCGCTGGCCGCAGGCGCTACGCTGTGCATTCCCGCGCGGGGCACCAGAACGGCGGCCGGGCGCATTGGCGCTCTTCTCGTTGCGGTCCAGATTCCGCTGCCGCTCATGTATCTGATCATTATCCCCCTCCCGTGGCGGGCCGGGGGCGTTCTGCATGCTTACCCCGTCGACTGGTCCCTGCATGTCTTCATCGGCGTGCTCGTTGTGGCGACCTATGCTGACCTCGTGCGGGCGGCGCGGCGTCTGCGGCGCGAGGGCGGGGGTGCGATGTCTGCCGTATCTCCGCTATGCGTGTGCGCGGCGCTGTTTCTGATCAAGGCCACGGGATCGGTCATCCCCTTTCTCGAACGCAGCGACTACCACAGTGGCGAACAGCTCCTTCCGTGGTGGATGTTCCGGAATTTCGGAGCATTGCCCTACGTCGATCATGCCCCCGTGCGCGGGCTGGTGACTTATCTGAACATGATGCTGGCCGATCTGTTCGGCGATGGCACCACGCATACCTTCTTTCTGGCGCGCAACATTCAGGCCGCGCTGTTCCTCATGATGTCCTACCCGCTACTGTGCGCCGCGATGGGTGGCGTTCCGGCTGCTGTGGCGCTGACGCTCCTTCCGCTGAACGGGCTGGCGCGCATCCACCTGCTGCTGACGCTCGGCCTGTGCGTGCTGGTGCTGACCTTCCGCCGGGGGCGCATGGCGATGTGGCTCGTCGGGTGGGTGGCCGTGGGCACGGCGCTGGTGCTCGTTGCGCCGGGGCAGGGCGGACTGCTCGTGCTGGCGTCCATGCCGCTTGGGGCCGTGGCCCTGTGGCGGGCCGTGCGCGAGGAGCGGCGCGCGCTGGGTGTTGCGCTGTGCGTCGGGCTGGCCGTGGCCGCCATTCTCGCCTTCGCCACGCCCCTTGGCAGGATGGTTTTCGGCGCGGTGCGCTATGGCTTCGAGAACGCGCAGGTCAACGACGTGGCCAACTCCCTGCCGTGGGAATACACCTTCGGCGGCACGGAACTGCGCGTCGCGCCGGGATTGTGGGAGCTTATCCGCTGCTCGTTTATCTTCGTTCCGTTGGTCGCTTTTGTCGCGCTGTGGCGCTTTTGGGGCAGCGAGCGGTGGGAGCGCGTGGCCCTCGTGGCTGGCCCCGTGGGGCTTCTGATGCTGCTTTTCGTCATTCGCGCCGCCGGACGCATCGGTGCCGGAATGTCGCGGCCCGGCGCGGTGAGCGTGTGGGCCATGGCGCTTCTTCTGCCGCTTGTGCTCTTCGCCGGACGGCGGGGCAGACCGGCCGCAGCGCTCTTGGTGGCCTACGCCTTCTTCGCCGGAATCATTGGCATGTACTATCTGAACGGCAAGGTGTCCGAGGCGAGCATGCCCGCCGTGCACTTCATGGTGCGTGAAATGACGGCCCCGCTGCATTCCGGCGCGGAGATCGGCGTCGAGCGGCTTGGGCTGTTCCACCTGAAGGGTCGGGAAGACCGGGCAGCGCGGCACATGGAGCGCCTTCGCCTTGTGGGGGAACTGCTTGGACACATGCTGCGCCCCGGCGAGACCTATTTCGACATGACCAACCATAACGCGCACTATTTCCTTTTCGAACGCCGTGTGCCCACGGCCATTCCCGCCGTCTACAACATGCCGCATCCGCAGCAGCAGCGCCGCGCCGTGGCCGCCCTCGCGGCGGACCCGCCGCCGTTGGTGCTCGCCGAGGCCGACAACGAACTGCACAATGCCGGAACGGCCGCCCTGCGCGCACATCTCACGTATCGCCATGTGCTACGCGGCTATGTGCCCTTCGTGTGGAACGGGCTGGTGTTCATGGTGCGCCCTGACGTGCTGGACCGTGTGCGCGGGCTGCCGGGTATGGACGCAGCCGAGGTCGACGCCGCCCATGGTCCCATGAACGCAGAACGCGGCCTCGTCCTTCTGGATGGCGTGTTTCATCAGCGCAATCTGGCGGCGTTGCCTGCCTCGTGGGGAGCATCCTCCGCCAGTCTCGATCGCCTGATGCGGCGTGTGTGCGCACTCGACATGCCGGAGACCGGCGTCGCGGACCTCGTGCGGGAGGGCGATGGCTGGCGTGTGAGTGGCCCCGCCCCCCGCGTGCGTCTGGACCTGCCGCGGGATGCTCCACTTTCGGGAGCGGAAGCAGGACTGTTGACGCTGTCCGTCTCCAGTGCGGCCTTTGGCCCGAAGGCGCGCCTCGAAGTGGCGTGGGGCGATGCGCAGGCCGAGGGCTTCGAATTCGAAGCGCGGGGCGAGTGCTACATCGTGCCGCTGGACGCCTCGCCGCGTTGGCTTCTCGCCGGGCGCTGTCCGTCGCTGGAATTCCGTCTGCACGGGGTGCCTGTCGGTGCGATGGTGCGCTTCGCAGATGCCGCACTCTTTCAGCGCACGAGTGTCGATTGTCGATGAAATGCAACTGACCGTCTTGGCAGGACATGTCGTGGCGTGTATTGTGGCGGCAGTGTCAGGTTTAGACGATGACGCATCGCATCATCTTCGAATGAAAGACGAAATGGGGGAACAATGCGCGTCGCATACGCCATTCTCGGTGCAGGGCCGTCCGGACTTGCATTCGCCAACGCACTACGCCTCGCGGGGGAGGAGTCCTTCGTGGTCCTCGAAAGGGAGGCGGAGCCGGGCGGACTGTGCCGTAGCCACGAGGTGGACGGCGCGCCGCTCGACATCGGCGGTGGGCACTTTCTCGACGTGCGCGACCGCGAGGTGCTGGACTTCCTGTTTGCCTTCATGCCCGAGGACGAGTGGACGCGCCATGTGCGGCGCTCCACCATCCGCTACCATGGGCGCGAGATGGGGTATCCCTTCGAGGCCAACCTGTGGCGGCTACCCGTGGACGAGCAGTTGGAGTTTCTCGTTTCCGTGGCCGAGGCCGGGTGTAATCGCGGACTGCCGCGGCCCGAGGGCTTCGTGGAGTGGATCGTGTGGAAGCTCGGGCGCAGGATCGCCGACGAGTACATGCTGGCCTACAACGCCAAGCTGTGGGGCGACGACCTCGATCGCCTCGGCACCTACTGGATGGACAAACTGCCAGACGTCTCCCTGCGTGACACGCTTCAGAGCTGTCTGGAGCGGCGGCCTGCCGGGCGCATCCCTGCGCATGGGGAGTTCTACTATCCGCGCGTGGGCGGCTATGGGGAGCTGTGGCGGCGCATGGGGCGCGCCCTCGGCGACAGGCTTCTGCTTTCGACGCCGGTGGAGAGCGTGGACGCGCAGCGCAGGGTGATCAACGGGGTGATCGAGGCCGGGTGCATCGTGAGCAGCATTCCGTGGCCGCAGTGGACGGCTTTCACTGGCATTCCCGGCGAGGTGCGGGCGTCCATGCGTGCCCTCGGGCATGTGGGCATCCGCGTGGACTACAGCCCGGCACAGCCGAAGAGCGATGCGCACTGGGTCTACGTGCCGGATCGCGACGTGCCCCACCATCGCGAGTTGAACCGCTGCAATTTCCTGCCCGGTTCGCGCGGCGGGTGGACGGAGACCAATGCCGCGCGCGGCGGCGACGTCGGCGTATTCAGCCACGTGAACGAGTACGCCTATCCGCTCAATACGGTGGACAAGCCCGCGCACATGCGCCGCATTCTGGAGTGGGCCGCGTCGCGCGCCATCCATGGGCTTGGGCGCTGGGGGCTGTGGGAACACATGAACTCGGACGTGGCCGTGGCGCGGGGGATGGCCCTTGCGCGGGAGCTGTGCCCAAACGAGGCGGATGCGACATGCGGATGACTCTGTGCGTGCTGTGCTGGAACGAATTGGCCGGATGTCGGAACGACGTGCCGCGTCTGCCGCTTGATGCCTTCGAGGAGGTCTACGCGCTGGATGGCGGGAGCACCGACGGCACCGCCGAATTCCTGCGGGACGCGGGCATCGACGTGCGTACGCAGCGTGTGCGGGGCTACAGCGCCGCGTATTTCGAGGCGTTTTCGCACTGCACCACGGACGCCGTGGTCCTCTATCATCCCAAGGGCACGCTGGACCCTGCCTGCGTTCTGGAATTTCGCGAGCGCTTCGAGCGGGGGGCGGAACTGGTCATCGCCAGCCGCAACGCTCCCGGTGCGCGCAACGAGGAGGACGACCGGCTGCTGCGGCCGCGCAAGTGGTTCGTGCAGGCACTTTCGGCCATCTGCGCGGGCCTGTGGACTCGTGGGGGCGTGCACGTGGATGATGTGCTGCACGGCGTGCGGGGCTGCACTGTGGATGCGTTCCGGCGCATGGACCTTGAGCCGACAGGGCTGTGCATTGATCTGGAAATGGTCATCCGCGCCTATCGCATGGGCGTGGTGTGTGCGGAGTTCCCCGTGCGCGAGCATGCGCGCATCGCGGGGAGCACGCATTTCAGCGCCTTGCCCACCGGCTGGAAGCTCCTGCGTTTTCTCGCGCGGGAGATTGTCGGCGGGCGGGGTGGACGTGCGCAGGGAAACGTCGCCGTGTCCCCGGTGGTCATGGGCGGCAAGGAGGACACGCGATGAGCGAAGGCAAGGCGCGCAAGGCCCTTGGCGCGGCACTCTTGGTGCTGGCTTCGGTATTCGTGGCCGTGGCGGGCGTGGAGGTCTATCTGCGGGTAACGGGATTTTCCTGCGAGCCGTATCTCTCGCAGGTGCAGTTCGGGTGGCCGCATCCCAAAGCCATCCGCGAGGCCTATGTCATCGATGACGACCTGTTCTGGATCACCAAGAAGTATCGCGGACAGTTCGACGAGGCCCGGCGCAATCCGCCCCGGATCGTGTTCGTTGGCGATTCCTGCACGCAGATCGGCAGCTATGATCGTCAGTTTGCGCAGCTTGTCGAGTCCGAACGTCCCGGAATGGCCGTGCCATTTCTCAATGCGGGCGTGGCCGGGTGGTCGTCGTATCAGGGGCTGCGGCAACTGGAGCGGGACGTGCTGGGCCTCGACCCCGATGTGGTGACCATCTATTTCGGCTGGAACGATCACTGGGCGAGCTTCGGCATTGAGGACAAGGACGTGGCGTCGGTGCTGTTGCCCTTTGGCCTGAGTCACCTGCGGGTGGTGCAGTTGTTCATCAAGGTCCGCGCCGTGGGGCTGGTGGAGCCGGGCAAGATCACCCTCGCCCGCAACCGCGTGCCGGAGGAGGACTACCGCGCCAATCTGGAGCGCATGGTGACGCTGTGCCGCGAGCATGGCATCCGCCCCGTGCTGCTGACGGCCCCCAGTTCCCACGAGCGCGGGCAGGAGCCGGAATACCTGAAGCGGCGCTGGCTGCACAGCCTCGACGATCTGGTGCCCATGCATCGCCGTTACAACGACATTGTGCGCCAGGTGGCAGCCCAGACAGGAACGCCCCTGTGCGACCTCGAACGCGTGTTCGACGCTTTGCCGCGAGAGGAGGTGCGCACCGCGCACTTCCGCAAGGACGGCATCCACCTCAATCCGTCGGGGGATCGGATCATCGCGCAGGCCCTCTATGAGACCATGCGCGAGAACGGGCTGGTGGAGCATGTGCTTCGCCCCGCGACCACCCGAAACGCCGATGGCGGCGGAGGCGGGGGAGCCTAGGCATGTGCGGCATTCTCGGCATGATCAATCCCGCCGCCCTTGGCGTGGACCGGGCGGGGTTCGAGGCGCATCTCGACCGCATGGCCCATCGCGGGCCGGACCAGTCCGGCGTGTGGGAGGACGGGGGCGTCATGCTCGGGCATCGGCGGCTGTCCATCATCGATCTGTCCGAGACCGGTCGCCAGCCCATGCTCGATGCAGATGAGCGCGTGGCCGTGGTCTTCAACGGCGAAATCTACAACCATCACGAGTTGCGCGATGAGTTGATCAGCCGGGGGCACAGGTTCCGGGGGACCTCGGACACCATGATCCTTCCGGCGGCGTATCTGGAGTGGGGCGACGGCTTCGTGGAACGGCTGAACGGGATGTTCGCCTTCGCCCTCTACGACCGGGCGCGGCGCAGGCTCGTCCTCGCGCGGGACCGCTTCGGCGAAAAGCCGCTCTACTGGCGCGCCGAGGGGACGAGCTTCGTCTTCGCCTCGGAACTCAAGGCCGTGCGCGACGTGGTGCCCCCTGCCGAGGATATGGAGGCGCTTCGGGCTTTCTTCGTGTTCGGCTACGTGCCCGCGCCCATGTGCGTGCTACGCGGGTGGAACAAGCTGTGCCCCGGCGAGATGCTGACTTTCGAGGCCGATGGCGGCGCGGTGCGACGTTCCATGTTCTGGCGGCTCAACGGGGAGCGCTGCGGGGACGGATACGACGATGCCGTGGACCGCGTGGAGGCGGAGCTGGAGCGGGCGGTGTCCATGCGCCTCGAAGCTGACGTGCCGCTTGGCGTGTTTCTTTCCGGCGGCATCGATTCAAGCCTCGTCGCGGCCATGGCCGTGCGCCATCATCCGAACATCCGAACATTTTCCGTGGTCCACGACGACCCGTCCTTCGACGAGAGCCGCTATTCCGACATGGCGGCGAAGCATCTCGGCACGCGGCATACCTTCCTGCGTATGGAGGAGGGCCACGCGCTGGAGACGGCCGGGCGTATCGGAACGCTTCTGGACGAGCCTTTCGGCGACATGTCGCTGGTGCCGACATTCCTGCTTTCGCGCCTGACGCGGGAGCACGTCACAGTGGCCCTTGGCGGCGACGGGGCGGACGAGCTGTTTTTCGGCTATCCCATGCATCTCGCGCATTATCTGGTGGGGGGCTATGTGCGCCTGCCCGCGTGCATCCGGCGGGCGGTGCGGCGCGGGGTGGACATGCTGCCCGTGTCGTATCGGGATTTCAGCCTTGATTTCCGCTTGCGGCGCTTCGTGTCCTCGGCGGAACTGTCGCCCATCGTGCGGCATTTCGAGTGGCAGGCCCACGTCACCCGCGAGGAGCGCGGCGGGCTGTTTCGCGACGCCGAATTGGTCGACGCCTCATTCCTCGACGGCTTCGAGCGTGGCATCGCCCCGGACGAGGAGTTGCCGCGCCGCGTGGAAATGGCCGACCTCGGCTGGTACCTGTCCGGCGACATCATGCACAAGGTGGACATCGCGAGCATGGCCAATTCGCTGGAGGTACGCGCCCCGTACCTCGATCATCGCCTCGCCCAGTACGTGCATTCGCTGCCAGTCGGCTACAAGTGGGGACCGCGCCGGACCAAGACCATCCTGCGCGCCGTGGCCGAGCGCCACCTGCCGCACGAGATCGTCCACCGCGCCAAGCAGGGCTTCGGCTTCCCGCTTGGCCGTTGGCTGCGCCGGGAGCTTTCCGGGCACCTGCGCGAGGCGCTGTGTGCGGACAATCTGCGAGCCTGCGGGCATTTCAATCCGGATTTCGTGGACGCGCGCATCCGCGAGCACATCGACGGACGGCGCGACAACCGCAAGCTCCTGTGGGCACTCGTGGTGTACATGGCATGGAGGAGGGAATTTTTGTGAGCGCATCGCCTCTCGTCTCGTTCGTCATCCCCGCCTACAACTGCGCCGGTGTGCTGGAGCAGTGCCTCGCGTCCATCCGGGCACAGGACTATCCCGCCGAGGCCGTGGAAATCCTCATTCTCGACGGCGGCTCCACAGACGCCACCCGCGCCGTGGCCGAGCGCTTTGGCTGCCGCGTGCTCGACAATCCGCACGTCATCCATCCGCTCGGACGGCCCATCGGTTTTCGGGCCGCGCGGGGGGAACTGCTGTGCTGTCTGGACAGCGACAACATCCTCGACGGCACGGACTGGCTGCGGCGGATGCTCGCGCCCTTCGACGACCCGGACATCTGCGCGGCGGAACCGCTGTGGTACCGGGCGCGCAGCGAGGACAGCGTGCCTACCCGCTACTGCGCGGCCATAGGCGGGGACGACCCGGTGGCCGTGTATCTCGGCTACTACGACCGCTTTTCCGCCGTCACCGGCGACTGGACCGGCGCTCCGCGTGTCGAGGAAGACCGTGGCGGCTACATCAAGGCCGTGTTTACCGACTCCGGGCGCATTCCGCCCCTTGGGGCCAACGGCTTCATCGTGCGGCGTGACGACCTGATGTCCGTGCCGCACGATCCCTTCCTGCACGTGGACGTGGCGCACCGACTGGTCAAGGCCGGGCGCAACGCCATGGCCAAGGTCCGGGTGGGGGTGGTGCACGTCCACGCCGGAGACGCCGAGGCCTTCGTGCGCAAGAAGCGCCGGCGCGTGATGCGCCGTGTGGACCGGGAGGTGGAGGCGTTCTATTCCTACCACTTCGGCCCGCGCGACTGGCTGCGCCTGTTCGGGCGCGCGTTTCTCGTGGTGCCCGTGTGGCTCGACGCGCTGCGCGTGCGGCGCGAGGACCCCGGCCTCGGGCTGTTCCACCTGGCCATGACCTACCGCGTGCTGGGGCTGTATTGCGCCGTGAAGCTCTTCGGGCGGTTCCTCGGCGGCGGCAACGCGTACGAGCGGGTGTGAGGAGGCGGCATGGAAGAAAAGCGGTTGGGACTGAAAAAGACGGCGGCGCTGGCGCGGCGCTATTGGCCCACCATGGTGCGCATGCTGCCCAAGCTGTATGTGGAGCGCTTCAACCGCCGCGTGCTGCTGGGTTTTCCGCGCATCATCACAGTGTTCGCCACGGAGCGCTGCAACATGCGCTGCCCCATGTGTCTGGTGTGGCAGTCGCGCGAGCACTTCGGCGAGGCGGACGAGACCATAGGCCTCGCGTCCATGCGGGCGGTCATCGACGAGGCCGCGCGCTGGGGCACGGGGTTCTACTTCACCGGCGGCGAGCCGCTCATGAATCGCGAACTGCCGCAGGTCATCGCCCACGCGGCGTCGCGGCGGCTGGTGACCGGCATGACCACCAACGGCCTGCTGCTGGAGCGTCGAGCAGGGGAACTCGTGGATGCGGGGCTGACGTTTTTGTCGGTCTCCGTCGATGCCCGCGAGGAGGCCCATGACGCCAACCGGGGGCTGAAGGGAGCCTACGCCGGGGTGCTTTCCGGCATCGCGCGGGTGCGCGAATGCATGCGCGAGCGCAACTCGCCGTTTCCGGTCATCAAGCTGAATTCGACTTTCCTGCCGCAAAATCTCGACGATCTCGATTTCCTCGTGGAACTGGCGGGCGAGTTGCGCGTGGATGAACTGACCTTCCAGCATTTCAGCTTCGTGGATGATGCATGCCGCGAGGCGCAGGCGCGCTATGCGCAGCGCATGCCATTCGGCAAGCTCTTTCAGGGCATGGACGTGGGCGAGCGCTGCTTTAGCCCGGAGCAGGTCGAGAAGATCGTGGCGTTCATGGAGCGCGCGCCGGAACTGGGGCGCAGGCACGGCGTGCGCGTGGGCTTCGGCCCCACGACCAACGACGTGCGCGCCTACTACGAGCCGGGCTTTCCCTCGCGCGAGTCTTTCTGCTCCTTGCCGTGGTCCGAGGCGAGCATCCGGGCCAATGGCGACATCGAGATGTGCCATGGTCATGTCATCGGCAACATCGCGCAGGGCAGCGTGCGCGAGGCGTGGATGAGCGAACCGGCGCAGGCGTTTAGGGCCTATGCCGGGCGGCATCCCAACGCGCCGCCCTGTTACCGGTGCTGCGCCCTCAAGTACGTGTTTCCCAGCCGGAGGAAGGCATGATTCGCGTTGCGATGCAGTGGAGCGTGATGATTCGCGTGATGTTGGCGGTGTGTCTTGTCGTCGCGGCGGTGCCGTGCCGCGCGGCGCAGGAGCGAGAGGTCGATCCCCGTGAGTTGATGATCGACATCATGCAGGCACCGGGATTCTCGCTGGACACGGGCGTGTTCTATGCCGATCAGAATGCCGCCCATGATGCGCTGCTACGCAGGATTCTCGAAGAGCGCGGCCTTTCGGAGCGGCTGCTTCTGAAGGAAGGCATGGACGCCCCGGCGCGGCTGGAGCGCACCGAACGGCCCTTCGAGCGCCCATACGTGGAGTTTCGCAAGATCAGCCCCGTGCGCTATCGGCTGCGGGTCCACGACGCGCGCGGCGGATTTCCGTTGCTGGTCAACGAGACCTACCACGTGGGGTGGAAGGTCTACCTGCGTCCGTTGGCTGCGCTGCCATCGCCGGATGAACTGACCGCACGCTTTCGCGAGTATCGCATTCTTGAAGGCAACGAGCACGGGCAGGCCGATGCCGAGGCACTGCGGGATTTCGTGGCGCGGGGCATCGTCTCCACCCTTGGCGACGGCGGGCAGCGCGCCCGCAAGCATTACGGATTCGACGAAAACGGGCGGGACTACGTGGACCATGTCGAGACCTATTCGGTCGGCTTCGTCTCGCGCGACTATGACCGCAGCGTGCAGAACGAGAATCTGCCGGACGGCGCGTGGAACGAGAACCACTCCGCCGGGCGCATCGTTCCCACCGTGGAGGACGTGGCCGGAAGCGCCGCCCCGTTCGCGGCTGAGAATTGGCGGTTGGAGCCGGGTGGCGGAAGCTCCGTGGCATGGCCCGAGGCGCTTCATTGGGTGGCTAACGGTTTCGCCAACAGTTGGTGGATCGACCCCGCGCTGGTGCGCATGCTGCCCGGACCGGACAGCGCGGCGTCCTACTGGCGCGAGGGGGCGCAGGGCGGAACGGATTTCGAGATCGTGGTGGAATTTCAGCCGCAGCAGTACTTGCAGGCCGGGGCCGCCATCAGCCTTGGGACGCTTGCGGCATGTCTTATCGTTCTGGCCGTTGGAGCCTTGTGGCGCAGGATGCGCCGACGCGCTTCGGCGCGGTGACGGGTGCCATCCGGCAGGAAAAAGGGGCGGCCTCCGTGTGGAGGTCACCCCTTCGTCATGTGGCGAGGGTGCGCTCTAGCGCCCGCCGAGGTCGAGGTGCATGTCGGAAGGCCACGACAGCGAATAGCCGTACTCGATGGTCTTTTCCGCGCCGGGGGCGATGGTGTCCGTCCACGTGGCGACGCCCTCTGCCTCGGTCGCTCCGGGTAGACGCTTCTCCATCTTGATGCGCTCGTCGCGCAGGCTGGGCAG